>JAVZHJ010000016.1:7658-15229 GCA_038998365.1 Candidatus Aenigmatarchaeota archaeon | reverse complement strand
CATAACAATTTACAATGCAACTCTTTATGTCTCAATACATTTTGGAACTTCAAAATCACAAGCCCAATTTGAACAATTGAAAGTCAATGATGTTCAAAAGAAGGATAATGTGAAATGGCTTTACTTACAAGAAGAATCTTTTGGCGCAGAAATAACAACAGCAGCTTATGGTGTAGTTGATGTGTCAAACGAAGTCAAGCCAGGGAACAATTCCATTTATCTTGTGATAGGTACCCCAAACTATCACTCTCATGTTCATCCTGGTATGAGGTTGATAGTAACTTATAACTTGACTCAAGAAGCTTCAACCGGAAACAGAACTTTCAAGAAAAGGTTTTATTTTGATGATTTGATTGGAAGGACAGGAGCCTGGTCTATGGTTTCTTTCTACATTCCAGAAAATGCTAAGAATGCTATTGCTCAACTTCACCTTAAAGCTTTAGGAGTTGACGACACAAGAGACGCTTTTGGAAGGAATTCAAGTGATTTGATAATCTATTTTAATTCAGATGACATTTTTTACAAAGACGGTTATTGTCCATCTTTCCAGCCATGTTATCCAACTTGCACAGCTCAAGGCTACTATAGGAACTGTCAAAAAGTTGGAGTGATGAACCCAGAAATTTCCCTAAATCTTACAAATAATTTAGTGCCCGGGACAAATGTTGTTTCAGTTTATTTGAACAGTTATGGCGATATCCATTGGGGAAGCCAAGAGGCAAGGATTTATTCTGATCCTTTGAATGATCCAGAGGGCTCATCCTATGTAGAAGTTTATTATGAGCTTGAGAATCCGAGTTTCAATTATGGTGAAATAGATTTGACAAAAGAAGTCTTGTTTGGCGGGACAGCGAGCAATCCAAAGACCTTTAATTTTAATTTAAGACCTAGCCAAAAAAACATACTCGAAGCTTTTATTCACATTGCTCAAGGCTTTAGCAGCATGGTTAACGCTTCCATAAACAATTTCTGGATCTTCACTTCACCTTCTATTCGAGTTGTTCCAGAGAATGTTTACGTTTACCCAAACAAAATTTTTGTTGGTGACAATTCAATAAAGCTTGTGGACTTCCAGCCAAGTGGAAGCATCTCCAGCACAAACTATATTTTGCCCTGGTCTTCTTTCGAATACACTTACCTTGTTAAAGGCTTAGTAGGCTATGGCAGAGTTTTCAATTCTTCTCAGCTTGCGATAGAAGATGCCAAACAAAGGCTTTTGATTCAAATGGGTGAAGAAGGAATAACTCCAGAAGAGATGCAAGTTGATTCACAAGCTGTTCAAGGTGTGAGGTGGCTCTGGGGTCCAAGCCTATTCAAAATCTTGGTGTGGGAAAGATGAAAGGGATATTTTTCAGCATAATTGTTGTTTTTTTGATGATTTGTTTAATCACATTTTTATCAATTCAAAAATCTCTTTCTTCATTCTACTCTTCTCAAATAGCTGTTGAAAATAGAATAGAAGCTATGCTTTCATTTTACAACAACATAGTTCGAGATTCGAGGAAGTCTATTGAAATCATGGCAGGAAGAGCTTTATGCTCAGCAATAAACCATGTGGTAACCACAGGAAATCCTTTACAATCTTCCAACGACACCATAGCGGAGCTAATAATGCAAGGAAGCATCGATGGAATTCAGCAGCCTTTGATGGAAGGCTCAACAGCAAGAGATTGGGAAGATAGCATAGAATATCTTGGAAGCTTGCAAGCTTTTGAAACAAGCGTTGAAATAAAAGATTTGTTGGTAGAGCCTGAAGACAGCTTCCACATTTCTCTCTCTTACTCACTTTCAGTCAAGCTATATGATGATAGGATGATAGAAGCAAATCTTTCTAGGACAACAAGGGAAAAAGTAATTGTTAGCATAGAGAACCTCGAAGACCCACTCTATCCTTTGAACACTTATGGAAGAATTGTTAATATCATAAGGCTGAGTCCACATTGGCCAAACTATCTTAGCGATAACACAACAAACTTGAAAGACGATTTGGATAATTCTTACTATCATCCAAGCTTGTACGGAGCAAGCTTTTTAGATAGACTTGAAGGCAAATATTTCGTTCAAAGCAAATACTTCAAGCAAAAGCCAATTGGACTTGAGAGCTTTGTCAACAAGGACAAGATGCTTTCCGCAGGCTTATCAATAAACACATCTGCAACCAACGTAGATTACTTATATTTCTCCAATAGCAATGTAAGAGCTTACAGTATTTCTGGCATGCCGAGCAATTTTAGATTAGACAACGAAACAACAATTGAAGGAAAAACTCATCTTCAAATCTACAATGTCACGGTGATATCATGAAGTTAAGATACAAGTGGGCATTTGCTTTGATTACCGTTTTAGCAATTTCTTTTGTAATTTTATCACAAACACCTGAAAATGTGAAGGAAGCAATATTCCAGTATTTTCAAGCTCAGCAAGAAAAGAGTGAAGAAAGAGAAGCATCAACAACCACATTGCAAGGGCAAAAGTTTAACCAAACAAATGAGAGCAATTATTCAAGCCAGCCCCCAAGCCTTCCACCCGCTCCACCTTCTGGTCCAGGAGCAGAAGAAGAAGGAATAAAAGCTGAAAAGGCTTTAACACTCGAGCTTATAGACATTTGTTCAGGAAAGCTCGACCTTTTCATAATTTCAGAAGGAGCAACAAGCTGCTTGAATAAAAAGCCTCCATACTACATAATTCTTGAGAAGAATTCAACTCACTTGAAAGCAAGCTTGCAAGGAGAAGATTTTGCTGAAGTTTACGAGCTTAATTCCACAGATCCAATTTTCTTCATATTTGCTGAAGATGTGGCAAGCGTGAGCCATGAAATTCAATCTTTCACTTTGGAAGGAAGTTCAGAATTTAGCTTAGGCGAATACTATCTCCATACAATATGGGAAAGAGACGCTAGCGGCAACTTAGCGATTTCAAAAATGATAGTTGCTTTGAGTTTGTATGTGGATAAGGACATTGCTGCTAGCAATGGGTGGAAAGAGCTTAAGCTCTACCTAAACATACCTAACAAAACTTACTATTTGGGCAACCTTTGGGTCTTGGTGAAATAAAAATAAAAAGAAAAAATTAACTTTCACCAAGTCCTGTGTAATCTTAGTAGCACTGTTTTACCAAGCTCTGTTGAATCTACAAGCAATGAGTATGCAAAATTAAAGTCGCAATATTTTTGGCTATCCCATACCCCCGAACAAGTTGGAGATATGTCTACTGTTATTACTTGCCCACTTTCGTAATCACTACCACCATATCTTACTTTGTGTGCACCAACCCTTACTAAAAGGTGTGTAGAATTATGTGCTACATATGTCATATCTCCGCCTGTTGGGAAGCATGGACTGCAAGGATTCATTGAGCCACCAGGCAATGTAAATACACCCATTGCGTACAAAGCTGCAACCACTGCAATTACTATCAAGATTGCCCATCCGTATGTCATCAAAAACTCAAGGGCTGCTTGCGCTTTCATAAATTATATTTTGATTTTCTACCTTTTAAAGCTATAGAGCAGCTACAGGGACAATAAAACCCATGAGGCTTGAAAGCACAATCCTTGCTATAAAGTAGAGAGTAAGGTTTATAGCTAAGAGCAAAGGAATGTACTTTAAACCAGCTTTTTCCCTCCCTTCTTGCAGCAATCCGATAAGCAAGCTCCCAAAAATTGAAGAAAATGTTAGAGTGAGTAAACAATAAAGCCTTATGAATTCAGGAGAAACTTTAACTATGCCAAACCTTAAGCTCCCAAGCGTCGTGTAGCTAGAAGTTTCTTCTATTTTCAGCTTGCTTCCTATGGTACTCATGGTCTCGACCAGATGGGAAGAAAAAGAGAAAAGAATTGGTGAAGCAAGACCAACTGCTATGAAGATGAAAATTGCATACATACCAACTTGTGCCGCTATTTCCTTCTTCAAGAGTTTGAGCTCCCTTATGTCTTCAGCTGTCTGCTCAAGCAAGCTTGCTATTTCTCCCCCCTTGCGCATACCTTCAACTATCAGATTGAAAGTCCTGTTTATTATTCTTGACTTGATTTTTTTACCTAGAGAAAGCAAAGCATCTTCCAAAGCTTCACCAGCTACTGCCTTAGCGGCAGCAAGTTTTATTTCTTTTTCCAAAACACCAAACTCTGGTCTAGCAGAATAAAGCAAAGCTTTATCTGGAGTCAAGCCTGATCGAATGTTTGCCGCCATGAGCTGCAAAGCATCCGGAAGCACAGATTCTGCAAAACTCCCACGCTTATCACCAATCAATATCACTATCAAATCAATTACAAGCTGAACTCCAAAGAAAACACTCAGCATAAGAACAAAAACCAAAAACCCAAACCCCAAGAAGAAAAGCGGAAGCAGCAACAAAGAGAAAGAAAGTGAGTACAAGAAAGATAAAGCCAAGAACTTTTCTATCCTAATCTCAATTCCAGCATAGGCTAAATTCTGCTCTAACCACTTCACATACCTCTTTGGATAAAGCCACCTTATTCTCCTATGAGCTTTCTCTATCATACTTCCACGCTCGGTCTTCTACTCTTCACCAAACCTATGAGCATGACTTGGAAAATTACAACTGTGGATAAGATAAGGTAAAAAACTGCTTCAGGAACTTGAATCCCGGCAAAAGTGGAAAATACTATGAGAAAAGTTATTCCAAGAGTAGGAAGAATTACAGTTGACATCAAATAAATCAAAGCCAAAGGACTAAGCTGAGAGCCATACTTTCTTATCTTTACCTTTTGCTCTTCTGAAAGATTTCTTGCAATCATGTCTAAAGTGCTGCCAACATCTCCTCCAGCTCTCATGCTATTGACAATCTGCCAAACAACCCTCTTGAAACCAACATTAGGAACTCTAAAAGCAAGCTCTTCTAAAGCTTTAGTCTCTTCTTTCCCTGTAGCAATTTCTTTCACACATTTCCCAAATTCTTCAGATACAGCTCCATAATTTCCTTTGGAAACAGAAACTAAAGCATCAAAAAGAGAAACTCCAGACCTAACTTGAATAAACAAATGCCTTATTGCAAAAAGCAAATTCCTTTCCACATCTCTGTCTTTCCTAGAAAGCAAAAGACTTGGGTAAAAGTTTATGTAAGCAAAAACAATAGCTGAAATCAAGAGAGAGAAGGAGAAAGAAAGAGCAAGGAGATTTCTGCCAGATGCAAGCCCAATTATGGTGAAAAGAGAAAAGATTAAAACAAACCAGAAAAGGGAAGAAAAAATTGCTATAGCTAAATATTCCCTATCTTTAACGTTTATTTCAGTTTGAGCAAGCTTTTGAGCAAGAAATGGGTTTAACTTGACAAGCTTGCTTGAGATGAAAAGAAAAGGCTTAGAAGCTTTCAAAGCCTTTTGAACTGGAAATGGAACAAATGGAATTCTTTTCATGAAAACCAACTTTTTATAACCTTTTCTTCATCTTCATCATTTTCCACAGCTTTAACTATGGTTTCTGGAGAAGAATAATATATTGCTATGAGCCTGCCAATTTTATTCAAATCTTTAACTTGTTTTTCAACCAACCATTTCAATATCTTAACTTTTTCTTCAACATTTGCTCTAATCTCTTGGTCAGCCATGCCTGTGTGCATGCTTATCTCATCTATAAGCCTATAGCTCTCATTCTCTTTTATTATTTCATCTTTCATGGGCTTCCATCTGTACAAAGTGTTGAGCTGGGGACCACGCTTCTCGCTACCAGGCAAAATTTCACTTAGTTGGAAAAGTCTTCTTATTCCAAGCCTTCTATCCCTAAAAGCAACTGCGAAAAGATGCAAAGCCTCTATCACACTTTCCGGCACATCTATTGGTGGATTTATCAACCTTTTCAAAGCTTGTTCAGCAGTGTCTGCATGCAAAGTTGCATAAACAGAGTGGCCTGTGTGCATAGCTTCAAATAAAACTTCTGCTTCCCTTGCTCTTCTTATTTCCCCCACTATTATCCTATCAGGCCTCATCCTCAAGCTGTTAACAAGCAAGCTGAGCATGCTAACTTCGCCCAAGCCTTCGGGGTTTGGCTCCCTTGTTGTCAATGGCACCCAATGCAAGAAATCCGGAAGTTGCAACTCACGAGTATCCTCAATAGAAACAACTCTTTGATTTGGTGGAATGAAGCTCATGAAAACATTAAGCAAAGAAGTTTTTCCGCTTGCTGTACCACCAGCAACAATCATGTTCATTTCATACTGAATAGCAAGCCAAATCAATGCAGCCACTTCATAGCTTATGGTCTTATTTTCAATGAAATCTGTAATAGTCCAGGGCGACCTCCTGAATTTTCTTATTGTTATTGTGTTGCCGTGAGTTGAAATTGGGAATAGAGTTGCGTTGACTCTGTCACCTGTGGGCAAATGAGCATCCATGAGTGGGTTAAGAATTGTTATTTGCCTACCAACTTTTCTTCCTATATTATTAGCGTAATTCAATATGTCACTCTCTTTTTCAATCCTTATGTTCGTCTTAAGCCATCCATATTTCTTGTGGTAAACCCACACTGGTTCTTTAGAACCATTTATTACAACTTCTTCCAAGTTTGGATCTGCAAGCAAGAATTCTATTTTTCCCAAGCCAAACATTTCTTGCATCAAAGTCCCAACAAGATATTTCTGAGTTTTTTCATCAACGTAAGGCATTTCTTTCTTGAAAATTTCCAGGCCTCTTTCAAAAAATTTCTTCTTCAAATTTTCAATTGAAGTTAAGTCCATAAGCTCAGTAGGCTTTATCGGTATTTCAGTCAAAAGCATTGCTCTTATCTTGTCAAGTAAAACATAAGTTCCAGCTCCAATCTCTGGAAATTTAACTTCATAAAGCAGAACAAAATCAGAAGTTTTTTTAATTGAAACGTTAGCTTCTATGCCCTCAGAACTAACCTTATAGCTTTCTGGCTTCTCCCCCATAATAATAAATTTTCTCTTTTGTATAAATATCGCTCTACTTTTTCAGTTTTATGATCGGGCTTCCAATAGCAGGATAATTTATTTCAACCAAGCCATGCTCTTCCAAAATTTTCGCCCAGCTTTCAACCAAATTTTCAGGAGTTTCCAAAATCTTCGCCAATTTCTCACATTCTATTGGCCCATCTTCCAGAATTTTCATCATCTCATCAATTTTTGTTGACACAGTCTCTTTTATCTCTTCTTTTGGAGCCCACTTCATCAAGTCAGTCCTAGTTATTATACCAACAAGCCTATTCCAATTATCAACAACAAGAAGCCTTTTTATGTTGTGCTTTTCCATTTTTTCTTTTGCTTCTTCCACACTTCTATTCTCTCTTATGCAAATTGGTTTTTTCATCACATCTGCAACCAAAGTTTTCTTCAATATCTCTTTATCCTTTTCATCTATTTCTTCCAAGCTGCTTTTACCCAAAAGCTTAAGCACATCTGTCTTACTAACCTCTGCTATGAAAAAACCTTTATCAAGAACAGGAGCACCAGAAATCTTATTTTTCTTGAAAATTTCAACGAGTTTCTCTAAATTCAGATAAGGGTTAACAGAAATTATATTTCTTGTCATTAAATCAGAAACCAAAACTTTTTTCTTTTCTTGCTTTGGCTGTTGTTTAATCTTAACAGCTTTTCTCAAT
>JAVZHJ010000016.1:0-7648 GCA_038998365.1 Candidatus Aenigmatarchaeota archaeon | reverse complement strand
GCTTAAGCTTTGGCAAAACTTTTTTCTTTTTCTTGAAGAACCAAAACATCATAATTATTATCTGAAAATCTAAACATAAATTTTAAATCATTTGAAGGCTTCTAAGTCTTCAGCTTTTCTACTTTCACTTTCAGCAAAAGCCAGAATTTCTTCTTCCAATTTTTTACCTTTTTCAGACTTCTTGCTCCTCCTTTCCCTTACTTTCACAAGCAAAGGATAATTGACAGCTTCTCCAACAATTAAAGCTTCTCCAACTTTCAATCCTGGCAACATGTCTAGAACATCTTTAGTCACACCTTCAGAGCTTTCTCCTATGTGCTTGATGTCATAAGGATTGTTTATCCTCATGATTATATGGGTGTTACACTGGCTTAATGCTGTGGTTGCAAGTCTTATAGGCCTTTGTGTTATTAGCACTAAACAAGCCCCAAATTTCCTTCCTTCTCTTGCTATTTGTTCTATAACATTTCTTGAAATTGCTGAAGCAGCTTCTTCCCCCTCCGGACAAAATTGATGACTCTCTTCTACAAAAAGTATGAAAGGTGGAATTTTGCCTTGCCTCCTCAAATCAAAAAGCTTTCTTGCAAAGTAGGTCAAGATGATTTGTCTTTCTTTCAGATGAACAAAATCAGAAAGATCGAAAACAGTAAGCTGACCAAGCCTTGCAACTTCTTCTAAAGAAGGCGAATCTATCTTGCTGAACAATCCGGTTGAAGCCAAGTCAGAGAGCCAAGAGCCCAAAGCAGTTTTTGTTTTTGGATTTATTTCACTTTTCTCCACTTCTTCTATCAGCTCGTCAAAATCATAAACTCTTTTCTCTTCTTGCAATTTTTTGATTATTGGTGATAGCTCTCTTCTCTGAACAGAAGACATTTGAGGTATAAGCTCGTTCATCAAGCTTGCTGAAATCTTGCTAGCAGCTATGGAAATTTTATCCTTCCCATAAACTTTTGTTTTGGTTATATACTTTTCATCTTCAGCAAAACCTATGTATTCACCATGAGGATCAAAAACTATTATAGCAGGCCTTGCTTTATCTTTTCTATCAAGAATTTCTTCTATTAACACACTTGCAAGATAACTTTTACCAGCACCACTTATTGCAAGAATTGCCAAATGTTTTTGGAACAGCTTGGTTAAATTCAATTTCACTTCAAGTTCATGTGCTTCCATTTTGCCGACAAGCAAGCCATTTTCATCTAATCCCAAAAATTCAGAAAGCAATTTTTCTTCAGCTTTGTAAACCTTTTCCCCTGGCGAGGGAGGAAAAGAGACTCTAAGTTGCTTACCATTTTCAAAAATTCCCAAGGGAATAGCAGAAGCCACAAGAAATTCCCATCTATCTGCTGGAAAAATTTCTTTAAGGTCTCTACCACTTCTCTCATATTCCCTTACAGATTCAGCCCTCATGAAATATCTGTTCATTCTAAAAATTTCTGAAACTCTTGCTATCAGTAAGCCTTGCTCTGTCTTGAGCTGAACATATTCATTCTTCTTCACAGGAATTTTCTCTTCACTTTCATTTATTACAAAAGAGAATTCGCTACTATTTGGGTCTTGCATGGTTGAAATTACAGTACCAATTTCTTTCATAGATTTTAAATTGATTATCAAGAATATAAAAACTTAGAACTCACAAAGTGAATAAGATGGGAATTAAATTCATAACCAATCAACCAGCAGCTTTCATACAAGAAGAAAAAGCTTTGGTTATAGCAGAGCTTCATTTAGGCTTAGAGCATGAGCTCTTCAAGAAAGGAATCACCATTCTGCCACAAAGGGGAAAATTCCAGCAAGATTTAGAAAGACTTTCAAAAATTACGAAAGCAAAAACCCTCATCATTATCGGCGACATAAAACACAAAGTTCCTGGCATGAGTATAAGAGAAGAAAGAGAGCTTCCCAAATTTTTGGACTGGTTGAAAGAAAAATTCAAAGTTATTCTTGTCAAAGGAAATCATGATGCTGAAATTGAGCAAATAGTACCAAAAGGAATTGAAGTCTATGGAAGCAGAGGATTAAAGCTCGGTAAGTACGGCTTCTTTCACGGCCATGCTTGGCCTTCCAAAAGGCTTTTGGAATGCGACTATATTTTCTTAGCTCACTTACATCCTGCCATAGAGTTCAAAGACAAGTTTGGCTTTAGAAATATAGAGCAAGTTTGGGTCAAAGGAAAAATTGATGCAAAGAAAGTGAGAAAAAAATACAAGCTGAAAAAAACAGGCAAGTTAAATGTTATAATCATGCCAACTTTCAACCAAATGCTTGGAAGCATGAACATTAGCAAGCTGGTAGAAAGTGAAGAATCGGGAATAATAAGTAAGCTAATGAATTTAGAAAATTCTAAAATTTACCTTTTAGACGGAACTTTTCTCGGTCACTTGAAAAACTTGAAATCTTAACCTTTTCTTCTGATTTCAGCTTCTACTCTTTCCCTTATCCTTTCTTGTATCGCTTGTGTGATGTTGCTGAACTCTTCACCAAACCTTTCTCTCCATTCTGTTCTATTTCTGAGTTGCCACTTTGCTCCACAAGTGCAAAAGCCATTCAAACAAACTGCTGTATCATTTCCCAAAACCATTGGACAAATCAAGCCTCTGCACTCAGAATCGTCAGTGCAATTCACTCTTGTTCTATTCCAAATTGGCAAACACATGCAAATTCCTGTTGTCCTGTTTTCTGGTATGAAGCATCTGAGCTCCCTACCCAATTTCAAAGGACACCAAACATTCAAGCTCTTGCAATCTTCATCACTAGTACAACTTCTTATCCTCAAACTCTCATTTGTCCTGTTTATAAGCTCTTCCACTCTTTCCAAACATCTCTCATGCCCTTTGATAGAAGCGTTTATCGCCCTTTCCAAGCCTGGTTTTGCGGCTTCCGGTGCTTTTGACAAAACCCTTTCAAGTACTGCTATGTGCTTGTAAGTCATATTGCAAACATGCTCAAGTAAGGCGGTAGCATTCTTTCCGAGCCCGAATGTTCTGTTAGTTTCGTCATCAGCCTCTCCTAGTTCTCTTTCATATTCATATCTCAATCTCTCAGCATGCTGCCACTTACCTTGTGCTATTGTAGCGTTAAGCTCTGCCAGTCTTTGTTCAGCAAGGAAAGCATGAAATCTAGCTCTGGCTTCTGGATCAAAAGTTAGCCAAAGCCTTACTCTTTCAAGAAAAGTCTTTACTGGATAGAGTGGATGGTCTGGTAGAATTCCCGGGTTTGGTAACTCTTCTGCTTCTACTATGCTGGCTATTAAAACAGCTGAAATTGCAATTGCGATTAAAGCCTTATTCTTCAAAAAACCACCTTTTTTTATTTCTTTTTTAAGCCTTAAAAACTTAACAGTTCTTTTTCATCCTCACCCAATCTTTCCCATACTTCTTTCAAAATCTTCATCTCCTCTTCACTTATGACTGAAAGTAGGATATCGCCTTCATTTATGTGTCTTCCAACAATAGGCTCTTCCATGCTAACAGCAACCTTATCACCCTTCTTAGCTTCTGGTATGGTTTGTCCTTCTCTCTGAATCTCCTTTATCTTGCCGACAATCTTTCCATCTTTCTTCTTCATCAAAGCTCCTGGCTTAAGCAAGCCTTTCTTGACTTCAACACCAAAAATAGCAGGGTTGCTTGACCTGAAAACACAACCTTTCAATATCAAAATCTCACACGGTCTTGTTACTTTGGAAAGTTTTTCTTCAATTTCCCTCTCTTTAGCCTTTAAGACCCATTCTTTATAATCTTCTATTAGCTTATAGATTATATTATTTCGAAAAATCTCTATCTTCAAGTCTCTTGCTAAGTTTTTAGCTTCTTCCAAAGCCTCAACATTAAAAGCTAGTATAACTTTTCTCAGCTTATCATCAACACTTTCAGCTTCTATAACATCCTGTTTTGTCACGTGCCCAACTTCAGCTTTCCTTATTGGTATTCCCTCTTCATTCAAAAGTTTAATTAAGGCTTCCAAGCTACCCAGAGTGTCGGCCTTTATCACTATTCCATCAATCTTTTTCAAAAATTGAACTTCTTCTACTTCAGTTTGCACACTTCTCTTGGCTTCTTCTATCTCTTTTTCATTTTTCACCACAACTATTGGTGAGCCAGCTATCACATTTTCCAAGCCAGGAGCAGCAATTTTAATTCCCGCAGAAGCGCTAACCTCTTCCACACTTTCAAACTGCTTTTCAACCCTAAGCTCTTGTAATGGCCTAGGTCTTAGTAAGGCCCTTATTTTTGTGACCACGGGCTCTTTACCACCAACCACAAGATAGTCACCCCTCGCAATTTTTCCGTCATATAAAATTACATCAATGGTGGTACCAAAACCAACAGTTTCTTTAACTTCTAAAACAGTACCTTTAGCAAATTCTGAAAGCTTTAGTCTATCTTTCAAAAATTGTTGTGATAATCCAGCTAGAACAATCAATAGCTCAGGAATTCCTTCCCCTGTTATACCAGAGCAAGGAACTATTGCTACTTGCTTCCTAAAATCTTCTATTCTATCAAATCTTTCTGAGTTAAACCCTCTTTCAGCTAATTGCGAAACAAGCTTGTAAACATTTTTCTCAAGCTCCTCTTTCACGTTTTCTGACTGCAACTTAAAACTTTCTAAAAAACAAGAATTTGGATAAGGATACCATCCAGGAATTTTATCTATTTTTGTGGCAGCAACAACAAAAGGAGTTTTGAATTCTTTCAACACAGCTAAACTTTCATCAGTCTGCTCTTGAAAACCTTCTGTTATATCAATAACAAGAATAGCAAGGTCAGAAACTGCTCCACCCCTTCTCCTCAAAGTTATAAAAGCAGCATGACCTGGAGTGTCAAGGAATAGCAAGCCCGGAATTTGAACTTCTATTTTCAAATTTTTAATTAAAGTTCCACATATTTTTTTGAGTGTTTCTATTGGTATGTAACTAGCACCCATATGTTGAGTTATCATGCCAGGTTCAAGCCTAGTAACAGCAGTACCTCTAATCTTGTCAAGCAGGCTTGTCTTTCCATGGTCTATGTGTCCAACAGTTACTATTATTGGCGATCTTATCATCTTTTCTTCACCTTAATCAATTTTTAAATACATTTAAATAATAGATAACTATGGCTTTAACCATTAGCGATTTAATGCCAGTAAGCTTGTGCATAGCAACTCAAGAGCTTTTAGATGCTAAGCGCTTCAGAAATAATTTTTGCGATTTTTCAATCTTCAAGCATAAAGATCTGAAGTTCATTGGCAAGATAATCGAAACCAAAAGGCAGCTCAACTCTTCTTCTCTTGAGAAAAATTTCTTAGAAGGTCACAAAACAGTAATTTTGAGCAACATTGATAAAATAATATCTTCGGTTATTTCAAGGTATTCAAATGTTGATGCACGGGCTGTTGAAAGAATTGTGGAAAGTGCTAAAGAGATTATGGGCAAAGTTTTAAGCGCAGAAAATTTCGAACAACTTGCAGTTTTAGAGCCGGAATTCAAGAGCAAGATAACTCTAAAAGTCTTCGAGCTCTTCAACATTTCTTCAAGACCAAGGTAATTTCATGATTGGTGATTTAGACAGTGAAATAGAAAGGTTAAAAGCTAAAAGAGCTGAAGTGAACAGTAAGATAGCTTCAACTAGAAATTTCGATATAAAAGAAAAATTAAAAGAAGAGATTGCTAGGATTGAAAATCAGATAAAAATTTTGGAAAACATGAAGAGAAAGGTTTAGAGTCTTTTCCTTCTGGTCAATTCATCCCACTTCTTTTTCAAATCTTCCCAAGGCTTTTTAATTTCTTTTTCTTCTTTACTCTTGACTATTGGCTTTTCTTCTTCAACAGGCCAGAACAAGAAAGCCAACACACCAGCAGCTATTATCCCCAAAGCTAAAAAGATTATCCAAGTCGGGAAAGCTTTGGTTTTTTCACCAGCTATCGCAAAGAGAGAAAGGCCAGGAGAAATGGACCTGAAATTGTAATAATCTGAATTTTCGTTCAGCATTGTTGTCTGAAGCTTTTCCCAAGTGTTGTTAGAATATCTGTAAAGTGCTATTGTTGCCGCATCAATACCATTTTTATTCACCCAAGACTTATCAACTTGAAAATCTATTGTTATACTTAAAATATCTTCATCAGTTAAGTTTGTTGGTAAAATTTCTAAGTATTTAAAAACAAGACCTTCATCAATTTTAATTGGTTCAGGAATGTTATCATTTTTTACACTTTCAGAAACAATTATAGCAACATTACTTACATTTCTCTTAACAAAAACAGTTATTTTCTGGATTTTCAAAATTTCGGCTTGAGCTATTTCAATTGTTGCAGGGGAATCAATGGTTATTAACGGAATTCTGGCCGTGAAGTTTATCTGTTGTCCTAAGGGAATTGTAGTAGTTGTAGTAGTTGTGCTTGTAGTTGTAGTTGTTGTTGTTGTAGTGATGTTGGGAATTGTAGTTGTAGTAGTTGTGGTTTCTGTTAAGTAAACTTCTGTTTCAAAAGAAATATTTCCAAACCATAGACCAGCAGTTCCATTTATTCTGGAAGCACAAGACCCAGCGCTTAAACCTGAAGTTATTTTCCAAACAATGTAACAGCCAGTGTAATTTAAAGCTGAAATGTTGAAAGTTACCTCTTCTCCGGAGCTAGAATACCTACAATTGCTTGATTCAAATGTGACTGTAGATATGCAAGATCCTTTGAAAAGCTTTATCTTTGCATTTATCGCCCCAACCAAACCAAAATTTTTGATGGTGACGTTAACTTTACCAGTAGAATTTGTGGCTAGGCTTGAAGGATAGTCTGTCAAATCCATCCTAAGAGCAAGATTGTTTACCCTCAACTGTTTGTTCACAGGATCATTAAGACTCTCTCCTCTATAGACATCAGAAGGATTTGAAGTCAAATTAGAGGAAGTTAAGTTGATGTGAATGTAATATATTCCTCCAAAAGTTTTTTCGGGTATCGTTAAATTTATCACCCAGTCATTTGAGTTCGATATGTTAACAAAATTCAGATTTCCTGTGGAATAAGAGGCGTTCGGCTCATATAGCCATACATTTGCTCTACTTAAATTGAACAAGCTATGTGTTGGAAGAATTTTCGTGCCGTTAGCAAATTCCATCAAAAATGTCACATTCACCCAACTTGATTCAGAAGAGTTTACACTTTCGTTTTCCCAATCTTTGCTTTTCAAATCTATTATTTTAACGCTTATTCTGTCAGTAAGGTTTAGCTTGATAGAAATGTTGAAGCTAGAGTAAGGATGACTTGTTAAATTTGAATCTTCATTAGTGGAATTTATTAAAATCCATCCGGCATAAACAGAATTCTTCGGCATTGATTTGTTGAAAGTTACGTTTATTTCGATTAAACTTGAATTTCCTGCCTCAATTTCACTTGTTGTGTTGAAATTCAATAAAGCGAAATAAGAGCTATTGCAGCCAGAAACACAAGCTAGCTTGGAAGAAGAATTAGAGAAAGTCAAACTTAAATTTTGATTTCCTAAGTTGCTTAAGTTCAAATAAAGAGTTTTGGTTAAATCAACACCAAAATTTTCTTTTATAATTATGCTGATGTTTTCCATCGAATTGTTCAAGACTAAAACAGGCGTGATTATGCTGAATTTAATTGGGATTTTAAGCTCACCATCATTGCTTGCAACATAGCTTAAAACTCCTTCGT
>JAVZHJ010000015.1:0-15270 GCA_038998365.1 Candidatus Aenigmatarchaeota archaeon | reverse complement strand
ATTTTAATATTATCTTATTTTTACTTATGTTTTATTGAAGTGCTGGCAGATCAATAGTAGATCGTTTCTTTCTATCTTTAATTCTATTATTTAAGAAAACAGGTTTAAAAATTTCTGTTTATTTTAACAAAAAGGTTGATAGTTATACACTAAGAATTAAAAATGCAGATTATAGAAAAGTTATTAAGAGTGTGAAAGCGATTAAAGGGCCGGTAGTCTAACGGTTAAGACACTGTCTTCGCAAGACAGAGACTCCGGGTTCAAATCCCGGCCGGTCCATCTTTTAGCTCACCGAGCAAAGCATAATGGTCTTCTGAATCAATCCAAATATCATAAATCTTGAAATTCTTGAACTCTTTTCTCAAAAGCTTCTTGTTGAACCAAAAATGAATCATCCCTTTATCAGAACCTGTTAATGGCATGAAAGTTCTCGGTGCTATGAATTTTATTTTCCAAAGCTTTTCTTTTGGTATTTCTTTTTTGGACTTTTTCTTGGCAACGGTGATAAAAATCAAGCCATTTGGCTTGAGAACCCTTTCTATTTCTCTTATTACTTTTCTGATGTTTTCTATCCTGGCGTGATGTATCACTTTCGTGCTGATTATGGCATCAAAAAAATCATTTTGATAAGGTAATCTCTTATAGATATCACCAATCTTCAGCTTTGCTTTAACTTTTTCTTTTTTAAGATATTTTTTTGCTATTCTTATTCCATACTCAGAAATATCAAGGCCATAAACTTCAAAACCTTGCTTTGCCAAGTAAACTAAATGCCTTCCTGTGCCACAGCCTAGATCAAGAATTCTTTTTACATTTCTTTTCTTGAAAAATTTCACGATTTTCCTCATATCCTCAAGGATCTTCTTGTACAGTTTTCCTTCTTTCTTGAAGAGTTTATCCCAAGCTCTTTTATCCCACTTCATAATTTAAAGTTTTATAACAAAAAATTAAAAATGAGCCTCAAAGTTATTTACCATATTTCACACTCTAGTTTTGAAATAAAAGAGGAGAAAATTGAAGATAAAGTTGAACTTTTAGTAGAAATTCTAAAAAGGTATGGGTTTGAGGAAGCAGTAGAGTTGAAAGAAGAATATGATGATGAAAGAAAAACTGTAGAAAGGAAATTTAAACATAAGGTAAAGCCGGGCCTGCTCTCTTTGCTCTATGGTAAAAACGGGCTTGCAGTTTATTGGTATGAAAAGAAAGAAGCAGAAAAAATCCTTAAAGATTTTGCTTCAACCTTAGGAAGAAATTTGGTCATAAAAGAAAATCTCCAATGGTGTTTTTAAACTAAAAGTTTCAAAATTAATTTTATGGCTGAGAGGAAAGCTTGTCCAAACAAAGAAATCAATGAAAAAGATTGTCCTTGTGAAGAAGTGAGCTGTGAAAGACATGGTATCTGCTGCCTATGCATAAGATATCACTTGAAAAGTAAGCAATGGCCTTTGCCCGCTTGCTTCAGGCTCAAAAGCTAAAAAAACAAAAAGAACTAGCAAAATCTCAATTTTTGCCCAGCTTTAAAGCTTAGAATTTCATCAAGCTGTCTACTAGCTTTTTGGTAGCCTCTTCGTGATCAGGCTCTGGTCTTAGTATCTCTCTTACCATCCTGTCTATTGTCTTTCTCTTCTCTATTTCACCCATCTCTACTATTGCCCTGAAAGGCTCAGCAACTTTTCCCACAAGCTGCTCAAGCTCTATCATCTGCTTCCTCATCTCAACCAGGGCACACCAGAGCTGAGCCACCTTCACGTCTTCAGCTTGCATGAAGGCGCACTTGTGCTTCTTGGTGGAATCCAAAAGCTGAGCAAGTATCTCTTTATCAGCTTCATTCAAGCAATCTTTCCAATCTCTTTCTTCTGCCATACTATTTTAATAAACAGTTAACTTTAAATTCTTTACTACTTTTAAGTTAAAAAAAGATTTTCATCTGGTCTTTTTAAATTAAATTTAATATCTTTAAAAACCAATTTTATTAAATGATTGGTTTAACAGAGCCTTTACTTCATTTCGATTTTATCATATTTAGCATAGGCTTCATAGCCACAGAGCTTGTGACAAGATATTTCCCAAAACTAAGGCTTTTTGTTGCTAATGGTAAAAAGAAGATAAAAATTCATCATGCTTACTTGGGCGCAATTGCCGCCTTTTTCTCAGCATTAACAGGTCAAGTTGCCTTGTTGAACATAAGTCTTGGCACTATGGCAAACGATTTAGTTTGCCATTTGAGGAAAAAAATCTCAAAATTCTTTAAGACTAGATGAATTTTGCTATTCCAGGCTTCAAGTCTTTTTCCGTATCTATGACAACTATTTGCTTGTTTAAAGGCAAAGCAACGTTGAAAACAGGAACAGTATCAACCCAAGTGCTCTTCAAGCCTCGATGAGAATGGCCTGTCAAAACTAAAGTCGGCTTCCTGTTTATCAAAATTTGCTCGTAAGCTACAGAGCCCATGTTCTTGTAGAAGTTCGGGTTTTCGCCTTCCAAAATCTTGTAAGTTGGGGCATAATGGGTCATGAGAATTGAAATATTAGTTTTCATCCTTTGGAGCAAATTGTCAACTAAAGCAATCCTAGATCGATAAATGTTTTCTATGTTTGGAACATTAGCCTTTTGCCATCTCGTCGGCTCATCCAAGCTTCCTGTAGTGCCGACAATCCCCACATTTAAAGAACCGATTTGAAGTACTGTAGCCTCATCGTCCAAAAATTTTATCTCTTTGTATTTTTGCTTTAACTGCTCTCTCAAATCTTGATATTCATTGTTCCCAAAACAAGCAACTATGGGACAAGCTATTTTGCCAAAAAAAGTGTTGTAAATTCTTTCATATTCTTCTATTTGGCCTCTATCAATCATATCTCCTAGCAAGAGCATGAGTTGTGGTTTTACTCTAAGCCCGTCAACAGCCTTGACAAAATCTTCAAAGTAGCGTGGCGAGTGAACATCACCAGTGGCAGCTATTATCATTGTTCTCTATTAATTAATTGAATTATGGTAAGAAAAACTCTTTGTTAATTTATTCTGAAAGCCTTTCTATTTGAAAGAAAATTTATAACCTTTTAGTAGTAAAGTATTTAAAGCTTTCTATCCATAGGATAATTATGAAAACCAAAGGTTTGGCAGTAGCTTTAGTCATTCTTTTGATTTTGCCACAGGTAGCAAGAGCTGTTTGCGATGCTTATGACCAAACTTACAGGTACAAGTCTGCTGTTTTTTATGTTAGCAATGCGAGGAGAATTAGGGTAACGGTATACAATTCCATGCAAGACCAATATCCAAGATGTTTCACCGCTTGGATAAAAGTTGGTGGTAGCTACATAAACTTGGACGGCCTTCCTTATTCACCGAGCAATTGGCAGCAAGCATGGGCTTCTACTGCTCCAAGCTGTTATGGCTCGGGTTACAAGATAGTTGAAGGCTATTCTGCTTCGGCTGAATATGATTTGACAAAATATGTGCTAGGCGGCTACACTGGAGAAGTTGAAGTGAGAGTTAGCAGTGATTGTTATGAAGTTGCTCAAGTAGATCCTTGTTTTTGTTGGACTGCTAAAGTTGAGGTTGTCGAAGCTTATCAACCAACTCCTTGTAGTACAGTTGTTACCGTAGCAGTTAATCCAACCACAATTTACCAAGGCGATACAATAACAATTTCTGGAAGAGTTACAGCTTCTACTTCACCAACAATTGATCCTGAAGTTAAACTTTACCTTGATGGTAATTTCATAGCTTCAACTTACACCGACTCTTATGGCTATTATTCCTACTCTTACAGAACTCCATCAACAATTTCTCTCGGCTCACATCTCATAAAAGCTGTTTCAAAGATAGATAGTTGCACAGAAGGTTCCGCTACTACAAGCTTTAATGTAGTTGCTCAACCAACGCCTCCAGTACAATATTGTTACCTTGACATCTATGTGAAAGATCAATATGGGAATCCCCTCAACGCTTATATCTATGTTGATGGAAGCTATGTGATTTATGATTCTCATGCAATACAACAAGTTTTGGTTGGAAGTCATACTGTAACTGCAAGCAAAATCGGCTACAATACTGCAAGCAAGACTGTAAGCTGCTCTTGTGGTGAGACAAAAAGAGTTGATCTTGTTTTGACTTTAATTCAAGTCTGTACGCCAGGAGAAATTAGGAATAGATATTGCGCCTGCTCAACCCAAGTGGCCTATGAAAGATGCAAAGCTGATGGCTCAGGCTGGGAAACTATTGTAGAGAATTGTCCTTCAGGCTATGTTTGTGAAAATGGTTATTGTGTTTTGAATAAAGATGGGTGGTATGATACTGGTAGGGAGAGATGCAATCTTGCTGGTTTAGAGTGTGGAACTGGAACTAAAGAGAAAGAGCAAGAGTATAGAGATTACACTTGCATTGGAGCAACCTGTACTTATACTGTAACGCAGAGAAGATGGGTTGAAATAGGCGCTTGTTATCAAGGCTGTGCTTCAGGCTACACATGCCAAGCAGGATATTGTGTTAAGACCACTACTACAACAACTTTGCCACCTCCAACTTGTCAAGCAGGTTATTTGAATGAATATAGGTGCTCTGGAAACCGGGTTCAAAGGAAATACCTTTATTCTGATTGTTCAACAAGCTGGATAAATTGGGAATATTGTAGTTATGGTTGTTCAAGTGGGGCTTGCTTACCTAAACCAGAAGAGCCTTGTAAGGTTAGCTTGAGTGTTAGCACACCTAGCAATGTTTTTGTTGGTGATACTGTAACAACTACTGTAAGGCTAATGAATTCTGGAGATGTTGGTGGCTATGTTAGCTTTGATGCTTATGTTTGCAAGACAGATCCCTACTGCATACCGATGAGTTGTGATGGTTCTCTTGACCCAACTATTTATGTTCCTGCTCATGATACAAGAACTTTAACTTGCACTGCAAGAGTTCAAGAAGCTGGAAGCTATGAAGTTAAAGTTTCTTATCTAGGATGTGACAAAAGTGACACAATTTACTCAGGAGTTTTTTCAGTTAAAGAGAAAGAAGCAAAATGTGTTGCAAAATTCTTGAACGAATTCAAATGTGATGGAAATTGGAAGTTACAACTCTATCAATATTCAGACTGCTCAACAGCCTGGGTTTATGTTGATTATTGTGATTATGGTTGCTCAAGTGGAACCTGCTTGCCTAAACCTATTACAACTACAACCACCACACCAACCACAACTACTTTGCCTTGTGGTGAAGAAGAGACTAGAGAAGAAGTTGCACCAACTGGCCAGTTTGTTTTGCCAGAAGCTGCATGGGCTGCTTTAATAATTCTTTTAGTTTTCTTGATAGCTTTAGTGATTCTTTGGTTTTTGAAGAATGGGAAATTCAGAAATAGAAGAAAGCCAGAATGGTTTGGAGAAGATTGTTAGTGTAGCCTTGCCTCGTGCATCTGTTTCCTTGCTTGCTCGACTCATCGCTTGACAGAGGCGTCAAGAGCAAGGCCTATTGTATAATTAAGTTTTGTTCTTTTAAAATTTTTGATTCAACAAAAAATTTAATTAAATCTTCTAGCTTACCTGCATAAAGTGGGCCTCTTTCTTTTATGAATCTTGAAATTTCTCCTTGATAGCCATATTGTTTTCCGCCAATTTCTTCAAAGAAAGTTTGTTCATTTTTTATCTGTATAACCCCATATCTTGGAATTCTCCAAAACAATATTTCTTCTTCATTTAAACCCGTTTTTTGTTTAATTTCTTCGACTTCTTCCTCTCCTATAGACAAGTATAAATCACTTAATCTATGGGTAAGTTCATCGGATATTATCTTAAAAAATTTTTTATCTTTTAAAGACAGTTTTTCATCTTTCTTTAGACCAAAATCCAATAACCAAGCAGAAAATTCTGTTGTGAATGCTACTAAATCGAGGAAATAATCTGCATGTGAATTTCCTTCTTGATTTTCAAGCAGTCTCTCGTCTGGAAAACTTTCTTTATCTAAGTTTTTTCTCAAACTTTCTGCCGAATAATCTACACCAACCAAAGCAATTGGCGGCACAGGATCTCTCAAAAAATTTGGATTTTCATCTTGTGATTCTATTGCTCCTGTAATTTTTTCAAAATTATTTTTGTGAAATTCGTCTATTAAGTTTGGGGGTAAAATTTTACTACCATCAATCTCCTTAACCTTAAATAAATCTTCCCTTAACCTTTTTATTGTTTTAAGCCAAATATTCCTAATTCCTGGATTTTTATACTCCTTTTTTCCTATTAGAATAATTGGATAATTTTCATTGAAATGTTCGTAAAAAGCCTTGGAAAGCCTATTAGAAATATCTGCCATTATAAGTTTCGTGTAAATTATTATTGCTTTGTAAGCTTTTTTTAAATTCTCTTCGTTAACCTCATAATTCATCCTTTTTAAAATTTCTTCAACCTTTTCCCTAAATTCTTCAGTAGAAAAATAAAAATTAAGATCTAATTGATTCTCTAATTTATACCATTTTGGATTAATCTGTACTATCTCTCGAATTTCCCAATCATAACTATAAAAAATTCTTCTATCAGATTTTTCTGACACTTAACATAAGTGATTTTTAAAAGATTTAAATTTAACCAAAAGTCAAGCTAACCCAATCTCCAATTAAGTGTGTTGCCACAATGACAATCAAAGCAATGATTAAATGTTCAAAAACGGCTTTCCAAGCTTTTTTCTTTTGCTTTTTTGCCATGTGGTAGCTAAGCAAGCTTAACAAAAACAATCCCCAGGCAACACTAACAATAATCGCAGTTGTGAGGTCAAAGAGCAACACTGGCACGATGAAAGTCATAGCAAAAATGAACTTGGATAGAAAGGTTGAGGCTGTTGATTGCCATATCTCTTTTTCTGTATGCTTGTTTTCTGATTCTTCTGAAATATGAATGCCCAAAGCATCTGAAAAAGCATCGGCTATTGCTATTGTTAGAATTCCGCCAATTATTGCTAGAGTGGAATGAGTTCCTGAATGAAGACCAACTATTAGGCCTAGAGTTGTGATTATTCCTGAGGTTAAGCCAAAGCTGAAACCTATTTTGAATGGATGCTTCACCATTTTAATTTTGATTTTCAAATTAAAATTAATGATTAAGCTAATAATTTTCGATGGAGAAGGTGTTTTATACTCAGCAAAGAAAGTTGTGAAAATATTTGAGAAAGAATATGATAAATTCTTAAGAAAGTTTGGTTCAAGCCTAGATGAGCAAGCAAAGCTTTGGTTTAAACTTTATCCAAAAATAGTAACAGGGAAAATCAGTTTAAGAGAAGCTAACAAGCTAGTTTACAAAAAGCTTGGAATTCCTTCCTCAAAAGTAGATGAATGGCTTAAAAGAGATAAAGAGATATTTTTAAAACACGTTGAGCTCAAGAGGAATGTTAAGGAAACCCTTTTGAAAATTAAGGCTAGAGGGATAAGAATTGCCATACTCTCTGACACAGTACATCCTCTGAAGTGGAGGCTTGAAACTTACAAGAAATTTGGTTTGGTTAAAGGAAAACATTACGACAAGCTTTTTCTTTCAAATTTGATTGGATATGAAAAACCTCACCCAAAAACTTACTTAAGCGTTCTCAACCATTTCAAATTAAAGCCAGAAGAAGCAATTTTTGTTGGTCATGATAAGAAAGAAATTGAAGGTGCTAAGAAGCTTGGGATAAAGACAATTTCTTTTGCTTTTCTCAAAAGACTTAAAGATTTAAATTCTTAAACACCAAAACTATTTTTGAGGGAAATGAAGGGCGATCGTCGGGTACAGCTTTGACTTTTATCTACTTCTATCTACAAAATTAATTCTAATTGAGAGGTAGAGGAAATGCCATTTGAAGCAAAAATAAAGGAAAATAGATGGAATGTTGAAATTGAGAAAGAGATATTTAAGAAGTGGGAAGAGGGAAAAATTTTCTTTTTCAACCTCAAGACCAAGAAAAAGATTTTTTCCATAGATACTCCGCCCCCATATCCTTCAGGTCGGCCATGGCACATTGGAGCTGCAGCTCATTATTCCCAAATAGACATGATAGCAAGAACTGCAAGGATGTTTGGCTTCGAGGTTTATTTCCCAATTGGGATTGATAGAAATGGTGTACCAGTTGAAAGATATACTGAGAAAAAGTACAACATAAAGATGCATGAAACTCCAAGAGAAAAATTCATTGCCCTTGCAAAAACTGCTCTGGATGATTTGGAAGCTGAACTGATACAGATAATGAAAACTATGGGGCTGAGTGGAGATTTTGACAATTACTACAGAACTGATTCGGAAGAATATAGGAAGCTTACGCAAGAAACTTTTCTAATGCTTTGGGAAAAAGGCTTAATCTACCAAGCAACAAGGCCGAACAATTATTGTCCAGATTGTAGAACAACAATAGCAGATGCTGATATTGTTTATGAAGAATTGCCAACCCAGCTTGTTTATGTCAAGTTTAAGCTTGCTGGTGAAGATAGCTACATAACAATAGCAACAACCAGACCTGAGCTCATTTGCTCTTGCCAAGCAATTCTTGTTCATCCTGAAGATGAAAGATATAAAGGCTTGGTGGGGAAGAAGGCTTTGCTACCTATATATAATAGAGAAGTTCCAATCTTAGCAAATCCGGCAGCAAACCCTGAGTTTGGCTCAGGAATTGTGATGATTTGCAGCTATGGTGACACCACAGACGTAAGACTTTTCAGAGAGCTAGGCTTGAAAGAGATAATGGCTATTGGCTTGGATGGAAAAATGAATGAAAATGCTGGCAAGTATGCTGGACTTGAAGTTAAGGAAGCGAGGAAAAAAATTGTTGAAGATTTGGAAGCTGAAGGCTTAGTCGAGAAGAAAGAAAGTATAATGCATCGCACTCCAATTTGCGAAAGGAGCAAGACGCCGATAGAAATCATCTCGTTAGACGAGTTTTATCTTAAGCAATTGCCTTTCTTGAAAGATGTGAAAAAAATTGCTGAAAAAATTGTCTTTCATCCTGAGCGGCACAGGCAAATTCTCTACAACTGGATTGATTCTGTTGTAATAGACTGGCCAATTTCTAGGAGAAGATTTTATGGAACAGAAGTTCCTGTTTGGTATTGTAAGAAGTGTAAAAAGCCGAACTTACCAAAGCCTGGAAAATATTATCAGCCTTGGAAAGAAAACCCTCCTTTCAAGAAGTGCAAATATTGCAATAGTGAAGAGTTTGAAGGTGAGACAAGAACTTTTGACACTTGGTTTGACTCTAGCATAACCCCACTTTTCATTTCAAAGTTTTTGAGAGATGAAGAATTTTTCAAAAAGATTTTCCCAAACAGCTTGAGACCGCAAGCAAAAGATATAATAAGAACATGGCTCTATTACACTTTGCTAAGATGCTATCAGCTAACAGGCAAGCAAGCTTGGAAACATGCTTGGATAATGGGATATGGTGTTGATGAAAAAGGAGAAAGGATGAGCAAGAGCAAAGGCAATGTTATTGATCCTTTGCCTATTCTGGAGAAATATGGAGCGGACAACTTTAGATTTTGGAGTGCTTCTGAAGTTAGCTTAGGCTATGATTTCAGATGCTCAGAAGAAAGAATAGCTTCAGCTTCAAAATTCTTGACAAAGCTCTGGAATATCGCCAGATTTATTTCTTCTTTCCCACAACCAGAAAAATCAAAGCTTGCTCAAACTGACAAATGGATTTTGGCCGAGCTAAGCAAGCTGATAGAAGAATGTTTGAAAGGATATGAAGATTTCAATTTCTTCATCCCAGCCACAAAAGTGAGAGAATTCACCTGGAATTTGTTTGCTTCCCACTATCTAGAAATGGTCAAGCCCAGAGCTTACGGTCAAGGCTTTACCAAAGAAGAACAAGAAGCTGCTTGGTTTACTTTGCATACTTGCCTTAAAAATATCTTGCTACTTCTTGCTCCAATAACTCCTTTCATAACTGAAAAGATATGGCTAGAGCTTTACAGCAAAGAATCAATTCATCTACAAAACTTTCCAAAAGCCGAATGGAAGAGTGAGCTTTCGAAGTTAACTGAAAAGATTGTTGAGTTTAATTCTAAAGTTTGGAATTTAAAGAAAGAGAAAGGTCTTTCCCTTAAAGATAAAGTAGAGATTGAAATTCCTGAAGAACTCAAGGCTTTTGAGAAAGATTTGAAAGCGATGCACAACATCAATCACTAACTTTCTTGCATAAGTTTTTAAATAGCTACTTAGAATTTTTATTGAAAGGTGAACAGCATGGTTGAAATAAAAGAGGAAGAGAAGCTGAAGCTGAAGAAGTTGATAAGAGAGCTTGAAAAAATAAAAGGAAGGCACACGGAATTGGTTAGTGTTTATATTCCTGCTGGTTACAATTTAGCCGAAGCTGTAAATCAGCTCTTTCAAGAAAAAGGTACCGCAAGCAACATAAAAAGCAAGACAACAAGAAAAAATGTTTTAACAGCTTTAGAAAAAATTTTGCAACACTTGAAGCTTTTCAGGAAAACTCCTGACAATGGTTTGGTAATATTTTGTGGTAATGTTTCTGAGGTTGAGGGGAGAGATGATATAAGGCTTTGGAGCTATGAGCCACCTGTTCCTATTTCACAAAAAATTTATTGGTGTGATCAAACTTTTGTTCTCGATCCTTTAAGGGATTTGATATCCGAAAAAGAGGTTTATGGGTTAATAGTTTTGGATGCAAAAGAAGCAACTATAGGCTTACTTAAAGGAAAGAAGGTTGAAAAGTTGAAAAGCTTGGAATCAACAGTGCCGAGCAAGACTGTAAAAGGTGGGATGAGTCAGAAAAGATATGATAGGCTTAGGGATGACGCCTTGAATGAGTTTTTGGTTAAAGTTGGGGAAGAAGCTTCGAATCTTCTGCTCAAGCAAGAAAAATTGAAAGGCGTGCTTATAGGTGGTCCTGGTCCTGTCAAAGAAACATTTTATGATAAGAATTATTTGCATTACCAAATTCAAAAGAAAGTTTTAGGTGTTAAGGATATTGGCTCGACTGATGAATATGGCTTAGAAGAGCTTGTTTTCAAAGCTCAAGATTTGCTCAAAGAAGCGATGATTTCGAAAGAGAGAGAAATCATGCAAAAGTTCTTTACTGAGCTGAAAAACAATGGAAATGTTGTTTATGGGTTTGAAGAAACTAAAAAAGCTTTGGAGGCAGGAGCTGTTGATTTGTTGCTTATATCAGAAGAGTTCAACTGGCTTCATGTTAAGTTTAAATGTGTTTGTGGATTTGCTGAAGAAAAAGATTTGCCGAGATTTTTGGTTGAAAAGCAGAAATGCCCAAATTGCGGACAAAAGCTGATAGAAGAAGAAAGCAGAGAGCTTTTGGATGAACTCGTGGAAAAAGCTTCTTCTTTGGGAACAAGAGTGGAATACATTTCCACAGAAACCAGCGAGGGAATTCAGTTCAAAGAGCTTGGTGGGATTGGAGCTTTCTTGAGATACAAGATTTCTTAAGATGAATGCGCAGCTGCTGTTTAATACCTTTCAAGTCGAGTAGAATCTCAATCTAATGAATATGTTATTATAAGCTATTAACATTCTATTTTCAGAACCTCTTGAGACAATTTTAAAATTATAATCTGGTAAACCATATGTTCTTTGAAAATCTCCCCTTTCAAACCCATTTATAGCTTTATCAACTTTTTCTTTGGCACCAAGACCTAAGATATCTATCATTTCCCCATCATATTTTTCCCAATATTCTATTCCAAAACTCTTTAAATATGTTTCAAGAAATATTAGGTTTCGAGAATCTTCTTCTGGAATTTTTAATTCCTTTTTTTCTTCTTTTTTTATTGATTCTTCTATCAATTTTCCTAAATCTTCAACAACTATAGGGTTAAAAAGATCATCAGGCAAGCTTGGTAGTTTTTGTTGTGTTGGTAAAGACTGTATTTCTGGTTTTTCTTTTTGAGTTTCTTCATTAGTTGCGATATTAGTCTCTTCTCCCATACCAACTTTTTCTTAATTAAACAAATAATCTTTTAAACTTTTTTCCTTTGCTATACGAACTCAACAAAGATTTATAAATTAAAAATTAAGTTTTCTATAGGTGCTTGAATGAAGACAAGAATAGGAGAGTATGCCTTCTTGGTAGGAGTAATCTTGGCGGTCTTAGCAGGTCTAGTGATGCTAACAGGAGGCTGGGTGGCAGTTGTGCTTGTGATTCTAGGTCTAATAGTTGGCTTCTTGAACATAAGTGCAAAAGAAACCACGCCTTTCTTGGTCTCAGCAATTGCACTATTGATGGCTGGTTCAGCTGGCCTTGAGACTTTGCCTATAATAGGAGTTTTTCTTGGACCAATAATTGCCAACATTTTGCACTTCGTTGCACCAGCTGTAGTTATAGTTGCTTTGAAGACAGTGTTTGACCTTGCCAAGAAGAGATAGGCTTTCCCCCTTTTTTTATTTTTAACTAAAACTCAAGGTTAAAGAAATTAATAGCGTTTTCTGTTGTTTTTTTCTCTACTTCTTCTTCACTCAATTTCTTTATTTCCGCAATTTTCTTAATCACAAGCTTTATTGATCGGGAATCATTTCTCTTTCCTTCTGGCCCAAGCCAAGGAGCATCTGTTTCTGTAAGAATTCTTTCTATTGGCATATCCCTAACAATTTTCTTTATCTTCTTGCTTGTTAACACTGTCGTGTTAACAGAAATGTACCAGAAATTTTCTTTCACTTTGTCTAAAAGCTCTTTAGCAGAAAAGAAATGCATCAAAACATTTTTTGCTTCTTGTTTTTCCAAAATTTCAATTGCTTCTGCAAAAGCTTTTCTAGCATGAATTATCAAGGGCATATTCAACTCTTTTGCTAAAGATATGAACTTGCAAAACATTTCTTTTTGTTTTTCCCTCCATTCTTGCTCTTCTATGATGAAGTCTAGACCAACTTCACCTATACCAATTATTTTATCTCTATTTTTCCTCACAAGCTCGAAGAATTCTTCCTTTTCTTTCTCGCTCACTTCTTTTATGTACTCTGGATGGATTCCGACCGTAGCAAAAACAAAGCCCTTGTGTTTTTCCACTAGCTGCATAGTTAGATCAAAATCTTTCGGATGAGCACAAGAGGTGATAATCGCTTTTAGCTCTTTTTTGCAATTCTCTATTACTTCCTCTCTATCAGAATCATAGTCAGGTTGTTCCAGATGGCAATGAACGTCAATCATCAAAATTATTTAGCATAATCAGAATAAAACCTTTATGTAACTTCAAACCAAGAAAGCCATCCTATCAAGAGAAGAGTCCACCCTATTAAGTAAGTGAAGAAATAGCCTGCAAGAATCCTTGGTATTATTGTTTTCACTCTTTTATTTTTACCCAAAAATTTCACAAACCTCTCAACGCCTGGTAATTTTCTAACAAGTTTGTCTATAGGAGCAATGATGAAATCTGGTAATAAAAGTCCTATTAAAAGAGAGACCATGAATTGCAATCCCCAGTCTGGAAATATGGGGTTAGAAAACATTAAGCCTATGATGAATAAAATTTGCCTTATGTCCATAAGATAAATTTATTTTACCAGAAAATAAATTAATTTCATGGAGCTCAAGTACATTAAATACCTTCTGTTTATTTTGATATTGATAGGGATAAGTTTAATTGGAATAAGTTTTTATTCTTCTGTTTTTCCTGAAAAAGAAGCACTGGAGCTTAGACTCAACATAATTTCTCTACTCACCGGGTTTTCTTACCTAATCTTTGCTTTAATAATTTGGAGCCTTTACGCAAAGAAAAGCTAGCTAATTTCAAGTGTTTTTTGAAATTGAAAAAATCTATGCTTTGTCTTAAAGTTTCTGTCATCACAAGAGAATAAGTGCTAACAAAGTTTTCAATCCTATAGCCCAAACCAAAAAATTCAAAAAAGATTCCGGAAAATCTTGGCCTCGAGCATGGCTTTTCTTCCAATCTTTCTATCAATGCTATTGTGAAAAGTCTTAAGGAAGTGGAGAGGAAAAATAGATTTTGAAATCCTATGAACTCTGAGAGAATTCCTCCCACGATAGGACCGAAAGAAGAACCAAGACCTGCGAAAAGGTTGTAAAAGCTTATGGAAGAATCTGTTTTTTCTTTGGGTAGTATGTTTGCAAGGTAAGCAAAAGTTGCAAGGTTGAAACCTGCCCAAGACATAGCACCGACAACTTCATAATAGTAAACCCATTCTACTCTTGGTGAAATAGCATAAATCAATGGGATGAAAGAAGCTGGTATTATGCAAGCTAGCATTACAAACTTTTTTCCAATTCTGTCGATGACGATTCCCCAAGGCCTTGAAAAAATTATCGTTGTTATTGCCGCTATGATTGATAGCATAGCAATGTTTATTACGCTTCCGCCAAGCCCTGTGACAACATAAACAGAAAGGAATGGAGCTGCCAAAGAAACAGAAAAATTCAAAAAAGTTATTGCTGTTATGAGCTTAATCAATTCTTTTTCATTCTTAATTCTTGAAAAATTGAAAGCCCTTTTCAAGATGGTTAACAAGCTTTTATCGCTATTAGATATCATTTTTACATCTTTCGTGTGGAAAAATGGAACTCTGCTCATAATACCCAAGAAAGTAATTATGTAAAATATGAAAGGTGTGAAACCGAAATTGTTCAAGATCAAACCAGCAACCAAAGTTCCAATTAAATTGGCAAAATTTCCTATTGCATTCAAGTTTCCTTGAACTTGAGCTACTCTATAGCTTGGGACTATACGAATAAGTAAAGAAGTCCAAGCTGGAGCTGAAGCTGATGAAAGTAAAGCTTGAAATGCTAATAAGAAGACAAGAAGCAATGGGTCTTTAACCAAAGCTATTGGAATCCACATTAAAGCCCATGCCAAGCCCCCAAAAATTATGAAAATTCTTTTCTTGTGAGTGCTTTCACTAAAACTGCCCCAAAAAAGCTGGGATAAAAGACTCGCAAGGTTTGGAAGGGTTGAAGCCAAACCTATCAAAGCTTTGGTTGCTCCTAAAAAAAGCAAGTAGACTGAAAGGAATGGTGAAATCATGGCTTCTGCCAAAGACCTTAAAAATTGGGATTGATAGAAAGATTTGACACTCATAGTAAAAGAAAATGGAATTTGGTTTTTAAAAAGTTTTATTTCTTTTCTTCAATTAAAACAGCATTGACTAAGCCGTGCTGGCTAGGCCTGGAAGTGACTTTTGCTTTACCAAGCTCGGTGTTTATTATTGTACCTTTTGTTATTATTTTTCTTCTCACGAAGTGTGGGTTTGCTGGATTTTCTAGGACATCTAAAATCTTAACTCTTTTTGTAGAATTTGTTTTGGGATCGATAACATTGGCAAACTCTACACTAAAAGCCTTGATTTTTTCTCC
>JAVZHJ010000014.1:0-15652 GCA_038998365.1 Candidatus Aenigmatarchaeota archaeon | reverse complement strand
TCTACATCACAAACCAAGTTTTGATGGATCCTTCTGTTATGTTTGGCGACCCTGTAAGAGCTTCTGGCGGAGCAATTCTTGCACACATGGCAACTTACAGGCTTTACTTAAGAAGAGGAAAAGAAGGAATGAGAATAGCAAGGCTAGTTGATTCTCCTGGCTTGCCAGAAGGCGAAGCTGTTTTCAAAATTACTGAAGAGGGAATTAAAGATCCCTGAGGAATTGTTTTATGATTTTAAAACAGGGTGCAGAAGCGGTTCTTTACTTAAGTGAGATTGAAAATAAAAAAGTTCTTGTTAAAGAGAGAATTAAGAAGAATTACAGGATAGATCAAATTGATATTAAGTTAAGAAAAGAAAGAACGAGAAAAGAAGTAAAGCTTTTGACAGAAGCAAGGAAAGTTGGCGTGCTTACACCAAAAATTTTTGAAGTTGACTATAAAAATTTTAAAATAGTTATGGAATTTATTGAAGGAGAAAGGTTGAAAGAATTTTTTTCAAGAGCTGATGAAAAAACCATCAAAAAGATATCTTTTGAGGTAGGCAGACTTATAGGAAAGCTTCATTCTGCAGGAATAATTCACGGTGACTTAACAACTTCAAATATGATATTGAAAGACGATCAAATTTACTTCATCGATTTTGGCCTAGGTTTTTTCTCGAAAAAAATAGAAGACCAAGGAGTTGATCTTAACCTTCTTTTTGAAGCTTTGAAAGCAACTCACTTCAAGATTTTAAGTTTATGCTGGGAAAATATAGTTAAAGGATACAAACAAGAATATAAGAATGCAGAGCAAGTTTTAAAAAAGGTGGAAGAAATTGAAGCTCGAGCTAGGTATGCTGAAAGAAAAACTGAAAGGTAAAGATAAATTTGAAACCGCAGAAAACTATTCTATTCTTGGGATAGTTGTTGGTGTGGTTATTCTGTCCTTGGGCTTTCTACTATCAATAATAAACCCAAAAGGCTTGGCCGCAATTTTATTAATGTTTGGAAGCTTCTTAAGCTTCATTTCAACTGTTATCCTTGTTTCAACCTGGCTCGTTAAAGAATTTTTAAGTTGATTTAAAGTTTTTAAATATTAATTTTCAATCTAAAAGAATATTAGTGATTTTATGGCAAGAATATACTCTGGGAAAAAAGGAAAAGCAGGAAGCCATAAACCTCCAGTGAAAATTGTGCCCAGATGGGTTAAAATGAAAAAAGAAGAAGTGGAAGATATAATTGAAAAATTAGCAAGACAAAGACTTACTTCTGCACAAATAGGGACCATACTGAGAGATCAATATGGAATTCCAGATGTCAAAACTATAACAAAAAAATCTATAAGTCAAATAATGAAAGAAAGGAAGCTTTACCCAGAAATACCAGAAGATTTATTAGGTCTTTTGAAAAAGGCTGTTAATTTGAGATCACATCTCGAAAAAAATAAAGCCGATAAACATTCTTTAAGAGGTTTACAAAATCTTGAATCTAAAATAAAAAGACTTGGAAAATATTATGTTAGAAAAGGAATTTTGCCCAAAGATTGGGAATATTCTCCGGAAAAAGCAAAATTGATGGTTCAAAAGTGATAACTTGTTTCTGGAAGAAATTGAGAGATCAGCTAAAATTTTCAAGTCAATCATTAGCCAAAAAAAGGTTAAGATTATTTCACACATAGATGCAGATGGTATAACAAGTGCTTCAATCCTTTCAAAAATGCTTTTGAGAATGAACAAAAATTTTGAACTAAAATTTGTTAAACAGTTAACTAGATCAAAAATTGATAGAATTAAATTCACAGAAAATGATATTTTCATACTTTCTGATTTAGGAAGCGGACAACTCAATTTTCTTAAAGATATTTTTGAGAAGACACAAGTTTTTATTCTAGACCATCATGAGCCAGTTGAATATAAACATTTAAATCTTTTTCATCTCAACCCAATTTTGTTTAATGAAGAGGAGATTTCTTCATCAATGATTTGCTACTTGTTTGCAAAGAATGTTTCAATTCAAAACACAGACCTGATAGATCTTGCTATAGTTGGTGCAATTGGCGATGAGCAAGATGAAGGTTGGAGGCTCAAAGGTTTAGCTGGGAAGATTTTGGAAGAAGCAGAAATTTTGGGCAAGGTTGTTGTTACTAAAGGAATAAGATTATATGGTAGAAATACAAGGCCCATTCACAAATCCCTTGAACATAGTTTTGATCCTTTTATCCCCGGGATAACAGGTTCAGAATCTCAAGCAGTTCAATTTTTGTCTGAGCTTGGAATTTCTGTTAAAGAAAATGGGGAGTGGAAAAAACTGAAGGATTTGACGATAGAAGAGCAACAAAAATTGGCTTCTGCAATAATTTTAGAAAGGCTCAAATTTTCTCAGCCAAATGCAGTTGACATTTTTGGTGAAATTTACACTCTATTAGAAATGGAAGAAGAATTACAAGATGCAAGAGAATTCGCAACTTTATTGAATGCTTGTGGTAGAACAAACAAATTAGACTTTGGTCTAAGACTTTGTTTAAACGGTAACAAAAATGAAGAGATATGGTCAATCATGGAAGAATACAAGAAACAAATAAGCGAAAGCTTAAGGCTTTTAAGGGAAGGGAACATAGCACTTTCTACACGAAACGCTAATTTTATCTTAGCTGAAAATAAAATACCAGATACACTAATAGGCACGATAACTTCCATTGCATTAAATTCGAATATTTTTCAGAACAAAAAGCCAATTTTTGGTTTGGCTGAAACCGAAGAAAATTGTCTTAAAGTTTCTGCAAGAGCTTCTAAAGAGCTTAAGAATATAAATCTGAAAGAAATTTTAGATTATGTTACTAAAAAAATAGGAGGAGAAGCGGGAGGCCATGCTCACGCAGCAGGAGCTTTAATAGATAAAAGCTTACAAAACGATTTTGTTAATATCATAGATAGTAAATTGGGTGAGATTTTTGGTAAAGAAAAAGGTTAAGGCCAAAGAAACTTACACAATTATATTGCCAAAGATGTTCGGGGAAAAAGAGATAGGGGTTACTTTCGCAGTCGAACCAAAACAAGTTATAGGAAGGAAAATAATAGTAAGTGCCTTAGAGCTTATAGATAACATAAACAAGTATTATTTGAAAATTTATTTCAAAATAACCAAAGTGGAAGGCAATAAAGCTTTTGTAGAATTTCATGGAACAGAGTGCTTGCAAGATTATATTTCAAGAATGGTCGTGAGAAGAGTAAGAAGAATAGATACAGTTCAAGACTTAGTTACAAAAGATGGGGTAAAGCTGAGAGTAAAGAGCATATGTACAGTTTCAAGAAAAGCCAAGACAAGCGTTCAAAAAACACTCAGCAATAAAATAAAAGATATGATAAAAGAAGAGGTTGAAAATGATAGCTTGGAAGATTTTGTTAGGAGCCTAATTTCAGATAAGATCAAGACAAAAGTTTTAACAGAAGCTAGAAAAATATATCCAATAAAAAACTTTGAAATTAGGAAGGTTGAAGTGTTGTCTGTAAGATGAAAGGAGCAACAAAGTTGAAGACAAGAATCAAAAATGTTAAAAAGCTTATGAAGAGTGTTATTTTCATTGAATATTTCTTACTAATTTTTTCTGCTATGGCTTGTACTATCATCCCACCATCTAAAGGATAAATTGGCATTATGTTGAAAATTGCAATAGCATAATTAATTATCCACATCCAAGTCAGCAATTGAATGATAAAATTGTATGGAATTGCACTTTCTCTTACCACTGGAGAATAAATAATCCCAAGATAAGGCAAACTTTCGTTTTCAGGATTCCCCCCAACTTTAACAGCAAATTCAGTGTTGTTTGCCACTATTACAATTTCATCCCCAGGCTTTAAGCCCATTGTTTCTTCTGCTAAATATCTTGAACCAGCTAAAAATTCTGAATATGTAAGTTTGACTTGCCTATCGTTTATCCTTGTTATTTCCATACCTGCTCTCAAACCAGCTTGTGCGGCTGGACCGGTAGAATTCACTTCATTAAGAATAATCGGCCCAGTTATAAAATATGGCCAAATTAGATTTGAAGTTAAGTTGAAGATTAAAAGATAGACCAAGAAATTGGCCAAACTACCGGCAGCAAATATTCTAAGCTTACTCATAAACTTAGATTTTTTCAATTGTTTTTCATCAGGCTCTACAAAAGCTCCAGGTAAAACCCCCAACAATAAAAGACCCGCACTTTTAACTCTTATTTTTTCGACCCTACTCATTATACCATGAAGAGTTTCGTGTGGAAATATAACAGAGATTATTATTGCTACCCAAAACCAAAAAGGTAAGAGCAAATAACCTGGGCCAGCTTCTATTTCAGGTTTAACAGAAGGAAGCACAAAGCTTAGTCCAGGCATCTTTGCTATCCCGGCTAATAAAAGCCTCCCATACTCTATTAAAGAGACGATACCTTCAAACATCAAAAAAAGAGCAACAAAAAAACCAATAGTGCCAAAAACTTTCCAAAATTTTTTTGGCCCAGCCAATTTATCCAAAAGTTTAATTCCAAATTTTGTTTTTCTCATAAGCAAAAAGTAGTGAAATTCTATGTTTTTTCTGTCTCTATAGATTAAGAAAGCTAAAACTAAAACAAATATTAAAACAGAGAGCAAATAAAAATCCATCTTTCCCACCCATTTATAAAAAGAATTGTTTTTTCAGATATAAATTGTAAAATAGAAATAGATATTTAAAAGATAATTTTATTTTTAATTTGAAAAAATTTTTGGCGGTTTTATGGACGAAGATAGCAATGAAACAAAAATTACAAAAATTATAAAAAGAGACGGTAGGATAGTTGATTTTGATCAAAACAAAATAACAGAAGCAATATGGAAGGCTGCTCAAGCCGTTGGTGGTAAAGATAGAAGTTTGTCAGAAAAACTTTCATCTCAAGTTGTCGAGTTGCTTAAAAAACAACTAAAGCCCGGAGAAATTCCTAATGTAGAGCAAGTTCAAGATTTGGTAGAAAAGGTTTTGGTTGAGAATGGTCATTACAAAACAGCCAAAGCTTACATCCTTTACCGAGCATTACATAATCAAATAAGGGAGCTTGTAGATAGCTATCTTGATGAAAAAACTTGGCTGGTTAGAGAAAATGCGAACACAACTTTTTCTCTACAAGCTTTAAATTTCCACATTTCCTCTCAAGTGATTTCTCAATATTGGCTTCACAGAATTTACAACAAAACAACTCCTGAGCTTAGGGATGCTCACATAAATGGTGACATTCACATACACAATTTAGGAATTTTGGGCCCCTATTGTGTTAAGCCAAAAGAAATAGTGGCAGGAGATTATAAACCAATTAGTGAATATATAGTTGGGGAACATTGTTTAGGAAAGGGGGGAAGAGTAAATATTTTGAAGACGTTTGTCAGGAATTATAAAGGAAAAATAGTAAGAATAAAGGCTTGTGGATTACTTCCATTGGAAATTACTCCAGAACACCCTATTTTGGTTGCAAAATGGAAAATAAAAAACAACAAACCAATTTTTGAATCTTTTGAATGGAAAATGGCCAAAGATATAAAACCAAAAACAAAAATAGGGGGGGATTATTTAATCATCCCAAAGATAAACGGCTGGATAAATGATAATTCAATCTCTCTTAAGAGATTCTCAAGAAAATGGGAAACAACAAAACTTAAAGAATTTCCAATTAATGAAAAGACATCATGGTTTTTGGGAATTTATGTTGCAGAAGGTAGTTCTACAAGAGGAGAAGTTGTTATTTCTTTGGGTAAACATGAAAAAGAAATAGCAGGAAGAATCGTAGAAATAATAAAGGGGCTTGGAATTTCGAGCTATATAAATGAGCAAGGATCAACTTTACACGTTCATGTAACATCTAAGGTGCTTTCTAGAGCAATTAAAGAATGGTGTGGGACCTGTGCCAAAAATAAAAGAATCCCAGAGTTTATTCTCTACCATTCAGATAAAGATATTTTAAAAAATTTCTTGAATGGTTACATTTTAGGTGATGGCAATAAACAAGAAGGAAGAGAAAGGTGTGGCCCAAGAATAAGAATGGCAACTGTGTCAAAGGTTTTATCTTTGCAGCTTCAAATGCTATGTGCTAGACTAGGCATCTTTTCATCAATTTGTGAATTGGACAAAAAAGATTCTTTTATAAATTCTAGAAAAATAAAAGGTGGGAAAATTTATGAAATTTCTTTTCCTTTAAATGGTTCTCAATATGTTAAAGAATTAGAGGATTGTTTTCTTTCACCCGTTAGATTAACAGAAGAGATTGAGTATGAAGGAAGAGTTTTTAATTTAGAAACAACAGACCACACGTATTTAGTGAACAACATATGTGTTCACAATTGTGTTGGTTGGGATCTGCAAGATTTATTGCTTGTCGGCTTTACAGGAGTTAGAGGAAAAATTTCTTCCAAGCCAGCCAAACACTTTAGATCAGCTTTGGGTCAAATAGTAAATTTTATGTTCACACTCCAAGGAGAAGCAGCGGGTGCACAAGCCCTTTCAAATTTTGACACTTTATTGGCACCTTTCATAAGATTTGATGGTCTTGACTTTAAATCTGTTAAACAAGCTATACAAGAATTCATGTTCAATATGAATGTTCCAACTAGGGTAGGATTTCAAACACCTTTCAGCAATATAACTCTTGATCTCAAAGTTCCAAAATTCATGGAAAATGAGCCAGTAATAATTGGCGGCAAGATTTTAGACGTAACTTATGGAGACTTTCAAGAAGAGATGAACATTTTCAATCAAGCTTTGGCTGAAGTTATGTTGGAGGGTGATGCTGTTGGCAGAGTTTTCACCTTCCCAATCCCCACAATTAACATAACAAAAGATTTTGAATGGGGAGATGGAGCAATATTGAAAATTTTTGAAACAAGTGCAAGATATGGTATACCATACTTTGCAAATTTCATAAATTCTGACATGAATCCTGAAGATGTTCGGTCAATGTGTTGCCACCTTCGTCTCGACAAAAGAGAATTGAAGAAAAGGGGTGGCGGCTTATTTGGAGCCAATCCATTAACAGGAAGCATAGGCGTCGTCACAATCAATATGCCAAGAATAGGTTATTTGTCAAAAGATGAGAGAGAATTTTTTGAAAGACTGGATAAAATGATGGAAATAAGCAAAAGAATTTTGGAAATAAAAAGAGCTTGGCTAGAAAAATTAACAGAAAAGGGGCTTTACCCTTATGCAAAATTTTACTTGAGAAAGATAAAAGAAAGCTTTGGCGAATATTGGAAGAATCACTTTAACACAATTGGTTTAGTTGGAATGAATGAAGCTTGCTTGAACTTTTTAGGTTGTTCAATTGGTGATAAAGACGGTCTTGCTTTTTCTGAAAGAGTTTTAGATTACATGAGAAATAGACTTGAAGATTTTCAACAAGAAACAGGAAACATTTACAATTTAGAAGCAACACCAGCCGAAGGCAGCCTAGCTCCAGAAGAAAAAGTATTGGTTTCCCAAAGTGATCCGAAAATGGTAAAAATAGGTTCATTCATTGACAGTTATTTGGAAAAGAATAGGGATAAAGTCCAAATAATTGGAAGAAGCGAGGTCTTGAAGATCCCCCCAAATACTATATTTACCTATGGTTTCAATAGGGAGACTCAAAAGATTAAGAAATATCCTGTTACTGCTTTGGTAAGACACCCCGCAGAAAGTATGTACGAAATAACAACTTATTCTGGAAGAAAAGTTAGGGTTACAGGACAACATAGCGTTTTTACCTTAAGTGAAAAAGGGACAATACAGGAAATTCTGGTTAAAAATATTAAGAAAGGAGTTTACATTGCCATACCTAAGAGAATAGAAGCCGAAACCATTTATAGAGAGCTTAATCTCGTCGAACTCTTTAAGGAAGCTTCTTTTAGAGATAAGTTATACGGAATCTTCCCTGCAAAATTTGTAGAAGAATTGATAAATGATCCTAGGGTTAAAGAGTGGAGCAAGAAAAATTACAAATTTGTATGGAGGAATGTAAAAAGTTTGTGGAGAAAAGGACAAGGAATTCCACTAAAGATGATTTATGAGCTAGATATCCCCCTGAGGAGAGAAATTCTTAAATCAACAAAAATATTTTATTTCAAAACCAAACCTATCAATGCATTAATACAGCTTGATGAAGATTTCGGCTTTGTAATAGGAAGTCTTCTTGCAGAAGGATGGTTAGGTAAAAAGCCCATGTTCTTCAATACAGATAAAAAGTTTATCGAAGAATTTTCTACTTCACTCAAAAAAGCACTTGGGCTAACTGTCTCTATTCAGGTTAACGTAGATAGGCGCTTTAAACCTTGTTACAGAATGGTCTTGAGTGAAATTACAGCTCTTCTTTTTGATAGAATAGGGCTTCGAGGGAAAAGCGATGAGAAAAAAATTCCTAGTATTTTCTTCTTATCTCCGCCCGAGTGTATTGCCGGTCTTTTAAGAGGGTTTACTCAAGGAGATGGTTTTGTTTACAAGAATACAGAAAAAAGAGATTTTAGTCTAAGATTATACACAAACTCTAAAGAGTTGGCCGAAGGTCTTAATCTTCTTCTCTTAAGGCTTGGAATTTTGGCTAAAATTCAAATAGATAAAAAATCTTCTCATAATTCCCAAAAGAAGTATAACTATGTTTTAAAGATTACTGGTGCTGATAATTTGAATAAATATTTCAAAATCATCTTCAAGAAAGAATTGAGCTTGAATAACATTAACTCTGGTAGAGAAGTTGTTCCAGAAGTCCCAAAGCTTATAAAACAAATTATGCAAAGACATAAAATTAAACCACAAGATATTGATATTCATAAAGACTGTTTAAATAGGAATGTAAGAAAAAACAGAATAAGCCTTCAGTATTTCAGACAAATAATCGAAAAATTGTCTTCTTTGGTGAGAGACGAAGAAATCGAGAAACTCCAAACAATAGCAAATTCCGATATTCATTGGGATAAAATAAAGGACATTAGAGAATTAAGTCCACCCAAGTATGTTTATGATCTCGAAGTAGACGTGAAAGACGAACCTGTCAACAATTTCTTGGGTGGAGAGGGGCTAGTATGTTTACACAACACCTCCTATCGTTTGGCAAAAATTGATAAGCAGAAATACCCAGATATAATAGTTGCAAATGAAGCAGAAGTGAGAAAAGGGTCAAAGCCATACTACACGAACTCTTCCCACCTACCAGTTTATTTCACAGATGACCTTTGGGAATACTTAAGGCTTCAAGATCCTTTACAAGTTAAGTATACTGGTGGAACAGTGGTTCACATCTGGCTCGGAGAAGCGAACATTCCTGTCGAGTCTGTGGTGGCTTTGGTCAAGAAAATTTGCAATAGCTTCAAGCTTCCTTACTTCACAATAACCCCAACCTTTAGCATTTGTCCCGAAGATGGCTACATTCCAAGAGAAGCTCCGCTTTGCCCAAAATGTAATAGAAAAACAGAAGTTTACTCAAGGGTTGTTGGCTATTTAAGACCTGTAGAGCAGTGGAATGAAGGAAAGCAAGAAGAATTCAAGCAAAGAAAAACTTTTGATAAAGTTTTTCAAAAATTATGATAAGATGATAATAGCAGGATTTCAAAAGACAAGTTTGATAGATTATCCTGGAAAAATTTCTTCAATAGTTTTTTTAGCAGGTTGTAATTTCAGGTGTCAATTTTGCTACGTGTCACAATTAGTTTTGCCGGAAAAAATTAAGGAAATAAAGGGCTTATCGGAAGACTACATTTTATCTTACCTTGAAAAAAATAAAAAATTCATTGATGCTGTTGTTTTCACTGGCGGCGAGCCAACTTTGAATGAAGATTTGCCAAATTTAATTCAAAAAATTAAGTCAAAAGATTTTTTGATTGGCTTAGAAACAAATGGAAGCAATCCAAAAATGCTTTTGAATTTGATTGAAAACAAGCTTTTGGATTATGTTGCATTGGATATAAAAACCGAGCTTGAGTTCAAAAAATATAAGGAGATTACTGGAATTTTGACTAAAGAAACATTTGAAAACATTAAAAAATCTATAAAAATTTTGCTTTCTTCTTCAATTGATTATGAGTTTAGGACAACTCTAATGAAGGAATTTCATTCAACTGAAGACATTATTGAAATTTGTAAAAGTATAAAGGGGGCAAAAGTTTACTATCTTCAAAATTTTAAGAAATTGAATGAAACTCTTTCTAAGAAAGAATTCACACCATTTGAAAAAAATGAAATTGAAGAAATTATTGAAAAAGGAAAGGAATTTGTGAATATCAAGTTTAGAGGTTAACTTTCTTAATCTTTGGTCCATCTTTTGTATCTTCAACAATATAGCCTAAAGATTTTATTTTTTCTCTTAACTCATCAGATTTTTTGAAATCTCTTGCTTTCCTTGCTTTCTCTCTCTCTTCAACAAGCTTTTTAACTTCTTCAGGTATCTCTTCCTTTTTAATATCTTTTTGCAAAATTCCAAAAATGTAACCGAGCTTTCTGAAAGTTTCAATTATTTTTGTTGCAAGTCTTTCATTTATTTCATTCTTTTGTTTATCTAGCAAGCTGTTTGTTCTGTTTGATAATTTATACAAACAAAGAAGAGCTTTTGGTGTATTAAAGTCATCATCCATGAATTCTTCAAATTCTTTTACACACTTTTTCATGAATTCTTCAAATTCTTTCTCATCCTTTGTTTTTTCTACCCTCTTTTTTGCTTCTTGTAATTTTTCCAAAGTATTGTATAGTCTTTCAAGATTTCTTCTCGCTTGTTCCAAATTTTTCTCGCTATAATCAATTGGGCTTCTGTAATGTGATGAAACAAAAAACAACCTTATGGTTTCAGCATCGTATTTTTTCAAAGCATCTCTTATTGTAACAAAATTTCCTAAAGACTTAGACATTTTTTCCCCATTAACTGTAAGAAAGCCTGTATGAAGCCAATACTTCACAAAAGGTTTTTTACCTGAGATTGCTTCCATCTGAGCAATTTCTGCTTCATGATGTGGAAAGATAAGATCTCTTGCCCCACCATGTACATCATACTGTGGCCCAAAGTGCGCTTCAGTTATAGCAGTATCTTCTATATGCCATCCCGGCCTGCCCTCAAACCACGGCGATGGCCACTTTGGTTCATCTGGTTTGGATTTCTTCCACAAACAGAAATCTCCTTTATTTCTTTTGTTCACACTTTCATCAATTCTAGAAACGGAATCTTCCGCTTCTAATGCAGTTCTTCCGGAAAGTTTACCATATTCTTTGAACTTGCTTATGTCATAATAAATCCCATCTTCTATTTCATAAGCAAAGCCTTTTTTGAGCAATCTTTCAACTTGACTTATTATTTCTTTTATGTAATCAGTAGCACGAGCATGTTTATCAACAGAAATAATATTCAAAGCTTTCATATCTTTGTGATATTCTTCTTCAAACCTTCTTGCTATTGTTTTTGGGTCTACACCTTCTTTTTTAGCCCTGTCAATTATTTTATCATCTAAATCGGTAATGTTTTGAAGGTAAAAGACTTCAAAACCTTTAAATCTCAAATATCTTGCTATCATGTCAAATTGAATGTAAGTTTTTGCATGCCCCAAGTGTGAGAAATCGTAAACAGTAGGACCACAAACAAACATTTTGACCTTTTTGTTTTCTATTGGCTTGAAAACATCTTTTTTTCTTGTAAGTGTGTTAAAGACCTTAAGCATTTTTATCACTCAAAGAGCTCGGGGCGGGATTTGAACCCACATGCGTCGGTCTCAACTTCTCATCTTTTTTTCGAAAGACCAACTGCAGCCGACTGCCTAACCAGATTCGGCCACCCGAGCTTAATTTTATATTAATCTTCAAACAATTTAGTGCTTAAATATCTTTCACCTCCATCAGGAAGTACAGCAACAATTGTTTTGCCTTTACCAAGCTCTTTAGCCTTTCTGAGAGCAACATACATTATCACACAAGAGCTCATGCCAATCAACAAGCCTTCCTTTCTTGCTACTAATTTTGCAATTTCCAAAGCCTTTTCTTTTTCTTCTTCACCTATTTCCACAATTTCATCAAAACTTTCTTTTTTGAAGAGTCTAGTAGGATAAGATTCTAAAGGATTTCTTAAACCTTGAATTTTCACTCCAAGCTTTGGGACCACACCAACAATTTTAATGTTTGAATTATATTCTTTCACACACATTGATATACCAACACCTGTACCAGCAGTACCGATTCCAACCAAAACCATATCAACTTTTCCACCAGTCTGTTCAAGAATTTCTTTTCCAGTTGTTTGGTAGTGAGCTAAGATATTCGCAGGATCTTCAAATTGATTAACTTCGACATATTTTTCTGGATTTTCTCTAAGAAGCTTTTGTTTCAATTCTATTGCTCCACTTGTTCCCCTTTCTCCAGGAGAAAGAATTAGCTCAGCTCCATAAGCTTTAATTATCTTCCTCCTCTCTATGCTTACAGATTCCGGCATCACTATTGTTATTTTATATCCTTTAATTGCTGCCAACATGGCAAGAGCAATTCCAGTGTTACCAGAAGTTGCTTCAATGATTACTTTCTCCCTATTTAGCTTTCCAGCAGCTTCTGCATTTTTAAGGATATAAAGAGCCATTCTGTCTTTGATAGAGCCGCCTATATTGTACCATTCTAGCTTTGCGTATATTGTAGCATCTTCTGGATCAGTTAGCTTATTTATTTTTACCATAGGAGTCTTTCCTATGAGGTCGGTAATATCATTAGCAACTATCAAAAAAACCACCTCAGTAAAAATTTTCTATTAGCTACCCAAAGTCCATTCAAAAAATTTTTCAAATTAAAATGAGTAGTTGAAAGTCTAAAGGAAAAGTCAATTGAGGCAAAGGCTATCGCCCATCTCTTGCACCTAAATTGAAGTTAGAGAAAAAGATATTTAAAACTATCTGTAGTTCAATTAATTGAGAGTATGCCTAATGTTTTGGTAGTAATAGCACCAGAAAAATTTAATGAAGAAGAATTTTTCAACACAAAGAAATTGCTGGAAGAAGAGGGTGTAAAAATTACAGTTGCAAATTCTACAGGTGAGCCTTCTGTTAGCAAATATGGTAAAACTGTAGAAGTAGAAAAATTACTGAAGGATATTGATGAAAAAGAATATGATGGAATAATTTTTGTTGGTGGTTCTGGAGCCTCTGCTTATTTTAATGATAAAATTGTGCACAAGCTTGTTAAAAAATTCTTTGAAACTGGTAAAGTTGTAGGAGCGATTTGCATAGCCCCAACAATTCTTGCAAATTCTGGTATACTTAAAGGAAAGAAAGCAACAGCTTACATGACACAAAAACAAGCTATAGAAAAAGTTGGAATTTACAGGGGAAATGAAGTAGAGCAAGATGGCAAAATAATCACTTGCAAATGGCCTAGTGCAGTTCCTGTTTTTGTGAAGAAGTTTATAGAGGCTTTATGAAGGCAGTTTTTCTTGGTGAAATAGTATCAAAATAGTAGCTTAAGCCACTATTTCGCCAGTATCTAGCCACTATTTTTAACTATAGAGATGCGGGAGGTGGGATTTGAACCCACGAAGGCACTAAGCCACAAGGCTCTGATTCAAGGCTTAAGCTACCTTGCGCCATTGACCAGGCTAGGCAACTCCCGCTTGATAGAAAATTGTCTTTTGAAAAAGTTTATTCTTTACTTAAAATCTTATCAGCAGTTTCCAATTCTTTTTGTGTGTTGATTGCAATCCATTTCTTTGGTTCTATTAAAAATCTGCCAAGCTTCTTTTCTTTGGCAAGCTTAGAAAGAACAACACTTTCAAACTCTATTGCCTTTTCTGCATTCATATCAACCTCTCTTTCAATCACTTTGAAAATTTCTGGCTCAACTACATACAAACCAATTGTTGATGGAATTTGAACTATTGGTTTCTCAAAAAATTCTTCCACAAGCTCGCCATCATAAGCTAAAGCCACGCCATAAGGATATTCAACTCCAGAAGCACAAGCTAAAGTTGCTATTATTCTTTTACTTTCTTTCAATTCAAGATGCTTCTTCAAAAGCTTGATTGGAATTTCTTCGTCAAGATAAACATCATCAGGATAAGCTATTATCGCCCTTTTGTTTAAATCAATTGCTCCAGTTAAAATGGCATTCTTCAAAGCCTTACCTTTACCAACTTTTTCAATTGGTGGGTCTAAACAATACCTTACCTTTACACCATACTTAGAGCCATCTCCAACATGCTCTTCAATTTTTTCATGCATAAAGCCAACAAGGAGTACGAAATCCTTAAACCCATGTTTAGCATAGAATTCAATGCATCTATCTATTAAAGTCTTTCCCCCAACTTTCATCAAAGCTTTAGGCAATTCAGGATTTCCCATCCTTTTGCCACTTCCTCCTGTCAAAATCAAGACTTGCGTTTTTTCTATTTCTTTTTTCAAATCCATTTAGCTCACTTGAAAGTCTACACAAACCTTCCATTTCCTCGGAGCATAAGCTGAAACTTTTTTAATGTTTAAAACTTTTATGCTTTTGCCAAATTTTTTAGCAAAAGTTTCTATTTCATCCAAAACTTTTGAATAACAACCTTCATCTTCAACAGAATAGAAATGAATTATACCATTATCCTTCAAACAGCTTAAAGCAACGTCAAGAAAATTTTTAGCTCCAAAGGGCAAAGGCATCACGATTCTATCAAATTTTATTCCCAACTTTTTGGCCTCTTCTTCTGCATCCCCATGAATTAATAAAATTTTATGTGAAAGTTTATTTCTTCTCACATTTTCTTCAGCATATTTGTGCGCTTCTTCATTTTTTTCTATGCAATAAATTTTTTCAACTTCAGGTTGTTTTTTTGCTATGGCTATTGCTATGGGAGCTATTCCAGAGAACATCACTAAAATTCTTTCACCAGGCTTGGCTTGCTCAGCTATCCTTTGTCTTTCTTCGGCTTCTCTTGGTGAAAAATATACTTTTTGTGGATCAAGCTTTAGGCTATAGCCATATTCTTTATGGACAACTTCAGTATTTTTTTCACCAGCTATTAGCTCATATTCTCTCAGTCTGAGCTCACCTTTTCTTGCAGAAACTTTCTTCAAAACAGACTTAACATTCTTGTGCTTCTTCATTATCTCTTCAGCTATTTTTTTCTCATCTTCGCTTTCTTCAATCTCAACAATTGCCACAGCCTTTTCTTTGCTGCCTATAATATCAAAGCTCACTCTACCACCTTAATTAAAATCAAGGTCTTATCATCTTGATAAAAGCTTGCTTTCTCTTCAGCTTCTTCTATAATTTTTTCAACAATTCTTTCTAGCTTAGTTTCATTTTTTAACAATTCAACAATTTCTTCTTCACTCAAAACATCAGTTATCCCGTCAGTTGCCAACATAATCATATCTCCAGGCTTCAATTCTTTCTCAAGAAAATGAACTTTAATGAATTCTTCTCCAATTGCTTGAGTTAAAGTGCTTGTGCCAAGAAGCTTGTCAATAAAAGCTATATTTTCAATTCTCTTTTCCCTAATCAAAAAAATTGGACTGTCACCAACATTACAAGCTTCAAGAGAGTTTTCTTTCAAGTAGACTGCTGATATTGTGGTATAACCTTCAAAAAATTCCCTTGCTTTTTCCTCCACAAAAGCTTTATTTGCCTTTTCTATAGCTTCCTTTAAATCTCCTTCAAAAAATTTTTTCAAATATTTCAAAACTTTTTGGCTCGCTTCTTTCCC
>JAVZHJ010000013.1:0-15722 GCA_038998365.1 Candidatus Aenigmatarchaeota archaeon | reverse complement strand
TGTTTTCATCATATATATAACAACCCCTGCCTTTCACAAAAATTCTGTTTTTACAGTATTTTTGTTTACAAAAATCGTGGAAAACTAATTTTTTGTGGGCTTCCTTTATCCTCTTTATGTAGGAAGTGTCCATAATCTAATTTAAAATGAATTAAATTTAAAATATAAATTGCGCATCGTCCTCTAAAATACTTTATCTAAAATTAAGAAAAAGTATTATGGTTAGTATTCTTCAAAAACGATAGCTTCTGTATTTTATAAATAAGTGATTTACTGGTTTTTCACCTTTTATCAAATTTAAAAATCTTTGACCTCTTTTCTTTTTATAACTATTCTTTATCAACTCTCCACTAAATCCAGCGAAAAGGAATGCTTTCATTGATATTTCTTCTTCTTTTTTTGTTTTTGGATAGTATTCGATAACAGCTTTACCACCACTTCTAAGAACTCTATACATTTCTTTAGCTGCTGCTTTATAATTGATTTCTATTTCTTCTTCATTTTTGCAACCTTCTGCTACAAAATTTAATGCAGAGATAGATATAATACCATCAAATTTACTATCTTCAAATTTCATATTTCTCATATCCATAAGTTCAACATCGTACCCTTTTTCACGTGCAATTTTAATCATTTCTTCAGAAACATCTATTCCTACCACTTTATAACCATAAGATTTGATTACCTCAGTTGACCAACCACTGCCACAACCTACATCCAAAATATAAGAACCTTTTGGAAGATTGAGAAGGTCTAATGCTATTAATGTTGTTTTGACTTTAATTCTTTTTAAACCTCTACGTTTTTCATATCTTATCGCGCTTTCACCTAAATATTCTTCCATAGTTGGTCTTATTTTCCTTACCATAAAATCACTTATTTACCTTAAATTTACCACTCTGTTTTTATTTTTATGATGGAATATATATTTATATCGTCACCTTAACTTCTATATAGTTTTTTAAATTCAATAATTTATTAATACTTTAAAGAGCTCCTTTTTTTAATCTAGAAGAATGTTACAAAACCAAATTATTTCCCTTACAAATCTCAGTTTAGCTCTTGTCAGAATGTTGTATTTATTTCCATTTGTATTCATAACTGCAAAACAAAGAAAGATCTCCAGTTTGTTTTAGAACTTGCTTGAATTCTTTAGCAAGGAATGATTTTTTCTTCATAACTCAAGCCTTGCATATGCTGTGTTGTTGTAAGGAGGATCTGTAAGAATGAGTCTATGCTCTCGCTTGGTATAAGTTTTATTTGTTCGAATGCATCCCGCAAATCAGCCATACGTAGATTCTTCCAGACCTATGCTTCCCAACTTCCTTCAGGAGGAAGCACGGCTCTTACCGCTTCATTCCTTGCTTTTTCCGCTTATTATTCCACTTAAAGTTCAACAAAAGGAAGAAAGCGAAAAGCATATAAAGTTTAGCAAGGACGCCGAGGCTGGGATTTGAACCCAGATGGGCTTGCGCCCGCCGGTTTTCTTGCTCAATTCGAGACCGGTGCCCTACCAATTAGGCGACCTCGGCCTAATTAAAAGCTAGTGTTTCAAATTTAAAATTAAATCTATTCCTGCTATTATCAAAGCTAGCTGTAAATCTTTCAAAGCAAAAAGGAGGGAAAAGAAAATTATTAAAGGCTTGGAAATTGTTGCCAAGATCTTCAAGATTTTAAAGTTGGAAAAAATGAATTCTGCAACAACCAGCAATAAAAGAGTCCAAACCAAAAACAAGCCCTGCTCGCCAAGCAAAGGAAAGAAGAAGTTTATTATAAACAAGAGTAGCTTTGCAAACCAGCTTGTCAAATCAAAACCTATAATAAAAAGAGTTAACCTGAAAGAAAAAGGCAAGGCAAATGGATTGAACCAAGATAAGAAAATCAAAGCCAAGCCTAAAAGATTTTTGATGAATTCCATAATAGAGATTTGTTTTTCAAAGGATTTGTTTTCAAGTAGATCAAATGGCTCTCACAATTGCAATCAGAAGATCCAAATTTTTTAACCAAAAAGGAAGCTTTCAAATTTTTTAAGATTGTTTGATTTAGTTTGCACTCAAGCTTTGAGCTTGTATCAATTTTAAGCACGCTTATGATTTTTGCATTTTTGTTTGCAAGCAAGTAATCAATGTGCCAAAATTTTTTCTTTTGTTTTTTCACATGTCTTTCAAGCCTTGCTTCCAAGTTATTTAAAGCAGAGCCTGTGTAAATGTAAAAACCTTTTGGGAATTTGAATTTTCCGAGCTTGCCAATTTTTATTTCTTGATCTTTTCCCAACTCTATGAATAAAGAGTAAACTCCTTTGGACATTTTAAAAACCATTCACTTAATTTCAATCTCCTTTCCAATTTCTGGTTTGATAATTTTAACTTTCTTGGTAAGCTTGCCAAAAAGTTCTGGTCTTTCTGTGTGCACTGGAAAAATCTTTTTTGGTAAAATTCCTTCTGCAATTTTTTTGAGTTGGATAGCATTAGCATGACCAGAAGCATGAGCATGCTTGAGTGGGATTTCAAACTTTTTTAACCAATTCAGCATCCTGTTGAAATCCAAAGCCATCTCTTCATTAAAAGGCTCTGTTAAAGAGTGTATGAACAAGCTTTCTCTTGCTGGTTTTATATCCAGAAGCTCAGTTAAGTCAAAAAATTCCATATAAAGAACGAATTTTTCTTGATTTTTGGCTAAATCTTCAGCTTTAATCGTATTTGGATAATCTAAAAATTTTTGCTGCCATTTGTAGTAATCTTGTTTTTCATAGTTCCCCCAGCTACTTTTGTGGAGGAAAATATAAAATTCATCCAAGCTTGGAAGCTTAAGCTTCTTGTCTTCTTCATTCAAAAGCTCAATCAAGTAAGCTTGCTTCATGTTTGTAACAAAATTCCTTCCATTATTCTTTGCAGCTTCAAAGAAAGTTCTTAGCCTATCAACATCTCTAATCGGAAAATCGCAAAGCACCAAATTTTTGGTTTTTGAAACTAACTTTTCAACAACTTTGAAAACATCTTGCTCGGTCAAGCTACCTATTCGATTGTCTATGTTTGTCCCTTCCAAGATTAGAGCTTCTGGCTTTTCTTTTCTAGCAGCTTGTATGAATTCTTCTGTCATCTCTTTCTTAGGGCCATGCATCCTTATGTCACCAGAATAAGCTATTGTGCCGGAAGAAGTGTGAACCAAAAAGCCATAAGCTCCTGGAATACTATGGTCCACATGAATCGGCTCAACTTCTATATCTTTAACCCTTATCCTATCTCCAGTCCTAAAAGTCTTGAAATTTCTCTCTTTCTCGGGTTTTTTCCTCCTGTCTACAAAACACTCTCGATAAACGTAAAAATCTTCATAGTATAAGCCACGGGAAGTTTCTTGAGCTGCTTTAAGCATGAGCTTTGTTGTCTCGCCACAAAATATTGGAATCTCTGGATGAAGCAAAGATATATTCCAGCTATGATCAGCGTGAGCATGAGAAAGAAAAACTGCATCTATTTCTGGTTTTTCTGTCAATGGTTTGCCTTCATGAGCAAGTAAATCATTCCTGTAAATTCCTCTCAAGTTTGGGATTATTCCAAGCTCTATCAAGTCGCCCAAACCAGAACAAACTCTTGGCTGCAAAAATTCAGAAAAATATTTAGAAGATTGGGCAAAGCTCATACCAAAATCGAGGAATATTTTTGTATCTTTGTCTTCGACAAGAATTTTATTTCCACCTATTTCATTAACTCCACCATAAAAAATGAGCTTGCTCATCAAATAGAAGTAAGGGAAGGGAGAATAAAAAGTTAAAATTTTTCCCTCAGCTCAGCTTTCCTCACCACAATATAGCCACTCTTAAGCTTTTCGTCCCAAATTTTCTTGAAGCTCAAGATCTCGATTCTCTTCTTGAACAAAGGGCAATTTAAAACAAAAGTTTCGTATCGTATGCTATGTATCATAATCTTTCATCTAATTAATCTGTAATATTTTTGCTGGGCATGTGTTTTTTCTTTATCTTCTTTGACTATTCCCAAAATTTCCATTATTTTAAGCGCTTTATTAGCTGCATGCCAACTTACTCCAGATTTATTTGCTATTGTATTTATTGACCCTTCTTTAAGTTTTTTAATTGTACAATAAATTTTCTTAATAACTTCTTCATTAGTTGATTTTTTCATATGATAAAAATCATCACAATAAACATTAAAGATTATCACCAAGTGAGTAATAAATCTATATATATTAGTTCGCATATATGTACTAACTATGATTCAAAAAATTAACTATGAGAAAATAAAGAAGAAGATAGAGAATAATTTGAAAATAATAGAAAATTCTAAACCACACTTAACACCGAAGGTGAAATTACTTACAAAAAATGGATTCTTCGATTTGGAAAAAATTTTGGGATTGAGGATTCATAAAATAGGAGATATTCTTAAGGAACTTAGACAAAAGGCCAAAATTACTCAAAAAGAATTAGCCGAGATATTAGAAGTCTCTCAAACCACTATCTGTAGTTGGGAGAAAAATGAGTATGGAGTACCTCTCAAAGACTTTATAAGTATTTCAGAAAAACTCAGTGGTATGGATAAAGATGGTATATATGCCCTTCTGAGGAAGAGTGGTGTTAAATATAGCTGCGAAGCATCAAAAAAATTAATATATCTTCCTTATCGACCTGAAGATGTTGATTCATTTATCTCATACTTCTTAACACCAACAGGAAATTATAATATTCTTATTGACAGAAGAACTCCTCACGACGTTATATCAAAAATAGAAAAATTCTTTGGAGTAAAAACTTGTTTAATTTCAACAAGGGGAAATAGAGTAATTTATTCAAAAGTAATTAATAATTTCTTATCTACCTTCTATTTAATTAGCCCTGATAAGAAATGGATACTCAACATTCTTTCAATTCATAATGAAAATATGAGTCGAGAAAATGCAAATAACAAAATACCAACTTTTGAAGAATATGTTGCATCAGCCCCAAATAAAACAAAGATTCATTATTGGGATTTACCACCATCGATATGTGTTACACTTTATCGAATTCCCCCCAATCTAAAATTACATAGAAAGGGTATAACTATTGGAACACTTGTATCAAAATTCGGTAAAAATTCCTCTATAGAGAAATATATTAGTGGTATATACAATTGGAGAAGAAAAAAGTATAAAATAGACCTCACATTTCCTATAAACCTAAATAATAAGGAATATGTAATTATTTATGCAATAATGGTTTCAGAGGGTTGCTCCAAATCAGAATTTTCTCTACATGTTCCCGAAAATGAATTTCATTCTTTTCTTATATCCTCCCTTAAAAAATTGTTTAACAATAAAATACCATTTACTCAAAGCGTTAACAAAAATGTATTAAGAACTCGCATCAGTAATGTTATTAAATATTTAGTACCAATTCCAAAACATATACCCAAAGTAATATTAAAAAACAAAGAATTTGCACGAATTTATCTAAAATTTGCTTTTGAAGCCGAAGGAAGCCCGATATTAACAGGTAGTAAAAGATATATTAGTATGAGGAGAAGTGTTGATGTATCTGATATATTGTTAGGAAAAGTTAAATATTCTATTGGAAAAAGAATTCCTTTTGGAAAATTTAAAAAAGAGTATCAATATTTAGCTGATTTAATTTATAATAAACCTCCACCAACTCTCGTGGGTGAGCATCTTCTTTTAAAACACTATTTTGATATAAATAGCACTATCGGACCCGAATGTATTCAAATAAATAAAATTCCTAGGATGGGGAAAATAACCGCAAAGTGGTCGTTATTTATCTATGCTGATTCATTGGAGCGATTTCTAAATGAAATCGGATTTATGGCAAGTAGAAAAAGGGAAATAGCTAAAAAAATGCTTAAAGTTAGTATGAGGAAGAGAAAATTCTTTGCATTTGATATAATCAAGAAAATTCAAAAGAATGGAATCTTCAAAAGAAGTGATTTCATAAAAGAAATGAAAAAATATGGATATAAAAACTCTCAAACTTTTTTGTGGCGATATATCAAAAAGAATTTGATAGAAAGGATTGATTATGGAATTTATAAAATCATGCGATATCCTTAGAGACTAACTTTGCCTTATCAATTTGTAAATAACCACTCATGCCTTCCCAAATTTTTCTGCTTCTAATGATTTGTAGTCTTTTTTTGAAAATAGGACAATCTAAAATTAGTGTCTCATAACAACCCCCTTCACCCGAAGGAGAAATCCCAAATTTTTCTTTTAGCTCCAAAATCTCTTTCACAGCTTCTTCATCAATCATCCTTCCAAGCCAGCTCTCATCAAAACCTTCAGCAAAAACTCCAGTTATCATGATTTCAAAACCAGCTTTCACTTCTTCTTTCAAAACTTCTTCTTGATTTTTCTGCCAAAGCGGGGCCAAATGCTTAAGCTTCAAATCTTTGCAGACTTTATCAATCCTTGATTTTTGATAATTGCTAGCAACTGCCCCAGAAACCACAGCATCTATCTCGCCTTTTATTTTTTCTAAAACCCTTTTTAAATCTTCTAGCTCCTTCTCTTTTTCACCTTTTGTCCTTCGCATTATTTGTTTAACACCAATGGCCTTAGCTTGTAATTTTGTTAAAGCTATACAAGGAAAATGAAACATCCAAGAATCTTCTCTTTCCGGAATTATTGTGACCAAATATTTGATTTCATTTCCTTGTTTTTTAGCAATGTAGGTGGCATAAGTTGAGTCTTTTCCACCACTAAACAATACGGCAACTCGCATGGTAACTGCTTAATATTTATAAGGTAATTAAATTTAACTATGAAAATTTTCCAGAAAGATATAAAGATAAGAACTAAAGGTGCCAACGAGTTCGTCAAGATAACAGACGAAGTTGAAAAAATAGTGAAAGAATCTAAGATAAAAAACGGTATGGTTTTTGTCAATGCTTTGCACAATACTGCTGCCTTAATCATACAAGAATATGATGAGGGCATACATAGAGATTTGATAAAGTTTTTTGAGAAGGTTTTACCTTTAAAAGAAAAATATTTTCATGATTATGAAGGAAATTTGAATGCTACGGCTCACATAAAATCAAACTTACTCAAAACTTTCTTGACAATTCCTTTGAAGGATGGTAAACTTTCGCTTGGAACTTGGCAGAACATTTTTTTTGTTGAACTTTTTGAAGCAAGAGAAAGAGAAATTTCTGTGACTGTGATTGGAGAATAATATGGTTAGTTTAAAAGAAATTGAACCAAGGGAATATCAAAAAAACATAGCAGAAACTGCATGTAAGAAAAACACGCTTGTTGTTCTGCCAACAGGAATGGGTAAGACTCTTATAGCTTTGCTTGTTGCTATAAAGAGGATGAACGATTTTACTAATAGTAAGATATTGGTGATGGCTCCCACTAGACCATTAAACGCTCAACACAAGAAAACTTTTGAAAAGTTTACTGATTTAAAAGAAGAAGAAATTGCTTTAGTCACGGGAAAAATAAAACCTGAAAAAAGAAGTGAAATTTATCAAAAAAGCAAAGTTATAATTGCGACACCGCAAACAATCCAGAATGACTTGGAAGCTGGGAGAATAAACCTAAATGACTTTTCTCTAGCAGTATTTGATGAAAGTCATCGTTGCGTAAAGGAATATTCTTACACTTTCGTTGCTAAAAAGTACAAAGAACAAGCAAAGTATCCCTTGATTTTAGGCCTGACCGCCTCTCCTGGTGGAAGTTTCGATAGAATTGAAGAAATAAAGAAAAATCTTTTCGTAGAAGCTGTAGAGATAAGGACGGAAAGCGATGAAGATGTTAAACCTTATGTGAAGCCTATAGCTAAAGATTGGGTTTATGTTGAATTGCCAGAAGAGATGAAAATGATTAAAGGATTGCTTGAACAAATGTTGAAAGAGCCTATAACTTGGCTCAAAGATCATGGTTTCCTTAATACAAGCAAGCCGCCAAGAAGACTTTTACTGTCTTTACAAAATAGTTTAGGAGCAAAATACATGCAAGGCTCGAAAAACTACACTTTAATTTGGGCTATGATGAAACTGGCCGAAGCAATAAAAATTGAGCATGCTATAGAGCTTCTTGAAACCCAAGAGATTTCTTCTTTAGCTGATTATTTAGAAAAGCTGGGGGAAAGCAAAAAAAGAATTGATAGAAAGATTTCAAAAGATCCTAGAATGAAAGAGATTTTAAGACTCGTGGAAAATGTGATAAAAAGTGGGGCTGAGCATCCAAAGCTTACCAAACTTAAGTATTTGATTAAAGATTTATTGAAAGAAAATTCGAAAGCAAAGATAATAGTTTTTGCAAATTACAGGGCAACCGTAGAAAAAATAAATGAGATTCTAAATAAAGATGGAATAAAGTCCGAGATACTAATAGGGCAAGCTACAAAGGAAGGAAGGGGCATGAGTCAACAAGAACAAATTGAAGTTTTGAAGAGATTTAGGGATGGTGAGTTTAATGTTTTAATTACAACAAGCATTGGTGAAGAAGGTTTAGATATAGTTGCCACAGACTATGCTGTTTTTTATGAAGCAGTGCCAAGTGAGATTAGAAGCATTCAAAGGAGAGGTAGAGTTGGGAGACAAACCGCTGGAAAAGTTATTTTTATTTTAACAAAGGGCACGAGAGACGAATCATATTACTGGGCTGCTCTACAGAAAGAGAAAAAAATGAAAGGAATTTTATATGACATGAGAAAGAAAAGTAAAAAGAAGAAAACTTTAAAAGATTGGTTGACATGAATTTAAACGACTTTAGAAGTTCTAAATTTAATAAAAGATATGGGAGAAAAAAGGATAATATATGAGAGAAAAGCAGACTCTATTGAAATCAGAAAAAGTTATGCTCATCTGTGACTACAGAGAAAGGGAAATCAATGAAATTCTGAAGAAAATGGTAGCAACTGTGAATGAGATGGCTTTGGAGTGTGGGGATTTCATTTGCAGCAAGAGAATTGCTATTGAAAGAAAAACTTACGATGATTTCATTTCTTCTATAATTGATGGTAGAATTTTCGAACAGGCTAAAGAGCTTAAGAGAAATTTCGAAAAGCCAATAATTTTGATAGAAGGCTATTCTACAAGAGAAATAAACGAGAATTCTTTAAAGGGAGCAATAGCAAGCTTAGTAGTTGATTTTGGAATAAGCTTGATAAGCACGAGAAATCAGCTAGACACAGCAAAAACAATTTACTGGATAGCAAGGAAAGAACAAGAGGAGAAGAATTTTACCCTAGCTTTCAAAGTTGGTAAAAAACCTGAAGATGGGAAGAAGGTTAAAGAGTTCATAGTCTCAAGTATTCCAGGCATTTCCACAATTCTATCAAAGAGGTTGCTTGAAAAGTTTGGTTCTGTGGAGAAAGTTTTTTCTGCTAGTGAAGAAGAATTAAAATCAGTAAGGGGGATTGGGAAGAAGCTTGCCAAAAAAATAAAGAAAGTTTTGAGTGAAAAATATTGAGGTGAAAACCTGAAGAAAAATTTAATAGTTGGAATTGATATTGGTTCAACCACAGGAATAGCTATATTAGATACAAAGGGCAACATACTAGATTTGTCTAGTATAAAGGAAGCAACTCGTGCTGAAATCATTAAACATATTCTGAAATTTGGCGATGCTTTGATAATTGCAAGTGATGTAAATCCTTTACCAAAGGGTATAGAAAAAATTGCAAGTTCTTTAGGATGTAAGGTTTTTTACCCCCAAGTCTCCTTGAGTTATAAGGAAAAAGCCAAGTTGCTAGAAGATTTCAAATGGTTAGCAAAAGATTCTCACCAAAAAGACGCTTTAGCAGCAGCTTTAAGAGCTTTTAGGAATTATCACAGTACTTTCTTGAAAATTGAAGAAGTTGTTAAAAAACTTGGAGTGGACGAGATTTTTGAAGATGTTGTTAAAAGGGTCTTTAAGAAGAAGAGCGAAAGTATAGCTGACGCTGCAAAAGAGATCATGAGGAAAAGAAAATGAAGAAAAGGACCAGAAAAAAGCTTTTGCAAGTGATTTGGTTTTTGATTAAGTTCAACTTACTTGCTATTCCCCTCTACGTTTTGATATTCATAAATTTTTCTTATCAGCCTTTGCAAAATCTTGTTGCTTTTCTCTCCTACAAATTTTTGCAAGCATTTAAAATTCAAGCCAATTTGAATCAATCAAGCTTGATGGTAATCAGAGGGACGGAAATAGCTTTTATTGAAATAGATATGGACTGTACCGGCTGGAAGTCTTTGTATGCTCTTTTTTCTTTGGCAATTGCAACACCTTCTATAAAATGGAAGAAAAAGTTTATTTTCTTAATTTTTGCTTTACCTTCCATTTTTTTATTTAACATAGCAAGAATAGTTATAACAATTTACTTTTCTTTAATTAGGCCCGATTTATTTGGTTTTGTTCATGACTTTTTTTGGCAATTTGGCTTAATTTTTGCCATTCTTGCCTCTTGGGTCCTTTGGCTAAGATATGAAAAAAGAATATAACTTGAAAAAATGAAATTATTATTTAGGTGGAAGTCTTGAATTCTGAAGAGCAGAAGGCTAATTTAGAAGAAAAAGTTGAGGACAAATTCAAGTTCGCAATTCTTCAAGTTGACAAAAGGCTTGTGAATCTTGAAATAGCAATAGGTGAAATAAATGAAAAGCTAAAATCACTCCAAACAATTGATATTCAAACTATTCATGAAATTAAAGAGAGACTCGATGAACTAGAAGATTTGATAATGGTTGAAAATTTGGGTGGTGTTGAACTCAAGAAACTTTTAGAGACCCTTGAATCAAGGACAACAGAAACTTCACAAAGAACTATAGCCTTATCTAAAGAAATAAAGAATTTTGAAGCTATTTTACCCCAAATAGAGCAGATAAAAAATTTAGAAGAAGAGATAAAGAAGCTTGCAAGCAAAATTGGGCTTTTTGAAAGTTCGATTATAAAGAAAATAGAAGAAGAGATTGTTGAAATTAAAGATAAGAATGCTCAACTTGCCTTGAAAGAAGATTTGAAAAAAGTCGAGAAAGAAATTGAAAGAATAAATGAAAAAATTGCTGGAATTTTACTGCCAACTGAACAAATTTTAGAGCTTGGGGATAAAATCTTAGCCCTCGAAGAAAAAATGAGACTTTTGGAAGGTTTGAAAGAAGATTTTGCCCCAATTAAAACAGAAATAATCAAACTAAGAGAAAAGACAAAGTTTTTGGAAAGTTCTATTCCTGGAGAAAAAGTGGGAAGGATTGAAGAAGAGTTCTTAGAACTAAAAGAAAAGGTTTCTCAAGCTATGTTTAGGATTGAAGAATTATCATCTAGGCCGGAAATTCCCGAAATTGTTGAAAAGAGGGTAAGTAAACTGGAAGAAAAAGTTTCAACTCTATCTACAGAAACTATGAAGAGTTTGAAAGAAGTAATCAAGCCGGAATTTGAAGAAAAAATAAATTTTATGAGTAACGAAGTCAAAAAACTTGAAGAAGAAATTGAAATCGTTAAAAGTAAAATAGAAAATTTGCCCATTCCAATAAAAGAAGTTGGAATGTTGGAAGAAAAAGTAAATGAACTTGAAAACAGAGCAGAAGAAATAACCAAGTTGAAGGGAGAATTCGAGCCAGAAATTGTTAAACTGAAGGAAGAATTGAAAGAAATGGAAGAAAAAATAAAATCCATATTTTCTAAGCTATCAGAAATTAATCAGCTTAAAGAAAAAACCGAAAAAATTGAACCGAGTTTGCTGAAAAAAGTTGAAGAAAACATTTCAGGTTTAAGGGATAAGTTAAATGAAATTGAAAATCGGACAAAACAAATTGAGGAAATCAGTAAAAGTTTGATTTCCATTGAAGAAAAGATGATAGAACTTAGGGAAAAAATCAGACTTACGGAATCTTCTGTAAATAAGAATGTGGATGAAAAGATATCTGTTTTGCCTTTGCTTTCAGAACAAGTTTTGAGCTTAAGTGAAGCCTTTTCAAAAGTTAAAGAAGAAATTGATGAATTCAAGTCTAGGACAGAACAAATAGTGGGCCTACAAAATGAAGTTAAAAGATTGAATGAAAGGATAAAGCCTCTTGAAACTCAAGTCATTCAAAGGGTTGCTTCTGAAATTTCTGATTTGAGAGCAGAAACAAGCAAAGAAATAAAAGATATAAAAGATAAGATTAGTGGAATAATAGCAACTAAATCTGAAATAGATATTAAGTTTCTTTCTTCAAGACTCAATTCCCTCAAAGAGAACGTGGATTATTTGTTAAATAGAAAGGCTGAATTTGACATGAAGATAGACAATCTACAAAAAGCTTTGACTAAACTTATTGAAAAAGTTGATGAAATAGCAAGTAGGCCAGAAATTCCATCTTCCGTGGAAGAAAAGTTGGCAAGGATGGAAAGCAGAATAGAAGCCATGCCCAATGAAATATTCGAAAATCTCAAAGCTGCTTTATCTCAACTGCCTGGAAAATCAAAAATAGAGAAGAAAGAAATGAGCAAACCTTCTGATGTTGACCATACTGTAAAAGAATTATTGAAAAAGATTTCTTCTCTTGAAAGTAAGCTTGTGTCCCTAGAAGAGGAAGCAAAGGGCTCTAATAAACCTCTTGTGGTAGAGTAGCTTTTTAAATTTTCAAGAAGAATTTGATTTAATGTCAATAGTAATAATAGCTGAGAAGCCAGATGCTGCAAGAAGGATTGCAGAAGCTTTAGCTGAAAAGAAAAGTCTTAAGTCTTACACGGACGAGAATAAAGTAACTTACTACGAGTTTGAAAGAAATGGGAAGAAGCATATTGTTGCATGTGCTGTTGGACACTTGTTCAATTTAGCTCCTGTTGAAAGGGGTTGGAAATATCCGATCTTCAACTATACTTGGAAACCTAGTTTTGAAGTAAACAAACAATCTGCATTTTCCAAGAAGTATTTTGATGTTGTGAAAAAACTAGTTGAAAAAGGCTCTGATTTTATAATTGCAACAGATTACGATACTGAAGGTGAATGCATTGGTGCGAATATCTTAAGGTTTTTGGCAAATAGGAATGATGCAAAAAGAATGAAATTCTCTACATTAACAAAAGATGAATTGATAGAAGCTTATGAAAAAGTTTCGCCTCACATAGATTTTGGACAGCTTGAAGCTGGTTTAACAAGGCATGAGCTTGACTGGCTTTGGGGAATCAACACAACAAGAGCCTTAACTTTAGCTCTAAAAAGTGCTGCTGAAAAAGGTTTTGCGATTTTGTCTTCTGGTAGGGTGCAATCGCCCACCTTAGCAATTTTGTTGGAAAGAGAACTTGAAATCAGGAAGTTCAAGCCTAAGCCTTTCTGGGAGCTTGAGCTTCACGTCAAGATAAACGGAACTCAAGCTATTGCAAGCTACGAGAAAGGTAGGATTTGGAAGAAGGAAGATGCTGACAAGATATTGCAAGAGTGTAAGGGAAAAGATGCAAAAGTGAAAGATATCAAGAAGAAGAAGTACAAGCAAGCACCTCCTGTGCCTTTCAACACAACAGACTTGCAAGCTGAAGCTTACCAGCAGTTTAAATTTTCCCCTCAACAAACAATGAACATAGCTGAAAGCTTGTACCAACAAGGGTTTATAAGTTATCCAAGATCTGCTTCGCAGAAATTACCAGCAAGCGTGAATTATGAGAAAATTTTGAAAGCTTTAGCTTCTTTACCTCAATACAAAAAGTTTGCAGAAGAGCTTTTGAAGAAAGAGAAGCTCGTGCCTGTTGAAGGTAAGAAAGAAGATCCTGCTCATCCTGCAGTTTACGCTACTTGGGAAGTTCCTGATTTATCTAAGCTTACTCCACAACAAAGAAAAATTTATGATTTGATAGCAAGACGCACTTTAGCTGTTTTTGGAGATGAAGCTTTGAGAGAAACTAACACTGTTAGCTTAGACGTTGCTGGCCATATTTTCTTGCTTGTTGGTAAAAGAACTTTAGAGCCTGGTTGGACTAAGATTTATGAGCCTTATTTGAAGAGGGAAGAAATAATCTTACCTGAGCTTAAGATTGGTCAAACGATAAAAGTCATAAAGCTGGAAGAGCTAGCAAAAGAAACTCAACCTCCTGCTCGCTATTCTCAAGGAAGCATAATAAAGGAAATGGAAGCTAGAAATCTTGGGACCCGCGCAACTAGGTCGGAAATTTTGCAAACTCTTTACGACAGAGGCTACATAAGCGGAAAGAGCATTCAAGTAACTAAGCTTGGTGAAGCTGTTGTTAAAGCTTTGAAAGAATTTTGTCCGAAAATTTTGTCAGAAGAGCTTACTAGAAAATTTGAAGAAGAAATGGAGCTTGTTTATCAAGGCAAAAAGAAAAGGGAAGAAGTGGTAGAAGAAGCGAAGAAGACTTTGAAAGAAATTTTGGAAGAATTCAAAGCGAATGAAAAGAAGATTGGTAAAAAGCTGTTAGAAGCTTTGATGAACAAAAGGGAAGAAGAGAGGAAGCTTGGTAATTGTCCTAATTGTAAAACAGGTGAGTTAAGGATTTTAAGGTCTAGGCTTAGCGGTAAGTTTTTTGTAGGTTGTAGCAATTATCCTAACTGCAAAATGGGCTATCCTTTGCCTACAGGAGCAAGCATTCAAGCCACCGGCAACATTTGTGAAAAATGTGGCACTCCAATCATACAAGTTTTCAGGAAAGGCAAAAGACCTTTCAGGATGTGTTTGGATCCTAAATGCGAGACCAAGAAAGATTGGGGTAAAAAGATTAAAAAACAAAATATTTCTAAGGGGAAGAAATGAAAAATAAAGTCGAGAAGAAATGGAAATATAAGTACAAAAATCTTTTCTTCTTGTGCATAAGCGTGATAATTGCTGGGTTTATACTCCAAACCAATTTTATGAAAAATTTCATAAGTGGGTTGGGGGAATTTAGCTATTTAGGTGCTTTTGCTTCTGGCATTTTTTACACTTATGGCTTAACTTCGCCTATAGCAATAGCTGTTTTGGCTGTGATGGGTGAAACTATGAATTTTTTGCTTGTTTCAATAATAGCAGCTTTTGGGAGTGTTGTTGGTGATTATTTCATATTCAAGTTTGTGAAAGATCATTTGCTCAAGGAAATTGAAAATCTTTTTGGAGAATCTGGAATAAATTTTAGAAAAATCAGGCTTTCAAAGAAGTTTAGGGCTATAGTTCCAATTTTTGCTGGGTTTATCATAGCTTCTCCCTTGCCCGATGAAATTGGTGTTACTTTGCTTGGAGTTAGTGAATACCATACAAAAAAATTCTTCTTGCTTTCTTACATTCTCAATTTTTTGGGAATTCTTCTCATAGTTTGTTTAGGAATAGTTTTTTGAAGTGTTGATTTAAGAACCGACAAAAGTCGAATCTAGCTTAAGCTATTGTCGAAGTTTATAGTATTTTTTTCGACTCTCAATTCTTGATACAGCTATGCCTTCTCGCTCCATTTCTTTCAGATATTCGTTACATCTTGTTCTCGACAGTTTGATGAGCTTGCTGAGCTGGAAAGGTGTGAGCTCACCATACTTTTGCAAAATCATCTTTATCGCTTCTTTTGTTTTTGAGCTTACAGGATTTGTCCTTAGCTTATAGCCTCCAGCAGAAATTATCCTTTCTATTTCCTTTAATCTATTCTCCATTTCTTGGATTTTCTCCCCTAAATTTTTCAGTTTTTCTAGCTCTATTGCCATTTGAGCTCTTTGAGCATCCATTTGCCTCAAGAGCTCTTCCATTTGCTCTTCATTGCTGTTTTTCTTTTTAAGGATTAACAGGTTCACAATATAATTTTGTTTTTTCGACAATATAAAAGATTTTGATTTT
>JAVZHJ010000012.1:0-15976 GCA_038998365.1 Candidatus Aenigmatarchaeota archaeon | reverse complement strand
ATCAACTCTTTGAAAAATATCCAGAAGCAATTATTGGAATACTCGTAGCAAGAAATTTAGATAATCATGGAGAAAATCAAGAAATTAATAGCCTACTAAGACAAGAAGAGAGTAAAATCAGATCTGATTTCGATTTAGAAAATTTAGCACAAAGTCCGTTAATTCAAAATTGGAGAAAGGCTTACAAATTATTTGGTTCTGATGATAGATGTTCAAGCGAAGCGTTGATTAGATTAGTTCTAAAAGGAAATCAAATTCGCCACATAAACAAGCTTGTAGACATATACAACTACATTTCTTTGAAATACAGGACTCCTGTAGGTGGAGAAGACTTAGATAAAATAGAGGGTAACATCTACTTGAAATTTGCTGATGGTAAGGAAAGGTTTGTAGTTTTAGGTAGTACTAAAGAAGAGAATCCTAAGAAAGGAGAAGTTGTATACGCTGATGACAAGGAAGTTATATGTAGAAGATGGAATTGGAGAGAGTCAGAAAATACCAAACTAACAGAAGAGACTAAAAATGCTTTTCTTGTTATAGACGCTTTGCCACCTATTAATGAAGAAGTTGTTAAAAAAGCTCTTGAAGAATTTGGTGAATTAGTCAAAAGATACTGTAATGCAGATATACAAATGTTTATATTAAATGTTAAAAATCGACAAATTGAATTTTAGATCTCAAGCGGAACGCCAAGCGGAACGTAAATGACATAAGCAACTAAAACACATAATAATCAATAGCATGTCTTCAAACCAAAAACAGTTCAAACCTGAGTTGGAACCATACCCCCTGCACGATTTTTATTCTATAAGTAAAATCAGGTTAAATCAAAATATCTCAAAAAATTTTCAGTATTTCTAGCCCAAGCATATTAAGTTCCTTTATAGCTTTTCTACATATGGTTTTTCTTTTTCTCTCCATTTCCACATTTATTTTATTTGTAAGCTTGAATTCTGGGTTATCGGAAACATAAAACATAGCCATAGCAGGAATTTCGTATTTTTCTCCATAATAAAGGGCTTCTGCGCTTTCACATTCTATAACTTTGATATTACTTTTGTCGTAAATTTTATGTGTATAATTTTCAAGGTCAGTATCTTCGTCATTAATAGCATAAGCAGTTCCAGTTGGGATTTTGTGATATTTAATAGATTTTGAATTAAAAACTTCTTCTGCAATTTTAAGTAAATTTTCATCTGGTGTAACAATTTCTCTATTTCCCAATTTTGGTTTTAAATAACTTGTGTGGACGTATGTTGATAATATATAGTCACCAACAGAAATTTCGTTAGTTAATGAACCGCAAGCACCTATAACAATTAAAACTTCGTGTGGTTCGGTGCTCTTAAGGGTATCTCTAACAGAAGTTGGGCCGTAGTGAGGATATGTTATTCTTACGTCAATTTTTTTGAATCTTGGAATGTAGAATTCTATTCCAGTCAGGGATGCTCTATCGATTTTTATAAAATCTTTGAAAACACTCATCGCTAATAATCTTTGTTTCCAAGGTGAAATTTGATACCCTAAATTTAGAATGGTTCTCATAGAATTTTTATTAAAAAATACGGTTTTATTCTTTTCTAAAAGGTTATTTATATTTGTATTTATAATTTAAAGTGGAGAAGCATGGCTGTTGGTGGTATTTGTCAAGTTTGTGGAAAGTATTCTCCTGGACTGTTCAAATGTCATGGTTGTGGAGCTTTGGTATGCCCAAATTGTGTTATAGAGGGCACGCCTTTTTGCAAATTGTGTCAAGGTAAGAGAGTGATCAAATGAAATCTGGTGACTTTGTTTATATCGAGTATACTGCTAAAGTAAGTGATAGTGGAGAGATTTTTGATACCACCAAAGAAGATGTGGCAAAAGAAGCCGGGATTTTCAATGAAAGGATAAAGTATGGTCCTTTACCGATAATAATTGACGCTGGTTTTACGATAGCTGGTTTAAATGAAGCAGTAAAGGAAATGGAAGTTGGGGAGAAGAAAAAGGTTTTAATTCCGCCAGAAAAGGCTTTTGGTGAAAGAAATGAAGAACTTGTAAGGCTTATACCAGAAGCTAGATTCAAAGAACAAGATGTTGATGTTATTCCTGGTTCTTATGTAATGGTGAACAACTTAAGAGGAAAGATAATAAGCGTAGATGGGGGAAGAGTTAAAGTTGATTTCAATCATCCTTTAGCAGGGAAAAGTTTGGAATATGAAATTGAAGTTGTAAAGATGGTGGAAAATAAAGAAGAAAAGGTGAGGGCAATTGTAGATTATTTCACTGGCCTAGAAAAATTGGGTATAAAAATTGGGGAAAAAGATGTTGAGATTGAGTTGGATTCAAATATAGAACCAAGAATTAAAGCAGCCATAGCTTCACAAATAATCAAATGGATAGAAGGAATAGAAACTGTTAAGTTTGTCGAGATTTTCAAGAAAAGTGAATAAGAATTTATTTTTAAACTTTTGAATTATAAAAAGGAAGTCCCATGGGAGTAAGACAATTTGTAGAAAAACCTTCTGAAAGAACAAAAGAAATTGATGAGGAGCTTAGAACAATTTTAGAGAGCAGAAAGACTCAAATAAAAGTTGTTGGTGCTGGAGGTGCTGGAAACAACACGATCACGAGGCTAATGCAAGTTGGGATTGTCGGTGCTGAAACTATAGCAATAAATACAGATGCTCAAGATTTGCTCTATACTGATGCTGACAAAAAAATTTTGATTGGAAAAGAACTTACTTCTGGTTTGGGGGCTGGCGGTGATCCAAAAGTTGGAATGGAAGCTGCAAGAGAAAGCAAAGAGGAGATAAAAAAAGCTTTGCAAGGAGCAGATATGGTTTTTTTGACTTGCGGACTTGGTGGCGGAACCGGAACCGGAAGCTTACCGGTTGTAGCTGAAATTGCAAATAAACTTGGGATACTTTCAATTGCTGTTGTCACTTTACCTTTCAGTATGGAAGGCAAGCAGAGAATGGCAAATGCAAGAGAAGGTCTGGAAAACTTGGAAGATCATGTTGATACTATGATAGTAATACCAAATGATAAGCTTTTGGAAGTTGTTCCTGATGTTTCTCTTGCAACAGCTTTCAAAATTTGTGATGAGGTTTTGGTTAATGCTGTGAAAGGAATTGCTGAGCTTGTGACCAAGCCCGGTCTTGTTAACCTTGATTTTGCTGATGTGAGGAGCATAATGAAAAACGGGGGCTTGGCAATGATTGGGATGGGTGAAAGTGACACTGAAAATAGAGCAATTGAAGCCGTGGAAAGGGCTTTGAGCAATCCTTTGATAACTGTTGATGTTAATGGGGCAACTGGGGCTTTGATAAATGTCATTGGTGGGCCGGACATAACTATAAGAGAAGCTCAACAAATTGTTGAAGCTGTTTCAACTAGACTTTCACCTGATGCAAAAATAATTTGGGGGGCACAAATAGCAAAAGAGTTGGGTGAAACTTTGAGAGCAATGCTTGTAATAACGGGTGTTAAATCGCCACAAATTTTTGGGCCTACAAAAAAATGGACAAAAGAAGAAAGGAAAGATATAGAAAAAATATTGGGAATAGATTTTGTTGATTGATTTAGTGATTTCTATGAAAATCAATATTAGAGAAAAAATAAAAGATTATATACGCGTTATAAAATTGAACAAAACACCAACAAAAGATAAATTTTTAGAAACTTTAAGAATTTGTATTTTAGGTGTGGCAATCCTTGGGTTAATAGGATTTATTTTTTACATAATATCGATGATTTTAGGTTTGTAAGGTGAAGCAAATGATATTCAGCATTAAAACTGTTGTTGGAAGAGAAAATGTTGTGATGGAAGCCGTAGCAGCAAAGGCAAAAATGGAAAATCTGAAGATACAAAGTCTTTTCCATCCAGAAGAAATTAAGGGATACGTCTTCGTTGAAGGTGACATTCAAGACATAGAAAAAGCTGTTCAAATGGTTCCTCATGTGAGGGGTTTAATCAAAAGGCCTATAGAACTTAAAGAAGTTCAAAGATTTTTGAAACCAAAAACTGTAGAAATTGATTTGAATGTTGGCGATATTGTAGAAATAATAGGTGGGCCTTTTAAGGAAGAGAGGGGCAAAGTTACGAGATATGACAAAGTTAAGAGAGAAGTGACAATTGAACTCATGGAAGCTGTCGTACCTATACCAATAACAGTAAGTGTGGAATTTGTAAAATTGTTGGAGAAGGCTGGTAAGTAAGATGGCAGAAAAAGATGTTATTGAAATTTTGATAGAAGGTGGTAAGGCTTCCCCTGGCCCAACTACTGCTCCAAAACTTAGTGCTTACAAGCTTAATGTTGGTGAAGTTTTTAAACAGATAAATGAAAAGACAAAAGAATATGAAGGAATTCAAGTTCCTGTCAAAATAATAATTGACAAAAAAACTAGAGAATATGTAATTGAAGTTGGTCTCCCCCCTGTTTCAAGTTTAATTAAAAAAGAGCTTGGTGTTGTCAAAAAAGAAAAGAGTACAGAAACTCAGTCAACAGATAAAAAAGAAGTAACTCCAATGGGAAATTTGAGTATAGAACAATGTGTGAAAATTGCAAAGTTAAAAATGAAGGACATGTTTGCTAAAGATTTGAAATCAGCTGTAAAAATGGTCATCGGAACTGCTGTTAGTATGCCTGTAACAATTGAGGGGAAAAAACCAAAAGAAATTCTTAAAGAGATAGAAGAAGGTAAGTACGATAACCTTTTTAAATCTTGAAGATAAAGTAGAAATAACCCGCTTCACTGCCTAGGCAGGAGGGTTTAGAAATGAAAGAAAAAATTTTGAAAGCAATACAAGAATTGAGGAAAACTTCTAAAAAGAGAAATTTTTCTCAAAGTTTTGATCTGATAGTTTCTTTAAAAGAGTTTGACGTTAAAAAACCTGAAAACAAGTTTGTTGAAGATGTTATCTTACCAAATGGGAGAGGGGAAAAAGCAAAAGTTGTTGTTTTTTCTGATAGTTTTAAAGGATTGGATTGCGAAGTTTTAGGAAGCAATGATTTAGAAAAATATTCAAAAAATAAGAGGGAGGCTAAAAAGCTTGTGAGAGATACCGATTTTTTCCTCGCTGAGCCAAAGATGATGGTTCTAGTTGGCAAGGTTTTTGGTCAGTATATGGGTCCGAGAAATAAGTTGCCAAAAGTTATTTCTGGTGATGTTGCTAAAATGGTAGAAGATTATAAAAATGCTGTGAGGATAAGAATAAAAGATTCTCCTGTCATTCAATGTCTTGTCGGAAAAGAAAATATGAAAGATGAAGAAATTGCTGAAAATGTAGAAGCTGTTTTGAAAGCAATTCAAGCAAAATTACCAAGAGGGCTCCAAAACATTAAAAGCATAATGATTAAATTGACCATGAGTAAACCTGTGAAAATAGAGGTGTGAAAATGGTTAAAGAAGAAAAATTAAGAACAGTTGAAGAATTAAAAAAATTGATTGAAGAGTTTCCAACAATTGGAATAGCAAACATCCACAAGTTTCCAAGCAAAGAATTACAAGAAATAAGAAAAGAGATGAGGGGGGATAGTTTAATAAAAGTAACCAAAAAAAGTACTCTTCTCTTCGCTTTGAAGCAAGCTAAAAAAGAGAAAATTGAGGAGTTGGAAAAAATTATACCAAACCAACCAGCAATAATTTTCAGCAACCAAAATGCTTTCAAACTCTATTCAAAACTTACTTCTCTCAAATTTGAAACTTTTGCTAAAGAGCTAGATGTAGCTCCAAATGATATAATTATCCATGCTGGGCAAACTAGCTTGATGGCTGGCCCGATTATAAGTGAGTTAACTAAAGCAGGAATTCCTGCTGGTGTTGAAGATGGTAAAATTGCCATAAAAAAAGATGTGGTTGTTGTCAAAAAAGGTGAAAAAATATCAAAAGATGTGGCAAATGCTTTGAGAAAACTTGATATTAAGCCGATTTCTATAACATTGAATATAGTTGGGTTTTATGAAAACGGGAATGTTTATAATAAAGATGTTTTGAATCTTGTTTTAACTTTCAAAGAAAATTTAAATGTTGCTCATCAAAATGCGATTAATTTGTCTGTTAACATCTGCTATCCCACAAGAGAGACAATCAAGTTATTATTAATTAAAGCATTTAATAATGCAAAAGCTATAGAAAGATTGGGAGGTGTGGTTTAATGGAATATATATATACAGCGCTACTGCTTCACCAAGCAAAAAAACCGATAAATGAAGAAAATGTAAAAAGAGTTTTAGAAGCGGCTGGTGTCGCTGTAGACGAGGCTAAAGTAAAAGCATTGGTCGCAAGTCTAGAAGGTGTAAACATAGACGAAGCAATACAACAAGCGGCAATTTCTGTAGCTGCTCCAGCAACAACAGAGAAGAAGGAAGAAAAGAGGGAAGAAGAAGGGAAGAAAGCTGAAGAAGCTGTAGCTGGTTTGAGTGCTTTGTTCGGTTGAAAAGTGTTTAAATGGAAGAACTATTAAGACTTGCAGAGAAAATAAAAGATGAAGAATTGAAGAAAAAAGTAGTAGAAATTTTAAAAAACCCAAAACTATCTCATCCTGAATTCAAGAGATACCCTAAAGAAGAAATTGAAAATGTAAAAACACCTTTTACAATTGCTGGCCAAGGGACTGTTGAAAGAACAGATTTGGTCAGACACATTGTTTCTGTCACAGAAATCTGTATGGAAATAGCAGAAAATTTAGAAAAGAATTATGGCATTCCTATAAATACAGATTACCTGATAGCTGGGGCTTTATTGCACGATATAATGAAGGTTTTTGAATGGAGAGTTGATGGTGGTGAAATAAAACATAGTGGCATAATGTTAGATCATTCAATGTTGGCTGTAGCTGAACTTTATCATAGAGGCTTTCCTGAAGGTGTGATTCACATAATTGCTTCTCATTTTGGTGAAACTGGACCAACGCCTCCAAGGAATTTTGAAGCTTTAATTTTGCATCACGTAGATAGTCTTGTCTCGATGGTTGAGTTTCATCTTTCTTCACCAAAAGAACAACCTGTACAACTTCTTTTGTTAGATGAAGATATGATTAAAAGATTAACGGGTGAAAAAACTGAAGAGAAATCTTGAAGATTTGTTCAAAGCTGGTATAAATTTCATTGAAAATTTGAAAGATAAGGAAAATTTAGTCCTAATTTATGATTCTGATGCTGATGGTATAACTTCTGCAGCACTAGTTTTATTTGTTTTGAAAAAAATGGGTAAGAATGTGGTAAAAACCATTCCATCTTTCTGGGGTAATATAGAAAGAATAAAGAGAGAGCTGAAAAATTTCGACAAAATCATAACTGTTGATGTTCCGATTGACTTAATTGAAAAGAATTTAATCGAAATGAAAAAAGAAATGCTTGTAATTGACCATCATCCTGGAAGAGATTTAAACTCTGAAAAAATTGTTTTGGTAAACCCAAGATTAGAAAATAATAAAGTATACCAGCCTACGAGTTATGTAGTTTATAAAATGTTTTCAAATTTTTTGAAAGATAAAAGATGGCTTGCTGTTTTAGGAACAGTTGGTGATTTTGGTGTTGATGATTGTAAAGATTTAGTGAGAATAAAAAACAAGAAAAATATTTGGAAAAGTAAATTTGGAAGGGCTGCTGCCGTTTTGACAAGCTCCGCATCTGTCTTAGGTGCTGAAAGGGTTTTAAAAATTTTGATGAAATCAAGAAATTTAGGAGATTTTATCAATAACGAAGAAATCTCAAATGCTTCAGAAAAATTTGAAAAAGAGCTTAAAAGATGTGAAAAAGAGTTTGAGAGAAATCAAGAAATTTATGGAAAGATATTGATAAGTAAAATTAAGCCTAAATATAGAGGAATTTGTTCTGCACTTATAACTAACTATTCAACTCAAAATCCAGAAAAAATTGTTTTTATTTTTGAAGAAGATGGTAAAGAAGTTAAAATTCATGGCAGGTGTGGAAGTAAAGAAGTTGATATTGGAGAACTCTTAAGGAAGATTGGGATTGGTGGAGGGCATGAAGCTGCTGGGGCTGGAAGAATTGATAAAAAAGAAGAAAATAAGGTTAAAAATGTGATTTTAAGAAAATTAAAGTCTTTTACAAGATAGAAAAGTTATTTTAATTCTTATTTTATATTAAAAAAGGGATTAATTTACTTTTTTATAAAATTCATCGGAAATCCCGGAAATTAAGTTAGGAAATCCATCTATACTTTGTTTGGTAATTTTAATCAAGGAGAAGAGCATGAAGTGTTTAAGGTGTAAATCTTTGAGAACTTTTGAATTCATTGATGGTTTTGGAAAGAGGAGAATATTTTGTAAAGATTGCTGGGGAAGTTTTCTTGAAAGTGAAGTAAGGGAAATTGAAATGCAGAAGAATTTACACGAGTTTAACTTAGAATTGTACCACAAAATAAGTTTCAACAATAGGTGAAAAAATGGAAGAAATAGCAAGAGTTGAAATTTCATTTTTGATGGATAGGGGAAAGAAAAAAATAATGACTAATGTTGTTTCTGGTAACAGGGCCTGGGGATTTTTAAGGAATGTTTAGCCATTTTCCTCCTCCCCTCCCTTTTTATTTTTTAAGCACAAGTTAAGATTAGGGTGAAACTGAATGAAAGTTTTTCTTGATATTGAATGTACAAATACTAGAGCTGATATAGGGCAAATTGTTGCTATAGGTATAATAAAAGATGATAAGAAAGAGGTTAAATTTGTAGATCAAATTGAAGATGAAAGAGATGTCTTAAATTGGTTGAAGAAAGAATTGGAAGGTTGCGACTTGGTGGTAACTTGGTATGGTTCTGAATTTGACATACCGTTCTTAGTCACGAGGGCTTTAATCAACAACATAAACTTGAGTGAATTAATGAAAATTCCTTCTCTAGACTTGTGTGAATTTTGTAAAAGAAATTTCTTGTTCAGTAAAAATAGTTTATCGGAAATTTCCAAATCTCTTAAAATTCCAAAAGATGAGGAAATTGGTGGGAAGGATGTTTTGGATTTATATTTAAAGGCTATTCGGGGTGATAAGGGAGCGAAAGAAAAAATCATTAAACATTGTTTAGATGATCTTGAAGTCTTGGAAAAAATTTTCAAAAAATTTGAACCTTATTTGAACTTAACCACAAAAAACCCATGATCTTTATCATAAGGATCTAGCTTAACAAAATCCAAAATTTCAAAATTTTCTTCCAGTTTTTTTCTTGCTTCCTTGTAAATTTCTTCTGGTTTTTTTAGAACATCTATACTTCTTGATTTTATGGCAATCATACCATATCCTTTTGGCTTAAGAAATGTTGAACAATTTCTAATAAAAAGTTCTATTTCATCAGGGCTTGCAACATCACAATATACTAAATCAACTTTCTCCAAAACTATGTTAATATAATCTTCTGGTTTTCTGGCATCTGCAAGAATCGGAACAATATTGCCCCTTTTTTCGGCTAATAATACTAATTCTCTCAAAACTCTTTCCGAAAACTCTATGCCATAAATTATTCCTTCTTTGCCTATGATGTCGCTAAAGTGACTAGCTGTTGTGCCGCTTGCTATCCCAAGATATAGGATTTTTGCTCCTTTATTGATTGGGAATTCTTTTATACCTTTTTTTATCGCAGCTGCTGGTTTACTCCTCCAAAAATCCCAGATTCTGTATTCCTCCTTACCAATTTTTACCAATTCTTCTCCATAAACTTTTTCTCCTGGCAAAAGGTTTAGAGTAGCAAGTTTGTTGTCAATCAAGAAGACTCCTTCAAATTTTTCATGTTTTTTTGCTTTCATATTAAACACTTATTATTTAAATTAAGAATATTATTTTGTAATGGCTGAATTTGAATATTTAATAGATTTGGGGTTTGTGGTATTACAAATTTATGGTATAGTTAGTATAATAGCTTTCATACCTGCCATGATAGATATTTTAAAATCAAAGAAAAGTACGAAATATAAGCTAGTTTGGCTTGCAATTTGTTTAATTCTTGGTGTTTTTGGTGTTTTGGTTTATTTTTTGATTGAAAAGAAGATGTTAAGGTTTGATAGATAAGGCTTTTTTAACTTTTTCTTCCATTTCTTTTTTAAGTTTATCTCCTCTATATTCTTTTGAATAGAAATCAAGCTTTGCTGCAATTGAAAGCTTAGAGGCAACTATTCTTGCTACTTTGCCTTTAAGTTTTTCTGGTGTCTTCAAAACCAAAGGATGATTGTAAATCATCCCAAATCTTGGTGATTTACCTTTGCCATGTAAGAACCTGAAAAGGCTTTTTTCTGCGCCCATGAGCTGAATAGCGCTAGAAGGCATTTTGGCAAGTTTCTCAAGACCACCTGCTTTGGCTATAAGCTTGGCTGAAAGCATTGTTCCAGCAAGCTCAGTAAAATTTGGTGCAACTTCTCTTAAAATTTTTTCGAGTTGCTCTGATAGACAATCCCGAAGCTTGTAAAGGTTTAGGATTTCGCTCGCAATCGACTGAACTGTTTTTATTTCTTCTTCTCTGAAATCGGCTCCCATGCTTTTTTTAGCAATTTGTTTAAGTTCTAGATCTTCTATTTTTTCTCTTGACCCATATTTTTCTATTATCTTGGCATACTTTCTATGATCTTGTATAATCCTGTCCATTTCTGGAAAATGTAAACTGTAAAATTCTCTCAATCTTTCACTCAAAATGTTTGTTGTTTTATCAATATCTTCAATTATCCTCACGATCTGAATCACAAAATTGTCTTTTTCTATGGCTTTTTTTATTTTAGTTTTTGTAAGTTCTATGTTGACTTTAGTTAAAAGCTGGTTGAATTCCACCTGATCCTTAACAAACTTATATTCTAAAGCCAAATTTCTCAGATTTTCTCTTACAAATTGCTCTGCTCTATTTCCTTTTTGATAATTTTTGACACCTGCTTTTTCGATTGAAAAAAATATTTCTTTAAAACCTTTTTTCTTTAATTCTTCTTCAACTTTCTTCTCTTCTTCTAGAATTTCTTTTTCAGAAGCTCTTAGCTTCTCAGCCATTTTTTCAGGGATTTTTGGAAAAGGCTCAAAATGAATAATTTTATTCTCTTCGCTAACACCAAAAACTCCTATGAAAGTTGTTACCAAATAAGCACGCATAGTTTTTTATTTGTTGATGAAGATTAAAATAGATAGATGCAAGAGAATTTAATCTTTATAGGGATATTGTTGATTTTTGTAGGGATATTGTTGATTTTCTTAGGAGCAATTTTAAGCTCAAAAGAAGTAAAAACTGAATGGGGATTTTTTGGGTTGATTGGGCCAATACCATTTGGTGCTTGGAGTAGTAAAAGAGTCTTTGCTTTGACCATAATTCTTTTTATAATATTAGTGATAATCTTATCTTTAATGAAAGTGATAAAATGGCTTTAAAACTCTGGTTGACAATGAGTTTGACTTTGGTTTTATTATTTGGATTTTTATTTGGTTTACTAGCAGCCTTAGGATACTTTTTTAACATTTCAGGTTACATAATAGTAGCCATAGCTGTACTTCTTGTTTTAATTCAATGGTGGATTGGACCAAAAATAATTTGGTGGACCACAAACATGAGGCTTTTAGAAAAAGATGAATATCCTTGGATTTGGGAAACTGTAAAGGAATTGTGCAAGAAAAATAAAGTGCCTATGCCTAAAATTGCTTTGGCAAGGGTTGGGGCGCCGAATGCATTTGTTTTTGGGAGAACACCGAGCTCCGCTGTCCTTACCATCACACAAGGTTTACTTAACAATTTAACTCAAGAAGAAGTTAAAGCTGTTATAGCACATGAGATTGGCCATATTAAGCATAAAGACATGATCGTGATGACTGTTGTTTCGGTTATACCAATAATAGCATATTTTGTTGCAGAATTTTTGATTTCTGCTTCCTATAGAGCTAGAGATAGAAGGAGGGATATCGGGGCCGCAATTTTGGTTGGTATTGGTGCTTATGTTGTTTATTTAATCTCAAATTTGCTTGTTCTGGCTCTTTCAAGATTTAGAGAATATTATGCTGACAGGTTCTCGGGAATAAACACAAAACCAAAATTGTTGGCAAGTGCTTTAGCAAAAATAACTTACGGCTTAAGCATGTCTTCAGAAAGAATTGAAAATTCTTCTGTAAGATCTTTTTTCATAGCAGATCCTATATCTGCTGCAACTGAAGTAAATAAGCTTGCTTCTGAATATTCTGATTTGAATTTAGATGAAAAAGAATTAGAAAAGGCAATGGAATGGGAAAAGAAAAACCTGTTAATAAGGGTTTTGGAAATTTCTAGAACACACCCTCTGACTTTTAAGAGGATTTTAGCGCTCAAAGAGTTGGAAAAAGAACTGGCTAAATCTTAAATTTAGTTTCTAATTAATTAATTAGTGATTTTCTTGCAAGAAGGCGAACTGATACTGCTTTTATCTAAAGATTCTTCTTACTTAGTTGAAGCTAGAAAAGGAAAACTTCAAACAAAAGACGGAATTTTCGATTTAAATGAAATTTTAAAGAAGAAATTTGGAGATAAAATAAAAACTCATCTAAAAAAAGAGTTCAAAATAGTTAAGCCAAGCTTAACAGACATTTTAGAAAAAAGGGCAAAAAGGGGGCCGCAGATAATAATGCCAAAAGATGCTGCTTTAATTCTAGCATACACTGGAATTTCTCCTGGAAGTTTTGTTGTAGATATTGGCACTGGCTCTGGTTTTCTAGCAATTTTCTTGGCAAATTACATTAAACCGGGAAAGGTTGTGAGTTACGAGAAGGATAGAAAAATGATAAAAATAGCTAGGGGGAATGTTAAGCTCTTTGGTCTTTCAGATTTTATTAAAATAAAAAATAAAGACGCTACTAGCGGAATCTCTGAAAAGAAAGTTGATCTTGTAACTGTGGATATTCAAAACCCTGAAAATGTTGTGAAGTATGCTTACAAGGCCCTAAAAGAAGGTGGGTGGCTTGTTGTTTATTCACCTACAATAGAAGAAGTAATTAAAGTGAGCAAAGAAATAAGAAAGTTAAACTTTTCTTATATCAAGACTGTAGAAAATATAGTAAGGGAGTGGCAAACTGAAAGAACAACAAGACCAAAAACAATGGGAATAATGCACACGGGCTTCATAACTTTTGCAAGGAAGGTGGGATAAATGGAAGAGATAAAGAAAATGCAAGAACCGCCTGAAATTGCTCCAGAACCATCACCAACAATTACACCAGAAATGCTCAGAGATGTTCTTAAAACTTTGGAAAGTAAAGGAATGGTTCACTACACTGCAGGCGGAGCTTACATACCCACAGAAAGTGGTTGGAAACTTTTAATGGAACTGAAATCTGTAAAAGAAGAAATTCTTGGTTATGGACATCCTGAAATCAAGGCTACTAACAATTCTTTAATAAGAATAGCAAAGGGCTTAGAGGTTGACGATGCCACAATAGTTGTTAATGCAGATAAAGCTTGTAAAAATTTAAGTGAAGAGTTCAGGAATGCAGTTAAAAGTGCTGGAAAGGTTGAAGTGAAAATCGAAGTTGATGGGGAAGAGGAAGTTTTAACTGCTTATGGTTCACCTGCTCTCAAACTTACAAGTAAAGAAGAAATTATCATAAGGAAAGACTCTTTTGTTGATAGCAAGACGGTTGCCATTCTTTCGGATAAGGCTGCTTGTGATCTTAAGCAAAGCCTAATTGAAAAATTGCGCAATCCTCAAGCCAAAGTGAAAATAACTCTAGAAATAAAACAGTGAATTAATTCTAATTAAGGGGTTGTAGTCTAACTTGGCCAGGACACCAGCCTCGGGTATTGAAGAGAACGCTGGCGATCTGGGTTCAAATCCCAGCAACCCCATCTCATCCCCCATCCTAAGTTTTAAAGATTTATTAAGAAGGGTGAAGGGAGAAGGGTCTAAGAAAATTCTGTTATTGCTGGAAGAGAAAGGACCACTAAGCTCTTTTGAGGTTTCTAATTCTTTAGGTGCTAAAAGTGAGAAAGAGAGAAAATATGTTCAAAATAATCTCTGTAAGCTGTACAGAAAGGGTTATTTAACTAGAAGTTCTTGTTTAGCTGGTACTTATGGTTATATTTATGCTTTGTTAAAGGATTTTGATAAAATCAATACCAAATTGTTCAATCTTTGTTCTTCTAGAGTAAGAGAGGCTTTGAAACTAATACTATCTTCTCCTAGAGCATTTGCCTATGAAGAATTGAGAACCAAAACTGGCTTAACTGTAGATGAGATGGAAAATTGGCTAAGGAGAACATTTAGAAACTGGGGTTATATTAAGTCTGAGAGATATAGGGGTTTTATTTTATTCTACAAATATGACATAAAACCAGACTATAAGGAGATTGATAAACACATAGAAGATATTAAAGTAAGAACTAGAATAGATGGTTTGGTGTTTGAAAGAAAAGTATTTAATTTTCTAGAAAGGCTATGTGAGTATCTTAGAAAGAATGGTCATTCTGTAGAATTGTATAGGCATACTGGCACACCAGAAAGAAAATATATTGATGCAAAAATCACTTTAAAACCCTTTGGTATATTGCCACCAATCCAGTTTTTGATAGAAATTAAATCATTTATTGTTGGATTAAATCAAATAGTAGAGTTCTTACAAAAAAAAGACGTTTTGATGGTGTAATAGTACCAGTAATGATAGCTTACGGTTTCAATACTAATGTTTACATTCATTTTAGAAGTGAAAATATTCTGTTAATACTGAGAGGAACCTAAAAGATTTAGTCCAAAAGATTGTGACAAAATGCTAAATAAATACTACATAAGTGGGTTAAATCTGAAGAGAAAGATAAATATTCATATTTTCTTACCTCTGGTTATTCTATGTTAGCAATTTCTTATATTTTTTACAAAAGTATGGTTACCGCTTGGTAACCATTTCTGACTAGGTTTTTGGCTGTTTTTCTGATCAAAAGTTTGGTTTTTTGTTTGATTATTAGAATGAATGCGTGAGTGGTGAGGGGATTAGTGAGAAAAATGAACAGATAATTGGTCAAGCTTTTGGCTAATTATCTGCCCAAGAAAACACCCAGCGTGTCGAGTGTGGTTTTAGTTTTGGTTGAGTAAACGACAACAACTTGCTAATAAAAAAATATAATAATAAAATTCTTAACTAAACATTTTTACTTTTAATTATTCCTTTTTCTCCTCAGTCAAAACTTGTGAGACTTCATCTTTTGTAATCAGTGTGCCCTCACCAAATTCTACTTCTTCCCATTCTACATTTTTATTTTTTATTATATCTTTGATTTGTTTTTGTATTTTATTTAGTCCCCCAGTACCTGACTTTACTTCTAAAAACACTACCTTTTTGACTTCATCAGAAGACTTTCCATCAAAAACAACATAATCTATCGGATCACCAAGAAATTTCATATCTTCTGGTAAATATTTAATCTTTTTTGTAAATGGTGCAATTTTCTCTAAAATACTCCCGACTATTTTACCAGCATATCTTAATATTGCTGTTTCTCTTGCTTCCTCAATTCGTTTTTTTGTTTCTTCTTCTACTTTTATATTAAAATTTGTTTGAAGTTCTGTATACTTTGATTGTAATTCTATGTTATTTTTCTGTAAGTTAGTTATATCGGATTGTAGTCTTTCAAACATTTCTTTGTATTTGCTTTTCCATTCACGATATTTTATCAAAAAGAAAATTGAGATTATTGTTAAAATTATAAGCCCTATTATTTCATAGCTCATATTTTATATTTTGTCTAGGAATGTTATTAAAAACGAGAATCGCTATTTAAATCTAGCAACTAAATTAATTTATTACTAATCGATAGAAAAGGTAAATATTTAAATACCTATTACTTAATATACCTTTAGTGACCTTATGGGTATTTTATATTCAATACCAGTAAAAGTAATAAAAAATAATGGTGCTTTAAAATGCACTATACCAAAAGAAATAGTTCAAAAGTTAGGAATAAACAAGAATCATAAGATTGTATGGATACTCTATGATAATGGAAAAATAGAAATTAAAATTGAGGTAAAGTGAAGACTTATGATTGAAATGAAAGAAATAA
>JAVZHJ010000011.1:0-15990 GCA_038998365.1 Candidatus Aenigmatarchaeota archaeon | reverse complement strand
GTTCAATTGGAAAAAATTGGTCTCTCCAGGCTTGATTGAATTGATACAATTTTCATCTTTGATTTCAATTTTTTCTGGCTCAATTCCACTAAAAGATGTTTTCACAATTCTCTTGCAAAATACACCATTCACATAAAAATCAAAATCATCACCTATATTCGCTTCGATGTAAATTGATTTTGGAATTGCTTCTGAAGGAATATCTTTCATCACCAAACTGATATTGCCTTGACCTACAAATCCCCCAAAGTAAACATAAGAAGAAAAAAGTTGCGATTTAATCTTCTCCAAAAAAGCTCTTGCCGTAAAGCCTTTAATGACTCTTTCGGACTCGAACCCAGAAACATACATGGTAGATTGAGAAAGTTCTGTGGCTTCAGGTGTTATTGAGCGAGTGTAAACTTCTTTTCCCTCAATCATCAGCTTGTAATTCACACCGGAAGGCATAGTTTTTTCTAAAACTGCTTTTGCCACATTGCTCGCATTTTCCGCGTCACCTGAAACCCAAAGAGCCCCGATTAATTCCAAAACTGAAGTTTCATTATCCTCAATTTTTCCATTCTTGTATAGCTCTTTTAAAATGTCTACTTCATCTATCAAGCTACCAACTTTAATTTTCGACATCACTTCAAGAGAATCTTTGGCAAAGATGTTCAGCCTTTCAAACCTTTTGTAAGGTGAAACGTTTTCTAGAGTTAAAATTGATAAAAACATGAAAACAGAAAGCAACAGACTTGTAGCAAGTATGGCTTCTAGGCTGAAGACCATGCCTTTACTTTTCATCCTTCTCACCACATTACCACCTTTACATAACCAAGACTTTGTTTACCACCCTCATTAATAACTACAAGCCTTGAGATGGAATGAATGTTTTCAGCATCTTCTGTTGGAGGAACGCCAAAGACCAAATCTTTACCATCTTTTCTCAAAAAATTTCCTTTGGTGTCTAAAAATTCGATGTATATGAACCTTGATTTGGCTCCAATAGCATCTTTTGCTTGGGAGTAAGGTAATTTGGTAAAAGCGATTATTTTTTCCATAGACAGTTCGTTTGTGCTTAAAGCAAGGCCAATCTGACTTATTTTTTCCATATCAGTTGAAGGGTCAAGTTTTTCCCAATCTGAAGGAACTCCAGCTGTGTTTACAAGAAGATCAGAAACGGAAACCAAGTTCGAATAGAAAGCATTGTTAGTTTCACTCTCTTCGATTTGTGTGTTTATGTTGTGCCAGATTAGCATGGAAATGGAAACTATGAAGATGTACAGCACGATAGATACGATAAAATCTAAAGAAAATACTTGACCTTTGATTTTAGCTTTCATCTTTCACACCTTCTGGATAATTATGTTTCCTTTTTGGTTGGAAATTTTATTCTCACCAAAAAATATGCTAAATTTATCGCTTGTGCCGTCTGTCAAGTTTCTTGTTGGCATTCTTCCATAGAGGTAATTACCATCCCACTCTACTTTTATAATTCCCCCACCCAAGCTGCTTATGCGATAACTTTCAAGGTTTTCAGTTGAAGGTAAGAAAACAAACGTCTTTTCGTAGCCATCGCCCATCTTAATCGCAATCGATATTTCATTTTCCAAACTCTCGAGAATTCTTTGAGCGTTCATTTGAAATTTTCTTTCTCTTATCACTATTTGGTATTGTACGTTTATTGCAAAAACCACCAGACTTATCGCAAGAAGTAAAATAAAATAAACTATAAATTCGAATGAACTTTGGGACTTTAAGGCTATCATCTTCACATCTTTTTATATATTTTTACACGATCTCCTACATTTTCAACAACTATTCTTTGAGTGCCTGACGTGGTTGGGAGAGAGCCCTCGACAGGCTCTTTTGTCATTTGGTAGACTTCTGTTATTCCTGGACCTATAGAAAGCTTTATAGATATCATCTTATCGCTCACAGCAGTCTCTTCTATTCCTTGGGGAAAATAGAGTGTTAAAACAATTTTAGAGCCAGGGCCTTGTAAATAAATGCTGTCCGCAGCTTCTGCCAGTTTATTAACAACATTTTGTGCGGCATTAACTTTGTATGAATCTGAATAGTTGTTTTGAACGTAAATTATGTATAGTACAATGGGAGTTATGATGGCCATGCCTATCATGAAAGTTAACAAAAGTTCAAAGGAAGATTGGCCAAAGACTTTCATACTTAATAGTTAATTTTCTTATAAAAAATAGATATTTAAGAAAATAGTTAGTAGTGTCAGATTAAATATAAATCTATTAAAAAACAAAAAATAATATCGAGGTGATGTTTAGTGAGTTTTCTAAAAAGACTTTTAGGCAAAGAAGAGCCTGTAGAGCTGCCAGCAGAAGAAGAGCCTGTCCAGCCTGTTTATGTCAGAATTGAGAACTTGAAAGATTTTGTTGATATAGAGAGGATAACAAAGCTTTTGAGAGAAGGCAACATTGTTTTTCTAAAAACAAAAGAATTGCAGAGAACTGACTTGGGAGAATTCCAAAATTGTGTTCAAAAGCTCAAGAGAGTTTCAAACCAATATGGATTTGACATAGCAGGAACAGAAGAAGGCTATCTTGTGTTGACGCCAAGCTTCGCAAGAATAGTAAGGTAAGCTATTTTGGCCAAAAAGGCTTTGATTTTCCATAGTTCTCTAGTTCTCTTACTAATTCTTCCATACTTTCTTCTTTCGTTGTAGTGCCCAATTCTTCCATCAAAATTTTCCCTACAGTTTCATAACCTTGAGAAAGGGCTTTATTGTATTTTTCTATATTACCAACTACCTGTTTTAAATTAACCTTGCGCTTTTTCAAACAGGCTGCGTTTTCGCCTTCAATAAAAATTTCTGTTATTTCTTCTTTGCTGAAGATTCTCCTTAAAACACAATAATGATCGAAAATTTCTCCTGTACCAGGATACAATTTTGGTTCTAACAATTTTTCTTCTTGTTGTTTCACTAGGGCTTGAATCCAAGCTGGTTCAGAAGGCTCTGAAGGTTGATAGGGCTTTCTTGGTCGTGACAACCAAATAGAATATAGGATATTGGATAATTTTATTAATCTTGCTTCTATCCATCTTGGTAGTATTGTTGGTTTTTCCTTTTCTTCTGTCAAGCTCATCAAATTGTTTATTGGGGTTAAAAATTAAAGGTTTTTCTTGGTTAAGAAATCTAGGAGTTTTCTTTGGTAGAGCATATCTTTTAATAAATTGCTGTTGTTAATCCAATCACTAATTTTTATATCCAATTTTGATGAAATGTATTTCAAAGCTTCTTCTAAGCTGTTGAATTTTAAGGGCTTGTTTTTCAATGCTTCCCTGACATTTTCCCTTACATTCCACACACCAACTGGTAGGATGTAACCGGGATGGGCTTCCCTAAAAATTATCACTCCGGCTTGCCTTTTTTCTTTTTCAAGATTCTCGCTCACAGCAAGTCTGGCTGCATAGTAGCAACCACCTATTTCAGCGTAAGTACTTCTTCCTTCAAATCCTTCTGAGCTTGAGTAAATTGCAACCTCCTTTCCCTCTGGATTCCAAGTTGTTTTTGGATACCAAGCTTCTATCAGTTCGTACTGCCAAAAAGAAGGGACCATTAAGATTATCCATCTGTTGTCTAAGGCAAAATGCTCATAAACTCTGAACTCGTTTATCAAAGGAAATTCTTTAACTTGCTCCAAAAGCTTTTGTGAAATTATGCTGTCAACTGCAGTTATGCTCCATCTTGTTGGCACAAACTTTCTATTCTTTTTTAAGCCAAACAAACCTGCTGAAAAGGCTCTTTGTATTTTTGAAATCAGCACGCCCTTGGAATAAAGCCAAACCACTGCTTCAGCTGCTTTCCAGTCTGTGTCAGAAAAAGCTTTCTCTATTTTATGATCAGTCTTGATTGAAGTTAACTCAAGATTTTTTAAAGGTGCAGAAGGGCCATAAGGTTGAACCTCATCATCAAGAACTAAAGCCCCTGAAGGTTTCTTCAAGAATTCTGCATTTGCTTCAGCTGGAGTTTTGGAAAGAGCAAGCTCTCTTGTAAACTCAACTATTTTGTTTTTCTCCAAATCTTTTACATGCACGCGATGCTTTCCTCTAACAAGCTGTGAACGAAAATCAACAATTTCCTCTATTGTTTTACCGTGCCAGAGCTCTGGTGTACCTAAAAGGAAAGTGTTGCCTTTGATTGGAGGAATCAAGGGGCCAATGCTAACCCAGGGATATCCTATTCTTCCAACAAACAGGTCTGGTGGTGAAGAGCCTTCTAAACTTAAATTTTCTAATAAAGGCTTTACTTTGGCTTGAGAATAAAACCTTACCATCACAGGGCATCTTGCTTTACCACATAGGAGCTTTGCCCCTCTACACAGAATGCATCTCACATCTTTAGCAACAGTTCTTATTTCAATTGAACTAAGCTCTACCAAAATTTTTTTGTCTTCTATAAGCTTGGATAGCCAAAGGTTTTGCATAATAAAAGATAAGAGTTAAATATATACTTAGGTTTTGGAAGTAGATTTCCCGTGTTTCCATGATCGTCAAAGAAATTAAATGCAAGTCTTTGTTGAATGAAAGTCAACTTGCTGATTACTGCATAAACTGCTATATTGGCTGCGAACATGGCTGCAAATATTGTTACGCTGACAGTATAACAAAAAGGTTTTCTTTGCACAAAGAGCCTTGGGGAGAATTTGTTGATGTCAAAATCAACGCGCCGGAAATTTTGAGAAAAGAGATTTTAAAAAAGAAAAAGGGCAAAGTTTTCTTAAGTAGTTTGACTGATCCTTACCAACCTTTGGAGAAAAAATATCAGCTAACTAGAAAATGCTTGGAAATTTTGTTGAAGCATCAATTTCCGATTATAATCCAAACAAAATCAGCTTTGATTTTAAGAGATTTAGACTTGCTAAAGAAGTTCAAAAACTGTGAAGTTGGCTTCACCATAACAACTTTAGATGAAGAAATAAGAAAAAAATTTGAGCCAAATTCTTCTTCAGTTGAAGAGAAGCTTGAAGCAATAAAAGCTTTGAAAGAAAATGGAATTTTTGTCTATGTTTTTTTCGGGCCTATTTTGCCTTATCTTTCTGATAAAGATCTAGAGGAATATTTTGAAAAAATGGTTAAGCTTAAAGTAGACGAAGTTTGGGTTGATAAGCTTAACTTAAAGCCAGGGGTTTGGGATTCTATTTCTAAAGTTTTGGAAGAAAATTATCCTGAGCTTTTGGAAAAGTGGGGAGAAATTTTATTTTCTAAAAACAATTACTGGAAAGAGCTTAAAGAAAAAATTAGAAAAATTTGTGAAGAAAAGAAATTCAAATGTGTTTTCTGCTATTGATTTTTTGGGAATTTATTTTTTGAATAAAAAGTAGAAAAGGTAGATAAAAACTACAACTGAAAAGAATATGTAGAGTGCTGAACCTTGAGGCTGAGTCAAGAACATTCCTTGAGTTGAAAAGTCAATGAAATTAAATAAAAACAGAGAACCCAATGCTACGATTAAACCCAATACCATGCTTTTATTTGGAGAAGTTTTTTTGTTCTCTTGAGATTCTTCTTTTTTATATTCAGGTTCTTCTTCTCCTTTTACATATTCAAGTTGTTTGATAGCGTAACTAAAAATATTTTCCTTCCCTTCAGAAGTTATTTTCTCCACAAGCTGGCTTAAACGTTTTGATTTATATTCAACTCTGATTTTATCCATTGGGTCTTCACTTTTACTTAATCTTTGAATCTCATCATATAAACTCAATATTAACCCACGATCTTCTTCGTTTGCCTTAGAAATAGAATATCTCAATCTTTCTTTTATTTTAATAACAGCTTTTGCAAATCTGTATTTTTCTTCAGGTGTCGGTGGTGAGCTTTTTTCTAATGTTGAATATAAAACTCCTATAATGTATTCACTTATCCCTTCTACAACTTTTTCTAAGTTTTCGCTCACAAAAAAATATTGTTTTTTTATTATTAAAAATTTGAACCTATTAACCAAATTTTATATAAGCAACAAAATTTAATTATGCTTGAAGCAATAAGGAAAAGGAGAAGTATAAGGAAGTTCAAAAAGAAGGAAGTGGAAGAGAAAAAGTTGAAAGAAATTCTTAAAGCTGCCATGTTTTCACCTTCTGCCATGCATAGAAGGCCATGGGAAATAATTGTTGTTAAAGATGAAACCACGAAAGAAAAATTGGCAAAAGCCACTCCATTCTGCAGTTTTGTCAAAGATGCTCCTGTTGTTTTGGTTATAGCTGCTAAGCCTACCATACTTGCAAAATTTTGGGTTGAAGATTGTTCAATTCTTGCAGAAAACATTTACCTTGAAGCCACGAATCAAGGTTTAGGAACTTGTTTTTGCCAAATAATGGGAGCTAGGACTGTTTTCTTGAAAAATAGTGAAGAGTATGTGAGAGAAGTTATAAAAGCTCCTGAGAAAGTTAGAATTCTCTGCTTGATGCCTTTGGGCTATCCTGCTGAGAAAAAAATGCCGCATACTATGAAAGAATTTGATCAGAAAAAGATTCATTGGGAAAAGTGGTGAAGGTCTTAAGTAAGTTTATATTTTTCAATAGAATAAACATCTTCAGGTTCCCAAGGATTTTCTTCTTCGCCCTCTTCTTCAGTTCTATCTAAAGAAATTTCTCCAAAATATTCTTCAACAGGATCTTCTCTAATATCAGTCGTGTATCCAACCATATTTCTTAATATATTTTAGCTTAAATGTTTAAATTTTTAACAGTTGCTCTAATTCCTCTATATTGCTGCAATTCATCAAATATTCTTCTACTTTCTCTTTTCCTAATTTTTCTTCTGCAGATCTCATTAACTTATTTAATCGCATAACTTCTCTATCAAATTCATCTTGTGTTGAAGACTCATGTTGAGTTACAATAAAATGATAATAAGCAGTTCCCATAACTAGAATATCTTTTTTAATTTTCTCCAAAAATTTCAAAGGCTTTTCATATCTTGCTATATAATTTTGAATTAATTCAGAAATAGCATCTTTTACTTCAGATCTCTCCAATATTTCTTGTATTTGATACTGAATGCTAGCCTCGTTTACAACAGATTTTTCTCTTTTACATTTTTTCTCTGGAACAGGAATTTGAACCATTTTTGAAAAGAGCTCTAGAGCCTTTCTATAATTCTCAACAACTCTAGATCTTGTATAAAAATAATCTAATTTTGCAGCAATCTCTCTTGATGATTGACTATAACCACAAATCACTATGTTGTAAGGCAGGCCTAGAAATATGCCAGGAAAGTATGCAACATCAGTTTCGGAATTATCCAAAACATTGTAGAAAAAAGTGTTGCCAACTCTATCAACAAAATATTTTTTAGTTAAAGCTATTTCACCAATTTTTTCTTTAATTCCTGGTAAGTCTGCTTTTTGTTCTTGCCCTGCTGCTTTTGTACCTAATTCAATTAATTTTAAACAATTGTAAAGCTCCCAAAGTCGAAGCGTTTCTTCTTGGTTTGGGTTTATCATTTTCTTCACCTTATCTTACTTTTCAAATATTCTCTTTTAACTTTTTGTTCAAATGGTTTTCTAGTTCTACTTACTGGGATGGCTCACTATATTTCTCTGCTTCTGGTGTTAGAATATTATAGAGGTTTATATATAAACTCTCCAACTCTTCTACTTCTTTATCGTCACCATATCGGCTACGTAATGTTAAAATTAATCTTTTTACTTGGGTTGCCAATTTTGGTACTCCTTTATATTGTTGAAGTCTTCGTATAATTTTTTTCTCATCCTCACCTAGAAGAGAAACGTTGTCTTCATATAACGCCTTTTCTACTTGTTGTAGTACTTTTACTCCATTTTCTAGATTACCCAATCTCATTGCACGCTCTGCTTGTTGGAGTAAATTTGATAGTTGAACATAGTTTTTTATTTCTTCCTCAAACACCATTTTTTCACCATTTAATTACTTAAAAGTAGTAATATTAAAAATTTTTCTCTAGATTAAAACATATCTTTGAGTAAATAAATCTTTAAATATACCACCAAATAGTAATAAAAAGTGAGAAAATGGATGAATTACCAAAAGCGGATTTGTATATCGTGGAAAAAGCAGAAGAAATAGTAGAAAATTTAAAAAATAAGGGATTCACAGACATAGAGATACTTCCGTCTCAAAAAGACACAACGCCTGAAGCAGTAGTGATTAGATTTCCCTACCACTTAAATCACTCACACGAGGATCATCTAAGGTTCTTCATTAACTACAGTGCCACAAACTCAATAAAAACTCATGAAGAAAAAGGTTATAGGTCTGTAGAAGTGTGGCATGAGGAGAATGGTTCAGAAAGCAACTATTATCTCTGTGATGTCAGATATTACCCCCATAATACTGTAAGGGATGTTTTAATGAGAATCTATACAAGAAAAGAAGAAACAATGGTAAAAATCCCTATACGCCAGGCAGACCACCCTCTGGTCAACGATGTCTTAGACTTTCTAAAAAATTATCCAGAAAATAAAAACAGATACTCAGAGGAAAGGAAAAGAGCTTTTACAGAAATCTACGAACAAGTATAAAGTAAAACAGTAGCATCAAAAAAGCTTGGATTACTTGTACTTTTTTTCATATCATTTTTTCTTGAACAAGAAGTAGAGCAAAATTACCAAAAGTATTGAAGCTATGGTCAAGTAAGCTGCTGAAACGCTTGTTTGAGCCAAGAACATCCCTTGGGTTGAGAAATCAACGAAATGGAAAACTGCTAGAAGGCCGAGCAAAATTGGAATTGTTATTAGTGGTAATGTGGAAATTTTTTTATATTTTTCTTTCAACTCTCGTGCCTCTTCTGTTTCTTTTATCATTTCTTGGATGGTATTTATCACTCTACTTAAAGGAGCATTTTCCTTATATTTTTCAAGAAAATTCCTTAATGAAGAAGCAGCGTTGCTCAAGTTTTTTAAATTTACATCTTGTGTCAATTTATATGCCTCTGTGAGGAAGTTTTCTACTTTTGGTTTCAATTGATTTATTTCATCCTTTAATTTGGGATCTTCTTCTAACTTTTTAATCTCAAGGTATACTCTCCCCAATTTATACAATATAGTTGTTTCAATTACTTCCTCACATATTTTCATTGCGTCTTTAGCTAGTTCACGAGCTTCTCTTCTTATTTTATAATCTCCAATTTTTGCAGCTGTTTCAATTTCTTGATAATGGCTTTTAAAAACATTGTATTTTTCTTTTAGTCCTTTATACTCTATTTCTAGTCGTTTTTCCAGTTGTTCGCCTATGCCCAACAGTCGAAGAATTGCCGCTGTATCGTAAATAAATCTCAACGCATAATTAAGTTCAGATTTTGGATTCTCATCCTTTGTATCCATAATAATTATTTTTTAAATTAGGATATTTATTTCTTCTTGCCAGCAAAATGCTCTAGCTGAATTAAATTTATGAATTTTTTCTATCATTATTTACACTAAGTTTTAAGATTCATTTAAAACGGTCTTTCCCTTCTCCTAAGCTCAAACATACTAGCCAAATTTCCAAGCTTACTCTTAAGATCCAAACCAAACTCTTCTATTTCTCTTTCACTCAGCCTTGCTCTCAAGTCAGCTTCTATCAAAACAGAAGGAAAAGCGTAAGTTGAGGAATTACAAATTGCGAGCAAAACAGAAGAAATTTTGCTAGCAAGTTCACTTGCATTCAAGCTTGCCAAAAAATCAACTCTTATTGGCCTATCAAACTCTGCTGCTTTCAGATAAAAGCTATAAATTTTTTTACCAGTTTCACCAAACTCTTTCAAAATTGGATGCTTTTCAGGCTCGGAAGAATAAGAAAAGGCAAAAGTTCTTTCCCCATAATTCAAAGCATAAGTAAGCAAGTTTGTGTCCTTAGTCTTTTCAAGCAAAACTCTAGCTTCTCTTACTTCTGGTAATTGGACAAGGGTTTGATTCAATATCTCACAAAACCTTGTGCCTCTGCTGTCTTCTATCACCCCTGCCAAAATTGTTCCATTCTCTTCAGCTGCTGAGAAAAGTTTTTTGTAAGCTTCTATCATCTGTTGGTAAATTTGGAAGAGCAAAGAAGAAGATTCTGGCCTATGGACATAATGTGGAACAATAGAGCCATCCAACAAAAGCAAATCAGGCTTGAATTTTTTTATTGCTTCTGTTGCAGTCTCAACTTCTATCATTTGCCTTTGCATGTTTGAATTTAACTCAAACTCAAGCTCTGAAAAAGGATCAAATACAACATTTGGAATTGGTGATGGCAAAGGCTCTGGATGATAGCTCACTCGCTCAAGCTTACCATCTTCAAAATCAAAAACCACTGCTATAGCCTTAAGCAGAATCAAGTCAATGCCGTGAAAAGATTCTTTTGCCAATCCACCATCTATACCAGCAATCCTTATCTTTTTCAGCCCATCTTTTTCAACTTTTAGAATTATCTTTTTCTCGGCCACATCTTGGCCAAATTCAGCTTCTTCCAAATTCCTCAAAACTTCGGCAAGCTTCATGCGCTGGTTTTCCATTTCTCTTATCTGCTTGACAAAATTTTCCATGAGCTGAAAAAACTTTTCCATAAAACTTATATTCAGCCAAAGCTACTTATTTTTATAGAACTCAAAAAGTGAGTCAAATGCTATGGTTTTTTGGTGGCCTTGGCTTTCTTTTCTTGTGCTTAGCCATTTTTGCAGTTGTTTTTTGGGTTTGGATGTTAATAGACTGCTTAGGAAGAAAGAAGTTTGAAGATAAGCTTGTTTGGGTTATAGTCCTTATTTTCTTGAACTTCATAGGAGCTGTTCTCTATTACATCCTAGTTAAATCAAAAGATTAAGCCTTTTTCTTCAAGGCAACATAAAGCCTTGCCATCATCCCAATTTTCATCACTTTACAGAAAGCTGCAGCAAAAGAAGGCAACAACAAGAAAGGAATTATTGTCGGTGACATCAAAAGCCTTGCTAGATATTGGGCTAGAACTGCAGTGTCTTGAGTTTGTTGGGATAGAGCATAAACATTGCCAGCAAGCCAGAAAATAGCTGGGAATAAGGAAATTACGATCAAGACGAAAGAAACTAAGACTATGAGCAAAAGGATTATGAAAGTTTCTAGAGGAGCTTTCTTGAAAATTGAAAAACTTTTTTTGAAAGATTTCACTATATCATTGCCGTCCATTATGGCTGCTGGATAAACATAGAAAGAAACTAAGGCAAAAAGCAACATCAAAACTGGCCAAAGGAATGGGACAAATCCAAGCAAAACATGAATTGTAACTAAGATTATTAAAATGAATAAAGATTTGAGGAAGACAGAAAAGGCAAATCTGAAGCTTTTTTTCATCGGAATTTTTTTGCCAAAATTTTTAGCTTGATGAAGCATGACAGCCATCAGCAAAGGTTGAGAAACACCAAAGAAGAAAAAGATGAAAAGATATAGACCAAAAAGTGGTGCTACGGAAGATAAAGCTTCTGGGGTTAGTTCCATTGTTCCGAATCTCCCAAGCATATCGCAAGCTGTGTACAAAAGCAAGAGATTTAAGAAAACATAAGGCAGCATTCTTTTTAGAGAAAAACCGAACTTGAAACCATCTACTATAGCTTGACCAATCATAATTTAATTTTAATTTTTGGCAATAAAAATAATTACTATGGAGTTTTCAAGATTCAAAACTTTCATCTTTGATTTAGATGGAACTGCTTGGAATTGGAAAGAGCTTTTGCCTGGGATGAAAGAGCTTGCTGCTTTGCTAAGGAAAGAAGGAAAGCAAGTCTTGTTCATAACAAACAACACCATGGTAAAAAGAAAGCAGCTGGTTGAAAAGCTGAATGGCTTTGGAGTTGAGTGTAAGGAAAGCGAGCTAGTGAGCTCAGCTATGGCTATAGCTGAATTCTTGAAGCAGAAGAAAGCAAGAGCTTTTGTTGTTGGTGATAGCCTTAAAGAAGATTTGAAAGAAGAGGGGATAGAAGTGAGAGAAGATGAAAACGTTGATTATGTGGCCATTGGTCACGATACCGACTTTAACTACCAAAAAATTTTGACTGCTTTGAAAGCTAGCCAGAAAGGTGCAAAGTTGATAGCTGCTGCTACTGGTAGAGTTTACACACATGGCGATGAAATGTGGCCTGGCACAGGTTGCATAGTTAAAGCTATTGAGTATACGTGCAACAAAAAAGCAAAGCTTTTGGGCAAGCCTTCTGACCTCATGTGTCAACTTGTTCAGCTTTTTGTTCAATCACCAAGAAAAGATACTGTTGTTTTTGGCGATGAGCTTAAAGCTGACATTGGTCTTGCAAAAAAATGTGGCTACTTTGCCGTTTTGGTTAGAACAGGAGTTGACAAAGAAGTTAAAGGAAAGATAAAACCAGATTTAGTGTTAAATTCTTTGGAAGAAGTGAAAATTTGAAATATTTTGCAAATTAATAATTAAAAATTAGAAATATAGTTAGGTGAATCTGTGCCTGAAAAATTTTATGTTACAACACCGATTTATTACGTTAATGCAGAGCCACACATAGGTCACATTTACACAACAATAATAGCAGATATATTGGCAAGGTTTCACAGGCTTAATAACAAGGATGTTTTTTTCCTGACAGGTACTGATGAAAACAGTCAAAAAAATGTGGAAGCTGCTACTAAAGCTGGACAAGATGTTGCTCAATTTGTTGATAAAATGGCTGCTATTTGGAAAGCTAGATTTAAACAGCTAGGTTTTTCTTTCAACGATTTCATAAGAACAACAGAAGAAAGACATAAGAAGGGTGTGGAAGAATTTTTCAAGAGAGTGAACAAGAAAGGAGATATATACAAGGGAAAATATGTTGGCTATTATTGCGTAGGTTGCGAAGCCTTTATCACTAAGTCTGATCTTGTTGATGGTAAATGTCCAATTCACAAAACAGAGCCCGATATAATAGAAGAAGAAAATTATTTCTTCAAGGCAAGTAGGTATAAAGAACAATTGCTAGAGCACATAGAAAAGAATCCAAATTTCATTCAACCAAAAGAAAGAAGGAACGAAGTTATAGAATATGTTAAGAATTTTTTCACAGATGTGAGTATTTCAAGGCAGAAACAAAAATGGGGGATACCAGTGCCCATAGACAAATCTCAAGTATTATACGTTTGGTTTGATGCTTTGATAAATTATTTGACAGGCATAGGGTTTGGTTGGGATTATTCAAAGTTTGAAAAATATTGGCCGGCTGATGTTCATTTGATAGGAAAAGACATAACAAAATTTCATTGTGCTCTTTGGCCAGCTATGCTTTTCTCAGCTGAAATAGAATTGCCAAAAAAGATTTTCGTTCATGGTTTTTTCACGGTAAATGGAGAAAAAATAAGTAAGAGTTTAGGAAATGCTATTGATCCGATAGAACTTAGTAAAAAATATTCTTTTGATGCTCTAAGATATTCTTTAATAAAAGAAATGCCATTGGGTGAAGATGGAGATTTTTCCGAAAAAAGGCTGGTAGAAAGGAACAATGGAGAGCTTGTTGCAAACATTGGAAATTTTGTTCATAGAACTTTAACTTTTGTCTGGTCTAATTTTGGAGGCATAGTTCCTAGGCCAACAAACTACACAGAAGAAGATGAAAAGTTTAAGAATGAAATCGAAAGAATTTCTGTTTTAGTTGGAAGTCAAATAGAAAATCTTGAGCTTGATAAAGCTTTGAAATCTATCCTTGATTTCTCTTCAATTTGCAACCAATACTTCCAGAAAAAAGAGCCTTGGGCCAAGAAAAGTGAAGCTCCAACTACACTTTACCTTTGTGTCAATGCTGTTCGTTGCTTAGCGATTTTGATTGAACCTTTCTTGCCTTCTTCTGCTGAAAAGCTCTGGAAGCTTTTGGGATATGATGATTCTGTTCACAAACAAGACTGGCTTTCAGCATCAAAGCTTATGTTGCAAGCTGGGTGGAAAATAAGAAAGCCTGAAATTCTTTTCAAAATTATTGAAAGCAATAAATAAATGGGGGTGAAAGATTGGCAGAAATTTCATTTGCTGATTTCCAAAAGATTGAGATGAAGATTGGAAAAATACTAGAAGCTGAACCAATTCCAAATTCAAAGAAGCTGATAAAGTTGCAAGTTGATCTTGGAAGTGAGAAAAGGCAAGCTGTTGCTGGCTTGCTAGAATATTATAAGCCTGAAGAACTTGTTGGCAAAAGTTTTGTTTTCGCGACGAATCTAAAGCCAGTAAAGCTTATGGGTGTAGAAAGCAATTGCATGATATTGGCTGCAGACAATGGAAAAGGAAAAATAGTTTTGGTTCAGCCAGAAAGAGAGATAGAGCCTGGAAGCTTGATAAGATAGAAAAATTTAAATATTCGTCCTAATTAAAAGATAATGGGTTTTGTTGACTCAAATAGAAGAAAAAATAGAAATTGATAAATATACTGAGCAAGGATGCAAAAAAGGAGAGCACTTCTACAAACCAAAAGAAGTTGAGGGTAAAATCTTTTATCCTTGTGATAAATGTCCTTACTTCTTGAAGATAGAAGTGGAAAGAAGCTTATTTGGAATTGGTGGCAGCATAGGTGGAAGTATATTCAAACAAATGGAAGATCCAACAAGAATAAGAAGAATAGAAAAAGTAGATTTGGGATGTAGAAAATTTAATCATAAAAAAACAATAGAATATTAGGGAGAAAATGAAAAATGTAAGAGATGTGATGAACACAAACATCATTTGTTTCAGCCCAGAAAACAGTGTTTTTGAAGTTGCGAAAGTTCTTTCAGAAAAAAACATTTCTGGCGCTCCTGTTGTTGATGGAGAAAAAGTTGTGGGAATAATAAGCACTTCTGATATTGTTAGGTTTTTGAAGACTAAGTTGAAAATCGGGTCCGCTCATGACATGCCTTCTTTGTGGCTTTTCTTTTTAGATATAGTGAAAACTAGTAAAGATTTTGTTGAGTTGAAAAAAGAAGTGAAAAGACTTTCTAATGTTAAAATTAAGGGCATAATGTGTAAAAAAGTTATTTCAATAAGCCCAGAAGCTAGTATTTTTGACGCAGCTGAGCTTATGGACAAGCATGATGTTAATAGGTTGCCAGTTATAGAAAATGGGAAGCTTGTCGGAATAGTGGCTAGAGCAGACATAATAAAAGCGATTTTATGAGGGAAGCTAGAGAATATATTAAGCCGATAAGCTTAGTTGCTTTGCCGAAAGAAAGCAAGAGTTCTATAGTTATAGGAAAAATAGCTGGCAGCGAGCATGAAGCTTTTCTTGATATCAACTTGCTCACAAAACATTTGTTCATAGTCGGTGGGCCAGGAACTGGTAAGACTACAATAGCTATGGTGATAGTTGATGGCTGTTTGAAAAAAGGCATTTCTGCTATTGTTTTTGATCCTACTGGAAAATGGTCAGAATTTGGTAAAAATTACGAGAATTTTGAAGAAGTTAAAATTTCTTACAAGAATTTGAAAATTAATCCAGTAAGCTATCTCAAAAAAGGTCTGGTTGTTTTTTCTTTGCTCGATTTAACGCCAAATGACTATAATGAGTTCATTAAGAATGCTATTGAAGAATTGAGCTTGAGCTTTAATGAAACTACAGAAGAGCTTAAGAGTCTATTAGTTTTTGAGGATGCTTATAAGTTAACACCAAGCTTTGGTGGTAATGCTGCTTTGCTGCTTGAGAAAGCTTGCAGAGAATTCAGGAAATTCGGTGTTGGTATAGTTTTGATAACTCATTCTTATTCAGACTTTGGCCCTGCTGTTCTTGGCAATGTTGCAACTGAAATTTGGTTGAGAACAGCTTATGATAATGATTTAGATTTTGTGAAAAGAAAATATGGAGCAGAATTTGCTACAAGCTTGGTTAAAACAAGAAGGGGCGAATGTATGATTGCAAACGTTGATTTCAATTACAGCAAGCCCTGGTTTGTTGAGTTCAAGAAGATTTGAAATTAGAAAGCACGCTGAGGATATGGTTTGATCCCTCGGTTGAACCCTTGCTAATCGCTTTCAACCCTTTCTTGAACCTTTAGCTGAACCATGCTTCCTCCTTAACTTCTGAAATAATTTTGTAAAAACTTGCTTATCTAGTTAACTT
>JAVZHJ010000010.1:0-16607 GCA_038998365.1 Candidatus Aenigmatarchaeota archaeon | reverse complement strand
CAACTCAAAGAAAACTGCTGTAGTGAACACCATCGTCCTAATTTCTTCTGGAGTGTAGCCTGAATTAAAGCTCCAGATGAAGATGGTGAATGTGGAGATGAAATTGACCAAAGTTGCCATGAGTATGAAAAGGAGCATGCCATGCAAGATTCCGTGCTTTGGATTCCTTGGTTTCTTTTTCATCAAATCTTCTTCGTACGGATCTGCAGTTAAAGCCAAAGCTGGAAAACCATCTGTAACCAAATTTAGCCAAAGAATTTGCAAAGGTAACAAAGGCAAAGGTAAATTTGGTAACATAGTTGATAAAATAATTGCAGTTGTTATCAAAGCTATCTCATCGAAATTAATACAAAGCAAAAACCTTACGAACTTTCTTATGTTGTCGTAAATTCCTCTCCCTTCCTCTACAGCATTAACTATTGTAGCAAAATTGTCATCAAGCAGAACCATATCGCTTGCTTCTTTAGCCACATCGGTTCCCTTAATTCCCATTGCAACTCCAATATCAGACTTTTTCAAAGCAGGGGCATCATTTATTCCATCTCCAGTGACAGCAACTATGTGGCCTTTTTTCTTCAAAGCTTTAACTATTCTTGACTTGTGTTGAGGTGAAACTCTTGCATAGATTGCAACTTTCTCCACTTTTTCTTCCAGTTCTTCTTCACTCATTTTTTCCAGCTCTTCACCAGTTAAAATTTCTTCTTCGCCTTCAACCAAACCTATTTCTTTAGCTATTGCCAAAGCTGTGAGCCTGTGATCTCCAGTTATCATCACAACCCTTATGCCAGCTTGCTTGCAAGTTTCTATTGCTTGCTTGACTTCTGGCCTAGGAGGATCAATCATCCCAACAAATCCCAAGAAAGTTAAGCCTTTCTCAAGCTTGCTCTCTTCAATTTTTTTCACTCGCTTGTAAGCTAGAGCCAAAACTCTAAAACCTTGCTTTGCCATTTCTTCCATTTCAAAGCTTATTTTTGCTTTCTCTTTTTCGCCCAACCTTTCTGCTTTACCTTTCTTTAGGATGTAAGTAGAGAGTTGAAGGACTTTTTCAGGAGCACCTTTCGTGAAAGCTACAAATTCTTTTCCTTGTTTGTAAACTACTGTCATGAGCTTTCTTTCAGAAGAAAAGGGAATTTCAAACTCTGCTTTTTCTTGTTTTGCTAGACCAGCTTTTGAAGCTAACACGAGCAGAGCAGCTTCTGTTGGATCACCAATAACATGCCATTTTCCTTCCTTGAATTCTATAGTTGAATTGTTGCAGATCAAGCCAGCTTTTATCAAAAGCATGAGGTCATTATCTTTTGTTGGCTCCACGCTTTTCCCTTCTGAGAAAAATTCTCCTCTTGGCTCGAAACCTGTGCCGGAAACTTCAACTATTTTGCCAGAACACCAAACCTTCTTCACACACATCTCATTTACAGTCATCGTTCCAGTTTTATCTGCAGCTATCACTGTGGTGCAGCCCAAAGTTTCAACTGCTGAAAGCTTTCTAACTAAAGCATTCCTTTTTGCCATTCTATTCACACCTAAAGCCAAAGCTACTGTAACAACAGCTGGCAAGCCTTCTGGAACTGCTGAAACTGCTAAAGCTACTGCTGTGAAGAAATCATCCACTATGTCTAAATCTTCCAAGTAACCTAAAACAAAGACAAAGAAACAAACAACAAGAACAAGCAAACCCAACCATTTTCCAAACTTGTCAAGTTTTTTCTGCAAAGGAGTTTCTTCTTCTGCTTCCTCGATCTCTTTCGCTATTTTTCCAACTTCTGTGTTCATCCCTGTAGCAACCACAATAGCTTTTCCTCTTCCTCTAGCAACGTAAGTTCCCATGAAGACCATGTTGCTTCTTTCTGCTATTGGCAAATCTTGAATTGGCTTGACTTGTTTTTCCACTGGTGTTGATTCTCCGGTCAAGGCTGATTCGTCTGTAGCTAAACTGAAAGCTTCTATTATCCTAGCGTCAGCAGGAATTCCTTCGCCCTCTTCGAGAATTATAATATCGCCAGGAACAAGCTCCTTTGAAGAAATTTCTGTTTGCTTCCCTTCCCTTATCACCTTAACTTTCTGAACCATCATCTTCTTTAAAGATTCCATCGCTTTTTCTGCTTTGTACTCTTGGTAAAAGCCAAGGAAAGCATTCATCATCAAAATTGCAAAGATTGCCGAAGCATCAAGAAATTCTTTTAGAAAAAGAGAAACAATGGCAGCAACAAGTAGTATAGCTATCAAAAAGCTTTTGAATTGTCTCAAGAAAATCTTAAAAGGAGAAATTTTTTTCTTCTCCTTGATTTCATTCAAGCCAAATTTCTCAAGCCTTCGCTTAGCTTCTAGCTCGCTTAAACCAGCTTCGCTGCTTTCAAGGGTTTTGATTACATCTTCTGCTTCAAAAATGTGCCACTTGGTTTCGTTCATAAGATTAATTTGGATTTTTTCTAAAATATTGTTTGTTTTCAAATTCACAGAAGTCAAAGAAAGGACAAGCATTACATTTTGGATTTCTTGTCAAACAAATCTCTTGACCAAACCTCACAAAACCTAAATTAACAAGATACCTATCTTTCTTTGGCACGATTTCTTCCAAGCTTTTTCTTATTTCCATGTAGTCAGCTTTTTTATCAACCAAGCCCAATCTTTTGCTGCAAACTTCCACGTGAATATCAACAGCAATAAAAGGAAAACCAAAACCATAAGACAAAACAATATCTGCGGTTTTGTCTCCAACTCCTGGAAGCTTCATAAGCTCTTCTCTTGTTCTTGGAATTCTTCCTTTCAGCTCTTCAACTAAAATTTTGCAAAGCTTCTTGATGTTTTTGGCTTTTTGTTTGTACATGCCAGAAGGTTTTATAAGTTCTTGTAATTTTTTGTCGGAAAGTTTCAAAATTTCTTCTGGTTTTGAAACAACAGAAAACAAATTTTTTGCAGCTTTTCTTGTGTTCTCGTCTCTTGTCCTTTGGGAAAGGATTGTTGTTATCAAAAGCTCGAAGACGTCTCGCTTTGTTTTGAGAAAGCTTCTTATTTCTTTTCCATATTTTTTCTTCAAGAATTTCATCACTATTTGCATTTTTTCTCTCTTATTCACAAAAAATATTTAAGTAAGGAGAAATAATAGAGTATAGCATTTCACTTATGCGAGTGAAACATTTAATATATACTCCTCTTCTGCTTAGCGTAAGCTATAGGTGATGTTATGGTCTTCGAGCTTTTGAACCCAGAACTTCAAAAAATTGTGAAGAAAAGGTTTGTTAAACCAACTTTAGTCCAAGAGCTAGCTTTCAAACCAATTTTGGAAGGTAAGAATGTTTTGATAATTGCACCCACAGGCTTAGGAAAAACAGAAAGCTGCATGCTCCCTATCTTTCATCTCCTAATGCAAGAAAAACCAAAGCCCATAGCAATCCTTTACATAACTCCACTCCGTGCACTCAATAGAGATTTGCTTGATAGGTTGCTTTGGTGGTGCAATGAAATTGGAATAGAAGCTTCTGTTAGACATGGTGACACTTCAGCTTATGAGAGAAAGCAGCAAGCCGAATTTCCTCCCCAGCTTTTAATAACAACACCGGAAACTTTACAAGCAATTCTACCAGGAAAAGTGATAAGAGAGCATTTGAAGAATGTAAAACATGTTGTGGTTGATGAAATTCATGAGCTTGTTGACAGCAAGCGTGGAACTCAACTTGCTTTAGCTTTAGAAAGATTGAAGGCACTTGCTGGCCATGATTTTCAGATCATTGGCTTGTCAGCAACAGTTGGCTCACCTGAAAAAGTTGCAAAGTTTCTATGTCCAAATGGAAGTATTGAAATAATAAAAGCAATTCACTCAAAAGCCATGGAAATAAAAGTCATAAGTCCAGAGCCTAAAGCCGAAGATATGAAAATAGCTAAAAAGCTTTTCGTCTCGCCAGAAACTGCTGCAAGGCTTAGATTGATAATGGAGCTCATAAAAAAATCTCGTTCTGTTTTAGCCTTCACGAACACAAGAGAATTTGCCGAAATCTTAGCATCAAGAATTAAAGCTTTGGACAAAGATTTCCCTGCAGCTGTTCACCATTCAAGCTTGAGCAAAGAGGTTAGAATAAAAGCTGAGAAAGAATTCAAGGAAGAAAAGATAAAAAGCATAATAGCAACTTCTTCGCTTCAATTGGGAATTGATATTGGAAGTGTTGACCTTGTGCTTCAGTACATGTCTCCTCGCACTGTAACACAAGCAATCCAAAGGATAGGAAGGAGCGGGCATGGTGTCGAGAGATTAAGCAAAGGGGTGATAATAGCAACAGATGAAGATGATGTTTTTGAGTCATCTGTAATAGCAAGAAAAGCTTTGAAAGAAGAAATTGAAACTTTGAGGCTGCATGAAAATTCTTTCGATGTTTTGGCTCACCAGCTTGTTGGCCTTACCATAGATAACTGGAAAGTTGAGCTTCAAAAAGCTTATGAGCTTGTGAAAAGAGCTTATCCTTATCAAAAGCTTAGTTTCACTGAATTTTTGGAAGTTTGCAAGCAGTTGCAGCAGCTTGGACTAATTTTCTTGAACGGTCAAATAAAAAAGAGGAGGAGAGGCTTTGAATATTATTTCACCCAACTTTCCACAATCCCTGACACAAAACAATTCAAAGTTTTCAACAGCCTGGACAATTCTTTTGTTGGCGTGCTAGATGAAGAGTTTGTTGCATTAAATGCCGAGCCAGGAACAACTTTCATCTTGAAAGGTGAAGCTTACAAGATAGCATCGATTGAAGAAGACAAAATTTTTGTTGAGCCTGTTGAGGACATAGAGGCTGCTATACCAGGGTGGGAAGGTGAGCTCATTCCAGTGCCATTTGAAGTTGCACAAGAAGTTGGAAGGTTGAGGGGTATTTTGTCAGAATACTTGGAAGAAAAAAGTGAAGGTGAAATTGCTAACTGGCTTTTGTCATCTTATCCGATAGACGAAAATTGTGCCAAGAAGATGATTAAGATAATAAAACAGCAAAAGAAGTATGGTACAGTGCCAGATGAAAAAACAATACTGATAGAAGATCATGAAAATTCCGTGATAATTCATTCTTGTTTTGGATCTCTCGTGAATGAAACTCTTGGCAGATTTTTATCTTCTCTGCTTACGGCAAGAATTGGTTCTGTTGGCTTGAGAACAGATCCTTACAGAATAATTTTACACTTTCAAGTAAAGGCTTTGGAGCTATTGAAAGAAATTCTCTTCCAAACAAATCCAGAATACTTGAGAAATTACATTGAGATGTATTTAAGCAAAACCAATTTGTTCGAGTGGAAGTTTGTACATGTTGCAAAAAGGTTTGGAGCAATAGCTAAAGATGCAGATTACAGCAAGGTAAGACTGGGGAAAATTGTTGAAAGTTTTATTGGCACACCAATCTACAAGGAAACTTTGAAAGAGTTGGAAACTGAAAAGCTTGACATAGAAAAAACTACAGAAATTTTGAAGAAAATCCAAAACAAGGAAATTGAAGTGGTATTTAAGCCGGGCCTTTCGCCTCTTGGGAAAATTGGTTTGAGGCACGAGTTTGCGGAGCTTGTTGGACCACCAAGACCCGAGCTTGAAATCTTCGAGCTTTTCAAGAAAAGGCTTTTGAACACAAGTGTGAAACTTGTTTGTGTGAATTGCGGACAATGGCAACAAAGCTTTATAGTGAAAGAAATTTCTGATAAAGTGAAGTGCAAGAAGTGTGAAGCAAAGCTTTTGGCTGTTGTTCACCCAAGAAATATGGAAGCAATAAAGCTTGTGAAAAAAAAGTTGAGGGGGACTTTGACAGAAGAGGAAAAGAAAAAATTCGAAAGGATAAGACAAACTGCCGATATATTTTTAACCTACCGACACCATGCTGCATTAGTTTTGGCGGGTAGAGGCATAGGACCTGTGGCCGCAATGCGTATACTCAGTAAATTTCATAAATCTGAAGATGATTTACTGAAAGATGTACTAGAGGCGGAAAGAAATTTTATTCGTACTCGGAAATATTGGCGTACTTAATTTTTTTCCTCCCTTTATCAGTTAATCTAAATTCTCTAGATGTTGGGCCATTCATAGTAAAATAAGACTCTTTTATTGTTTTTAAGAATCCTGTCTTGACCAATTGTCTTATACACCATAACACTTGGGAAGAAGACCTGCCCATTTTCTTCATTAAATTTTTAGTTGTAATAGTTTTATTTTCTAACTCAAGTTTTCTTATGTTAAATAAAGCATTATCTAAAGCCTCACCCGGACTAACTTGCCATCGTTTATAACTATCTATTTCTGCTTTCAATTTTTCCGCCTTCTTTCTCGAATTAAAATTAATAATTCTATAAAATTTAATTAGATTTGCTCTTCCTAAAATATAAAAACAATACTGTTTGTGCTTTTCTCCACTTTTAACACAATACTTTCCTGTTGAAAATATATCGGTGGTTTTAATTTTAAATATTTCCATGAGCTTTTTAATGTTCTTGAGGAATAATGGTGGTTCAGAAATTCCTGCAGAAGTAAATTTTATTGATTTATTAGATACACTTCCCTCGTCATCAAAAGCTTGTTTAATAAATGAAATTTTGGAGTCAATATTAGTATTAAATATAAATTCGGGCAAACTGGGATTAAAATATATTTTCCTTCCATATGGAAGTCCTAGTCCATATACAAGTATTTCACCGACAATTTTTGGGAATATTAGTTGATTTTTGCCTTCTATTTTACCTTGAATTTTACCAAAAACTTTAGCAAATGAAGATCTAACTAATGACCTTAGATTATTATCAAAATTAACATAAAATGGATTTAGTTTTTTAGTAATACCACCATCGCAAAAAATAGCAGCTATAATTCTAGTGCCGTTGGGGTTATTAAAATTAAAAGGCATTTTAGGATTAATTATTTCATTAGATGGGTTATCACCAGAAAGGCATTTAATATTCTTCTCCATTATTTTCTAAAGAAAATTCTTTATAACCACTTCCTACCAATACCTTAGAAATTCTTTTAATAATTTTTAAAGAAATCTTTTTGTTTCTTCTTATAAATGGCACAATTAAATTAAAGCTTTTTCTACAATTTTTATTTGGAAACAGAAGTTTTGCTATAGAATACCAATTCTTTTTCGGAGAAAGATATTTTAATGTATTCAGTAATTTAAGTCTGTATTTTAACTTAAAATCTATATATACGTGATCTGGTAAATCCCATAAATGTACAAACCCGTCTTTTTCTGACACTTTAATTATCACCGTAATTATTATATAACTTTAAGTATTTAAATATTACTGTAGCAATTAAATATATGGCACTCGAAGCTAAGACGACATTAATACCACACAAGAAAGCTAAAACTTTATACCTAACAATACCAGCTTCCGTGGCAGATGATTCGGCCTTTCCTTTTAAGCCCGGTGAAGAAGTCAAAGTCATCATAAAGGGAAGCAAGCTTGTGGTAGAAAAATAGATTTAGAACTCACTTAAGTGGTATATCTCTGTTAGTAAATATTGTATACAACCTTCTAAACAAAAAAGCCTTGAGAGATATCCTTGAAGAAGAGAGAGGGTTCATAAGGACTAGGAAATATTGGAGCAGCTAAACACAATCTGATTTTTTCTCGCAACTCCTTCCAGAAAGCTCCCCACAAAAAGGATTGCAAATATATTCTTGAAGCTGAGAGCTAAATTCACAATCACATTCTAATTTTTCTTGGCTGCTGGACAAAAAGTTTATGAAACTCGATAGAGATTCTCCTTGCTTAAATCCTTTTGGGCTTGTTAAATCCACTAGCAATAAAGCTGCTATGAAACTCAGAAATATTATCCCAACAATTATTGCTCCTGTCCTTGCTATCATAAATTTAATTTGTTCAAAAAACTATAAAAAACTAAGATTTTTGTTTAGGGAAAAGAAGCATCCCAAGAAATCCTCCTAAAAGACCGCCCAGATGTCCAACGTGTGAGGTCGGAAGTATATGTAGCAGTAAAAAGATTGCCCAAGAAAAAATGAACAGAAGTGTGGCAAAGAATATTGGTAAGTGACCGGGTAAGAAGAGAAGAGCAAAAACAAGAAAGGAAAAGAAGAAGAGCAAAGCCATTAAGCTAAATTGATCTGTGAATATTGCTAGCGGTATCATAACTAAAAGTTGAATTAAAGGTAAAAAAGAAAGTAAAACTAGAAATGTTGGGATTTTTTCCAAGGGTCTTGTTAAACTTGCCATGGCAACAAGACCAAAAACAGCACCGGAAGCTCCAACAAAAGGTGCTTCCATAGGAATTCCAAGCAAAATTCTGTTTATTATGTCAAAAACTGCTGCAGTACAGCCAGAAGAAATGTATACAGCAAGAAAAGGAATTTTGCCTATGTGTTTTTCCAAAGCAAGTCCTACTATTATCAGCATTATCAAATTTCCAAAAAGATGGAAAATATCATGATGGACGAAAGTGTAAGTAAGCAAAGAATAAATTTTTGGTTTTGCTGGAATAAAACCTAACAAGTTTTCATAGTATTCCAAAGAACTTTCAGCTTCGGGATTGAAAATTTTTTCAACAAAGTTTGAAGTGAAAAGGAAAGATGCTAATATAAGAATAGAAAGTGTGGCTGTAATTATTGGGAATTCTTCTTCCATAATATTAATTTGTTAAATGAAAAATAGAATTGCTATCCCAACAAAACTCAAGATTAAAAATACTTTGCCCAAATCCGAAGCCATTTTCTTTGTACCAAGCCAAGCAACTAGAAGCCATTTTGAGAAAGTGTTGGATATTGCTGCTATTATTATGCCTTTTGCAGCAACTGCTGGTGAAATTGAAACAAAAGCCAAAGAAGAGAGAGAAATCACGATTGCATCAACATCTGCCAAGCCGGTGATGAAAGCTATAGGATAAACCACAGCTTCGTTAAAATAATTCTTACTTACACTTATGATTATCATCGTTAGCATGAAAAACAAGCCAAACCTCAAAGCTGTTTTTAAGTCAAGTGGTGATCTTAATATCAGCTTTGGTTTTTCTCTCTTTATTTTTTCTATAAAACTAAGGGATATAAAGTAGCCCAAGACACTTAAGATCACAAGCGGCAAAAGCATAAGGATTAAACTGTAATTGAAAATAGCTGAGATGAAAAACATTCTTAAGAACATGGTCGAAGATGCTACTATTATTGAAAAAATTGCAGAGTAAAAAATTCTTCTGTTCTTCTTTGCATCACTTGCCATTGATATCGTTACGGCAACAGAAGAAATTATTCCACCTAAGATGCCTGAAAGAATTATCCCTTTCTTTGGACCAAAAATTTTCATGAGGATGTAAGCTGAGAAGCTGAGGGAAAGAACTATGACGACGCTTGACCAAATCAAGAATGGGTTTATTGAATTCATAGGATCTATTGTGTGATTTGGGAGAATTGGTAAAACCACGAAGGATAAAACTGCAAAAAAAACGGCATTCCAAACTTCTTCTTTTGTTAAATGTCTTGAGAAAGTGTGGAGGATTTCTTTTGAAGCGAGGATGAAAGTCAATAAGATTGCAAGAGAGACTGAGAGGTAAAATGGAAAGCTATCGAAGTAAACTAAAGTTCCAAGAAGAAAAGTTATGAGAAAAGCGAAGTTTGTGGTTTGGCCAATATGGTCTTTTGTTTTTCTCCAGTAAGCCAAAGCTGTCAAAACCCCTGAAAAAATAAAAGCTATGTAGAAAGGTAAGAAGGATTGAAAGATGAAAGAGAAGTGTGTAGAAATAAAACCTAAGAATGAAGCAAGCATGAAAGTTCTTATGCCTTGAGCAACTTCGCCTTTAGCCCTTTGCTCCCTTTCAATCCCAACCAAAGCCCCTATGCCTAAAGAAAGAATCATCTTCAAAAAAAGCTCTTCAACCATAAAATTAATTTGAATTTTAGAATAAAATCTTTTTTACCTCGCTGATCAAAGCCTCAAAAACTTCTTCTTTCGTCTTGCTACCATCTATTACAACAATTTTCTCATCTTTCAAGATTTCTTTCAGCTTAAGGAAATTATTCCTAACTTTCTTCAAGAATTCAACCTTCTCAAATTTCTTCCTATCTTCCATTTTCCTGTTTTTATCTTTCTCTATTCTATCAACAGCAATCTCAGGCTCAAGATCAATTATTATGGTTAAATCAGGCTTGATGAATTTTTTGTTCAACTCAAGAAGAAATTCCAACTCAAGACCTTGAGCTTGTTGGTAAGCTAGAGTTGAGTGATAATAGCGATCTGAAATCACAACTTTGCCTTGATCTAAAGCTGGAATAATAACTTTCTTCAAGTGCTCTTCCCTATCAGCAGCAAAGAGAAAAGCATCGACCAAAGGCAAATCAACTTCTTTAAGGTATTTGTTTGTGAGCAGGCTTCCTATATCACCATCTGTTGGCTCGTGAGTTAGAATTGAATCAATTTTGTTTTTCTGGAGAAAATCGAAGAGGAGCTTTGATTGCGAACTTTTGCCTGAGCCATCTATGCCTTCGAGAACTATGAAAACTCCTTTTGGCATAAAAATGATTTGTAGGTGTTCTTAATAAATAGTTTTATCGAGTTCGAATAATATTTTCGATAATTAATTTAGAAACATTTGTTGCACCAAATTTTAAAAATCTTAAAAAATAAGTGTTTTTTGTGAAGAGAATTCATAAAAAAGATATGATCACTCCTGAATTATCAGAAATAGTAGGAGCGTTCATTGGCGATGGCTTCTTTAATGTTTATAATAAAAAGCATTATATCATAGAATTTACAGGTCATCCTCTCAACGATTATGACTATTATACTCAAATTATTGTACCATTAATGAAATATTTATTTGCTTGTAAACCACACATTCAAATAAGAAGCAGAGCCTTGAGATTAAGATATTACTCAAAAGATATTTACTTATTTTTTACTAAATTTCTCAAACTACCTGCCGGTAAAAAAAGTTCCATAATAAAAATTCCACAAATATTTTTAGAGAATAAAAAGAATTTAACATCTGTCCTTAGAGGAATTTTTGATACTGATGGTTCTATAATATGGGATAAAAGAGGAATATACAAAAACCCATATCCAAGATTATCAATAACAACAAAAAGTAAATCCTTGGATGCTCAATTATTTAGGATTCTTAAAAAAATGGGATTTTCACCTTCTTTAGTTAGAGATAATTATAAAAATAATATTTCATATCATGTAGATATCTATAGTAAAAAGTCTCTTGATAAATGGATAAAAGAAATTGGTTTTTCTAACTTAAATCATATTAGAAGATTATGCCCCAGTAGCTCAGCTAGCTAGAGCGCATAAGAGCTGCGTAAGCATGGTAAGCATGAGGTCGCGGGTGCAAATCCCGCCTGGGGCTTTAGAAAGTGGGTCCGAGGAGAATTGAACTCCTTCCTTCACCGTGTCAGGGTGACGTCCTACCGTTAGACTACGGACCCTTTAATAAAAAATTAAATTTTATATAAATAAGAATAAAAGTGCCCTGTTTTTATTCTTTTCACTTCTTTCAAGCCAGGAAAAACATGAGAAGCAGAAACTATTCTTGTTCCTTTCTTCAGTTCTTTTTTCAGCTTAGGCACAAGCTTTTCATTTTGTTTTTTTGAAAGGTAAGCTGTTATTACTGTAGCCTTGCTTAAATTTACATCAAAGTAATTTTTCTCTATGATCTTGATTTTATCTTGCAAGCCTGCTCTTTTAATTCTCCACCTGCAAATTGCAGCAAGCAAAGCACTTCTTTCTATGCCAACAGCTTTGCAGCCAAATTCTTTCGCTGCTATTATCACAACTCTTCCGTCTCCTGCTCCCAAATCATAGAGCAAATCTTTTTTGCTGACTTTAGCAAGCTTAAGCATTTTCCTTATGGTTGATTTTGGCAAAGGAATGTAAATTGCCTCATCTAAAATCAACTTTACCCAAAAGTATAGGAAGAAGAAGAGTAAGAAAACCGCTAAGATATTCATCTGCTCACATTAAATAATTGTTATAAGAAAAGAAATTTTTGATAATTTGCTAGTCTTTTCTAGTTGCAAAATAAAATAATGATGATACTAACGCATATTCTACAACATTCACTAATACGTTAGAAATTGTTTCAAACGATAGTAAATTTTTCGTTGGGGCTTCTTTTACCAAATATGGGAATAGTGAAGAAGCAAGCCAAACAAACGAGCCTCTGAAACCATCGAAGTTATTTTTCTTTAATTTATAGCCAGAAACTACACCAGAACCAAGAACAATATTTGAAGATAGAAAATAAGGTGTTAGAGGCCTACCAGTAATGTAACTTGTTATCTCATCCAAAATTATTAATCCACTTGAAACCATACTCGCCTCAAATAAACCTTTTACAAATTCTCTAACTTTTTCTTTCATAATTTTAAAAAGCGAAAATTAAATTTTTAAGAATTACTTAAAGCGCCTAGGGTGGGATTTGAACCCACACGGTCTTACGACCACCAGCTTAGCAGATTCGCCAAAAATTCTGGCGCCTTAACCGGATTCGGCCACCTAGGCACTAAATAATTTATAAACAAAAGTTTATTTAATATTAAAAGATAATTCTATTAAGGAGGAATGTGAATGCCAATTAATGTCAAAGACATTGCTGATTTGTTTGGCAAAGATGTCTTCACTGCAAAAGGCTTCTATTGTGGCAAGGTCTCTGATGTTGAGCTTGATTTAGCGAGATTCAAGATAAGGAGCTTGGTGATAGAAGCTGCTAGGGAAGGCTTCTTGGGCAAGACTTTGGGAGGCAAGAAAGGAGTAATCGTGCCTTATCCAGTTGTACAAGCAGTTGGCGACATAGTGATAATAAAACACATAGCCACACCAGAAATGCCTCAAGAGATTCCAGAGGAAGCACCGGAAGAAGTTTAAGCTATTCTTTTGCAGTTTGGAAGACCATGCAAGTTATTGTTTTCTCTATTCCTTTAACTTTTCTAAGCTTATCAACAACAAAACTCCCTATTTCGTCCACGCTATCCATAGCAACTTTTATCAAGATGTCCCAATTACCACTTATGATGTGCGCTTCTTCAACTTCTGGAAATTTTGCTATTTGTGTTAAAATTTCTTTTTGATCCAAAAGCTTGCCTTTTTGTGTGTAGGTGAAAGAAGCGAGGATGAAAGCTTTAACTTTTTTTAAGCTGTGTTGCATAGATTTAATTTGTTGATTCAACATAAAAAGTTTAGTGATAGCATGGAGCTAAGCAACTTGAACTCAATTAAATCAATCAAGTATAGGCACATAACTCTAAAACATCCTAAAATGGTTGCTATGTTGAAAATTCAAGATGAAATTCTTTCAGCCATAAGAGAATTTTTGAGGAAGCAAGGCTTCATAGAAATTCTAGCTCCAATAATAGGCCCTGCTACCGATCCAGGAATAAGGGGAGCAAAGCAAGTTATGATAGATTTTTACGGCCAAAAGTTTAGGCTCATGAGCAGCATGATATTGTACAAGCAAATGGCAATTTCCTCTGTCACCAAAATTTTTTCTCTTTCACCAAACATAAGAATTGAGCCAAAAAAATCAGCAAAAACTGGAAGACATTTAGCTGAATTCAGGCAAATTGACTTGGAAGAAGCTTATGCAACTTATGAAGATTCCATGCATTTAGCTGAAAAAATGATTGTTTATGTGGTGAAAGATGTGAAGAAGAAATGCTTCAAAGAGCTGGAAATTTTTAGCAGGAAAATAAAAGTTCCAAAAACTCCTTTTAAAAGGCTTACTCATGAGCAAGCTGTTGAGGTTGTGAGGAAGCTTGGTTTCAAGATGGGTGAAAATGAAGAAATTCCTTGGGAAGCTGAAGAAGCCTTGTCTGCTCAGCACTCTGAGCCTTTCTGGATAACTGATTATCCTTTGAAAGCAAGGGGCTTCTATTATCTTGAAGATCCAAAGACGAACAAGCTGAGAGATTTTGACTTGATTTTGCCTGAAGGTTTTGGTGAAGTTATTTCTGGCGGTGAAAGAGAGCATGAATACAAAAAGGTTGTTGATAGGATGAAGAAGAGTGGGGAAGACCCAAAAAAGTACAAGTGGTATTTGAGCATGCTGAAAGCTGGTGTGCCACCATCTTCTGGTTTTGGGATTGGTGTTGAAAGATTGACAAGATGGATTTGTGGTTTGGAGAAAATATGGGAAGCTGTGCCATTCCCCAAAGTTCCTGGAATTGCTTCGCCTTGAAACTATCGATAGAAATAAAAATTTAATGGTTATTCCTCATTTTATGGCAGAAAATATAGTGTGGGTGAATTTTTAGAAAAAATAAGAAATTACGTGTAAAAACACACAATAGTTAAATATTTAAAATCTGAGTAAAAAAATATCATAAGGTGAAGTGATGAGAGGCGGTTGCCAAAACAATAGTTGCTGAATCTCATTTTGGAATTTGGCTAGCCTCGATTAGATTCAAAGAATTCTTGATTGCTTCTCTGCTTAGCTTAAGCTATAGCGGCGTGGTGCCAAAAGGTTTAGCATACCAGGCTGTTACCCTGGTGATGGGAGTTCGATTCTCCCCGCCGCAGCCATTTATTTTTAAAAAAGTAAAATAGGTGATTAGTATGGAGATTTCGAAAATATTGGAAGGAAAAGAAGGTGAAGTTGAAATTAAAGGTTGGCTCCACAACAAGCGTAGCTCAGGTGGAATTTTATTCTTGATAGTAAGAGACGGAACAGGATTCATTCAATGCACTTTAAGAAAAGACCAAATAGATGAAAAAACTTTTGATGAAATTGAAAGGCTTCCTTTAGAGTCAGCAGTGGAAATTTTTGGCATAGCAAAAAAAGACGAGAGAGCACCTTATGGATATGAGATAGCGATAAAGAAAATAAATGTCTTGAGCAAAGCAATGGAAGATTTTCCGATTGGAAAAAAGTATCATGGTCCTGAGTTTCTTTTAGACAACCGACACTTTTGGATCAGGAGCAAGAAGATGAATCGAATATTGAGAGTGAGAGCAAAAATTTTGGAAGCAGCGAGGGAATGGTTTAAAGAAAATGGTTTTCTAGAAGTTCAAGTTCCAATAATAGTTGGGGCTGCTTGTGAAGGTGGCTCAACTTTGTTCGAGCTCAAATACTTTGATTCAAAAGCTTACTTGACTCAATCTTGGCAACTTTATGGAGAAGCCATGATCTTTGGTTTTGGCAAGTGCTACACAATAGCCCCTTCGTTCAGGGCTGAAAAATCAAGGACGAGAAGACATTTGACAGAATTCTGGCATTTGGAAGCTGAAATGCCATTTTGTGGTTTTGAAGAACTGATGAAAATTGAGGAGGAGCTTGTAGCTTTCATCCTGCAAAAAGTTGCTAAGGAGTGTAGCTTAGAATTGAAAGAGCTTGGAAGAAATCCTGAAGATTTGCTAAAGATGAAACCACCTTTTCCAAGAGTAAGATACGAAGAGGCGATAAAAATTTTGCAAGAAAAAGGAGTGAAAATAGAATATGGGGATGATTTAGGAGCTGATGAAGAAAGAGTCTTGGCTTTACAGTTTGACAAACCTTTCTTTGTCACACACTTTCCAAAAGGAATAAAGGCTTTTTACCATAAACCAGATCCTTCAAACCCAAACGTTACTTTAAGCGTTGATATGCTTGCTCCAGAAGGTTATGGTGAGATAATTGGCTCTGGCGAGAGAATTGAGAGCTTTGAAGAATTGATGAAAAGGATAGAAGAAGAGAAGCTTGATGCTTCAGCTTACCAATGGTATTTGGATTTGAGGAAGTTTGGCTCGGTTCAACATGCAGGCTTTGGCTTGGGAATTGAGAGAATTGTGATGTGGATTTGTAAGCTCAAACATATAAGAGATGCTACTGCATTTCCAAGATTGGTGAATAGGGTATATCCATAAAGCCCTCGTAGCTCAGTGGTAGAGCACCCGGCTGTTAACCGGTAGGTCGTGGGTTCAAATCCCACCGAGGGCGCTTTATTTATTTTTCAAGTCGAGATAAAAATTCAAGAATATTGTTTGGTAAATTATTTTTAGCATTATATTCAAATCGAGAATCATACCTTGGTATCCTTCTCGACTCAATTAAATTCATTTCTTTTAATCTTTTTAATGAATATGAAACTGTGGATTTAGGTAATTTAAGATCATTAATTATTTGTGATTGTGTCCTTGGGCCATTATCCATTAAATACTTAAGGATTTTTGCTGTATTTGGGCTGATTGGAATTTCGTAATTTTCTCTTGGTTCAATATTTTGAGTTAGAAGCATTCTTTCTATTTTATAAACTTTTTTCTGAAGCTTATTAATTGTTTTTTTCAATATAGTCAATTCTTTAACCAATTCTTCATGTATATCCGTATCATTACTCATATTATCAAGCAAAAGATACGAATTTATTTTTAAATATTTTTCTAGTTATATTATTTTGTCATGGAAAAAATTGATTATAGATCACAGACAATCAAAATCTTGTATGAAAAAAATCCTTTGAGATTGTCAAAACTTGTAGAAAAATTTTTACTAAGAACAAATTTATCTCCATATAAATTTGATTTTAATGAATTATTATCTACAATCTGGTCTTTAGAAGATGAAAAAATCATTCAAAGGGATGAAATTTCGAAAAAATTTTACTTAACAGAAAGTGGAAAAGAGAGAGCAAGAGAAATTCTTCAAATTTTTGAATAATTTTTATAATATAACT
>JAVZHJ010000009.1:0-16880 GCA_038998365.1 Candidatus Aenigmatarchaeota archaeon | reverse complement strand
TTCAACTAATGGGAAAATAGTTTCTTCACCAGCTTTAGTTAATTTAAGCGTAGAAGGTTATCCTGTTGTTTTTGTTGGAAGCTATGATTATAATCTTTACGCTTTGAATGGGAGTGACGGAAGCAAAATTTGGAATTTTTCTACAGGAGAAAAAATTGAATCTTCTCCTGCTTTAGATGATTTGGACATGGATGGTGATTTAGAAGTAATATTTGGCTCTTACGATAAAAATGTTTATGTCTTGGATGCATCCACAGGAGAAAAAATTTGGAACTATACTACTGGAAATTGGATCACCTCTTCTCCAGTTATAGCAAACATAAGTAATAGTAAAAAAATCATAATTTCTTCTCATGATGGAAAAGTTTATTGTTTCAATCATGATGGAAGTATAAACTGTACTTTTTCAATTCCAACTGGAGGAAGAGTTCCTTACTTACCATCTGTTTCTGATTTAAATCTTGATGGAATTAATGACATAGTAATCGGGGCAACTGATGGAAGAATTTATGTTTTGAATGGAATTGATGGAAGAATTGTATGGAGCTATGTGATTGGCCAATACATTTATTCTTCTCCTGCTATAGCAGATTTGAATGAAGATGGAAGCTTGGATTTAACTTTTGGTTCCACTAACAAATATCAGTATGCATTAGACCCACCTTCATGGAATTGTTTTGGGGGGAATGAAAGAAGAACAAGAATATTTGACAATTCTCCACCTCAACTTTTAAGTTTTGATTTAAAGGAAAATGAGGATAAGAAAATTTTGAGCTCTCTTTGGAGAGAAAGATTTTCTAATTTAGATTATGCTATTGTTCAAGAAAACTCAACCGGCTCTGAAAAAATTGAGAAAATCAAGCTTAAGGGTATGATAGATTGGGTTAACTATTCTTTCTCAGATACATCTTATTACAAAATAACTGTTTTTGATGAATATGGAAATTTCGAAATAATTGAAGGTTTTGTTGAAATCGAAAGAAAAGATTTGCAACCACCTTTCTGGATAGTTGAAAATCATCATATTAAATTGAACTACTCCAAAAATTTTGAATTAAAGCTAAATGTAAGTTGGTTCGATGAGAGTAAAATAGAAGATGTGATAATTGAACACAATTTTACTGGAGAATTTAAAAATGAGAGTTTGAATGAAATTAGTGAGAGTATTTATTCTTATTCAGTCAAAAACTTGCCTGCCGGAATTTACTTTTGGAGAGAATATGCAAAAGATGTTTACAACAATTGGAACTCAACTTCATTCTTCATTTTAGAAATTTCCAAATCTTATCCTTTGTTAGATTTTTATCTACCTGAAAAAATTGTTTATCCCAATTCGATTGCCTTAAACTGCACAATTCTTGAAGGTGATGAAAATGCCGAATTAATTTTGAAGAGAAATGGTGAAGAAATTTTAAAAGGAAACAACATATACAGCGAAGAGTTTCTTAAGGCTAGTTTGTGGAATTACTCTTGCACTTACCCAGAAACACAAAATTATTTGCAGTTTGAAACAACAAAAAGTGTTGAAGTTGAAAAGGGTTCTCCTGTTTTGAATCTTATTGTTGATTATGAAAGGGGTTCTTGTCCTGCTAGAGTTAATGTGACTGCATATGAAAATAATTTTGGAGATGAAGATGTAAACTATGCTCTTTATGGAAAGGAATTGATTTCGCCTGGTAGTAGAGTTAACTACATTGATTATTTAAAAGCCGGGAATTATCTTTTCATATACAATTCAACTGGAGGAGAAAATTGGACTAGCAGCCAAATTTCCAGAATGGTTATAATTAATGATCCTCTCCCACCTCAAAACCTTATTTTTGACAAAAGATTTGAAAGAGGTAAAGGCTTGAACATATATTCTCTATGGCAGGAAAATTGCTCTTCTTTAGCTTATGGTATAATTGAAGAAAATTCCACGGGCAAATTTAAAGAACATAAAGTTGAATTGGTTGGAAATTTAGATTGGGTTAATTATACAATACCCTTAGGAGATTTGAATTCTGAAGATGGTTGTAAGTGGGTTTTATTTGTTTGTTTTAAAAACATCCATTTCAATATAAAAGTTTTTGATGAATATAAAAACCAACAAAAATTGCATGACTCATTCATTTACATTTTTATCAAACCAAAGGAACTAAAAAATTTTTTGTTGGTGAGTTAAATGGAGAAAAAAATGCTGATAGCAATTTTCTTCTTAATATTGGTAGTGGTGTTTTTTCCTCAGCAAGAAGAAGTTTATCTCAAGCCTTTAGAAGCAAAAGATAGCGATGGCACACCTTCAAACGAAATTTTGGAAAACATGGAAAAATGTTGTGAAGCTGTTATTTTAAAATTTAATCCATATGGTTATTTGGAAGTTATAAAATGGGAAAAGGTAAATTTTCCAAAAAAGGCTTTTGCAATAGTTAGCTGGAGAACTTACAAAGATTTGGGAGCAGGCAACATCTACATAGGCTATTCTTTCGATGGTAAAAACTATAAAGAAATTGGGCCTTTTAATGAAAATGAAAATTTTACCGAAACAACTATAGAAATTCCTTTGAATTTTTTCTCAGATTTGAGCAATTTGAAAGTTAGGTTGAGGGGGGAAGATTTGGATTTTGCTACAGATGCTATAGCCGAAGTTAATATAAAACTTAAAGTTATAAGGTATAAATTTGGATTGATATCATGAAAGAAAAAATTATTCTCTTGTTAATCATTGGTTTTATATTTCTATTGAGTGTTAGCTTTGGCTCTTCGCCATCTTCTACTCTTTTGCCATTAGCATGTCAAGATTCTGATGGGGATTGTGATGTGGCAAGAATAAATGAAAGTGATGGGATTTATGAGATGGTTGATTTGCTGACTTATCCTTTTGGGTGGATTAATGTTTCTCTTTTCACTGATTCGATTCCAGAAGAAAACACCATAGACTCTGCTTACATTCATGTTTTGTGGTTCAGTGATGTTGGGGAAGGTGCTTCGAATATTAATATAGATTATTGGAATGGTAGCCACTGGGTTAATTGTGCGGGACCTTTTGAAGAGAATGCTAGTCTAAGTGATACTGTATGCAATGTTTCTTCTTTATCAAGAAACAAATTGAATGAAATAAAGGTTAGGTTGAGGGGGGAAGATTTGGATGGCTTTCCAATGGCTTTTGTTTACATTGACCAGATTTACATTATAGCTAATTACAGTGTGGGAATCCCTTACATTGAAGTCGAGTTAATATTACCTAAAACAGAAGTTTTAACTAATGTAATACAAAATTCAACTTTTATTGTCAATGCAACTGTTTTTTGTAGAAATGCTTTTTGTGGTAATGTTTATGGTACTTTAATGTACAACTTCTCTTCTCCCTATCCAGACACACCAATAAATACAAGCTATGGTGACAAACCATTTTTTGTCAATGAAACTCCTGCTTATGCTATGAAAGCTTGTCCAAACAATCCTTTGAATACTGAAGACTTTTGCAATTTAACTTGGGTGATCAATGCTAGTGGTGAAATAAATACTGACTGGAAATTTGGAGTATACTTCAATTCTTCTTATTCAGAAGTTCAGCCAAATACTACAAAAAATGCAACTGTTTCAATAGTTGCTTGCACTGTAGATTTTAGCTTAACTTGGCATTCCATAGACTTTGGTGAGTTAATACCAAACACTTACAACAATTCAGCTCCAGGAAATTCAAACAACTTATACAACATAACAGTAAATCCTGGGAGCTGCAATCTAGACCTTTACATAAGAGGTAGCGATTTGACAAATTCAACTTTTGGCTCCATAAAAGTTGGGAATTTGAGTTGGAGCAATATCAGTAGCAACATCGAAGATGGTTATTTCCAGCTTTCTGAAATAAACTCTGTAATAAAGCTAAATGTTCCTGAAAAAACCAACGTTACAACTTGGTATTGGCTCAGTGTTCCTCCAGCTTATGCTGGCTTTTACACTGGAAAAATTTACATCACTGGTGTGAAACATGAATAAGTTTTGGTTGATTTCAATCTTGTTATTTTTCTTAATTCTACCAGAAGTGAAAGCAATAAGTTTAGGGAGTGTTGTAAAAAAAGATTTTGTAAATATCAGAGATAATGAATCGGCAAAATTTGAAATCTTGTTTTGGAATGTTGAAGATGAGTCTTACCAAGTTCAACTTGAAATTGAAGAATCTCCTGAAAACTGGTTCATTGTAATTCAACCAAGAGAATTTTTAATAAACTCTTCAGCAGGAGAAGAATACATAAACTTGCCTTATCTAGAAAAACCAGTCAAAGCTTCGGTTGTTAGAATATTTGTGAAACCTGAAAATGCAAAAGCTGGAGAATATGGAATAATAATTAAAGCTAAAGCCGGTCTTCCTTCTCAAAGCATAGCTTTCTTCCAAGAAAGGGAATTCAAGCTGAAAGTTAAAGTTGAGGGTGAAACTCAAGAAATTGAAAACAAAAATTCGACAATTGAAAAACCTTCGCTATTGACCGGAAAAGCTTTGGAAGAAACATCTTCTCTTCTCTCTTACCTCCTAGCCATCATCGGCATTTTAGTGATTTCCGCTCTAATATATAAATATGCGTAAAGTTTATTTTGTCTTGATTTTGATTCTCTTGCTTATAATTTTCCTTGCCAGAGAATTTTTGACAACAATTGGTCTAGGCCTTTTAACAATGTTAAATGTTTCTGTCCAAGAAAAAATTAGTGGTAAATTATTGCTTGCTTATAAATATTCAATAGAAATTGGGGACAAACAAGAAATTTATACAGAATTTATAAATACGGGAACTAAAGGACTAACTGTAAAAATTGAAATTACAATTTACGGCTATTTGAACAACACTCTTAAACCTTTAGCGTATTATTATGACACTACTGTTCCCGTAGGTCTCGGTATGAGAAGAGGTTTTAGAGTATCTTTCGTCCCGCCAAATACAGGTTTATATTACATTAAAGCAAAGGCCTCTTATGATACGAGGATTTTGGAAACTTGGGGTGCCTTTTCAGTTGTTTATCCACAACCAGAAATAATTCCTATATTCGAGCCAATTACAGGCCCACCGGCTATTCCTTCTGCTCCAACAGTTGGATTACCGGAACTAAGCTTGGAGTATCCGGATTCTGTTGTTTCTTATCCTGGAGAAAAGAGACTTATAAATATAAGTGTGAAGAATATAGGAAATGCTCCTGCACAAACTCTTCAAATCTACATTTCAACTTCTTCTCTAATTGATGTTTCCGTGTCTCCCAAACAAATTCCGATTTTGAAGCCAAACGAATCTACAATTTTTGTGATTTCTATTGAAATTCCAAAAACAATTGAAACAGGAAATTATCCGCTTGAATTTGAAGTCATAACTTTAGAGGGAGTAAAAAAGAGGGGAGAAATTTCAATTAAAGTATCTTCAATAGTATTGCCAGAAGAAGAAGATATATCAATTAAGATTTTAAGCTATGAGTTAATGATTTTGGAAATTCAGCAAAAAATAAATTCTGCTTTCTTAGAAGGATATGATGTTAGAATTGCAAATGAAACACTAAATATGGCTAGATTTAGTCTTGAAAATGCTAAAGATTATTTTAAATCTGGGAGAATGCAAGATGCAAAGAAAGAATTAACAAAAGTTGAAAATTACATTCAAGAAGCTTTATTACAACTTTCTAGTGCAACTCTTTATGTTTATAGACCTTTCGCCTTTCTGTGGTGGATTATAATTTTGATTATCTTGTTGATAGCTCTAATATTTTTAATTATTTGGTATCTTAAGAGAAGAGCTGAAAGGAGACCAAAATTACTTGAAAGACTGGAAGAAACTTAAAGAAACTTAAAAATAAAAATATTTTTATGGGATTGTTTGGACCTTTTGTTTACAAATCTAAGAAAAATGGTCAAAAATTTTGGCTTCACATGAAAGTTAAAGGAAAAGCTGTGATATACTATTTTTCAAAAGATCCTGTCGATGCTCTCTTTGATTTGCCCCCAGGATATGAAGTCGTGGAAAACCCAAAGACGGGAATGCCTTTTTTGAGGAAAAAAACAGCCTTTGGATTTTTCTCTGTATTTAAACCAAAAGAAGAAGAGAGTGAAAAATAAGTAAATAACATCACAATTTATTAATAGCATGGCAAGGATAATTGGAATAGTTTCTGGAAAAGGTGGTGTTGGCAAGACCACTTTAACTATTAACTTAGGCTCAGCCCTTTCCCAGTTCTTTAAGAAAAGGGTAACTTTAATCGATTGTAATATCACAACTTCCCATTTGGGTTTGTACCTTGGTATGTATTATTGCCCCATAACACTGAACAAAGTTTTGAGGGGAGAGTCAGACATAGAGGAAGCAATTTATGATCATTTCACCGGAATGAAAGTCGTGCCGGCTTCCCTTTCTGTAAGTGAGCTTGAGGGTGTCGACGTCACTTTGCTAAGGGAGAGTATAAAGCCGATAGAAGAAAAAAATGATATAATTCTTCTTGACGGTAGCCCTGGTTTAGGAAGAGAAGCGATGGCTTGTTTAAAAGCTTGTGATGAAGTTTTGTATGTGACATCGCCTTATGTTCCTTCTGTGATTGATATAGTGAAATACCAAGAAGTTGTTAATGAGTTAAACCTCAAACCTATAGGGATAGTTTTGAACGCTGTTGATAGAGCAAGGTATGAAATGAACTCAAAAGAAATAGAAGAATTAGTTCGCTTGCCAGTGCTAGCTTCAATTCCTTACGATAAAAACATCAAGAAATCTCTTTCACTTAAAATGCCTGTCGTTGTTTTAAATAAAAATTCTCCTGCTAGCAAAGAAATCATAAAGTTTGCTGCAAGACTTGTTGGTGAAGAATATAAGCTCGACAGTTCTTTTTCAAGGATAATGGAAAGGTTGAGAAATTTTATGAAGTTTAGAGCTTCTTTAAGTCCTGTTTAAAAAATCAAAGAGATATCTTTAAATATTTTAGTGTTTAAATAATCTAAAATGATGGCGAGAAAAAAGGCTGTACTGGTAGCTTTCAGCATTAACTCAGAAAAATTTGAAAGTTATTACGAGAGGAACAAATTCTTCAGAGAATTATATGGATGGAAACAAATGATAAGAAGAGAGGTTTTATCAGAAGAAAAATCAAAACCTAAAGAAAAAGTTTATGTTTATCAAAGAGAAGGCTTGTTAAATGAAATCCCTCATCAAAAAGTCGATCAAAGTAGTTTTATTATTCCAGAAGATGAATTCGACAAAATAGAGAAATTCATGAAAGAATGGAAAGAAAAAGTTATGTGGAAGGTTTTCAAAATATTATTAGAGGATGATATATTTGAAGAAGGGGATTGAATGGTTGAGAAAGAAGAGAAAGAGATAAGGCTTAAAGTTGGTGAACTAACAGCAAGGGAAGAAGCAGGGAGAGGAATTGTTAGAATAGATTCTACTAACATGCACAAGCTTGGGATAAAAGAAGGTGATGTTGTTGAGATTGAAGGTTCAAGAAAAACCGCTGCCATAGCTGTAAGGGCTTATCCTGCTGATGTTGGTCTAAACATAATAAGAATGGATGGAATAGTCAGAAGAAATGCTGGCTCAGGAGTTGGAGAATATGTTAAAGTGAGGAAGGCTGAAGTGAAAGAAGCAAAAAGTGTGACGGTTGCTCCTGCTGAAAGAGGGTTTGTAATTCATGCTTCTCCTGACTTGGTGAAACAAAATCTATACATGAGGCCTGTTGTGAAGGGAGATATAATCGTTCCGTCCCCTGTAATTAGAAAAAGGTCTAAGAGTGGAACTTTTTTCGATGAGTTTTTCGGTAGTGATTTTTTTGAAGAATTCTTTTTCACCCCATTTCCAGGAGAAACAAGATTCATAGTAACTAATACTGATCCTTCAGGGATAGTCAGGATTGGGGATATGACTGAGCTTGAAATCTTGCCAGAGCTTCCTGAAAGCTTGAAGCTAGAAGAAAAGGCTATACCAGCAGTAACTTATGAAGATATAGGTGGGATAAAAGATGTTGTAGAAAAAGTGAGGGAAATGATCGAATTGCCTTTGAGACATCCAGAAATTTTTGAAAGACTTGGAATTGATCCACCAAAAGGAGTTTTGCTTTATGGGCCCCCAGGAACAGGAAAGACTTTATTAGCAAAAGCTGTTGCCAATGAAAGTGGAGCAAACTTCTTCTCAATCTCTGGCCCAGAGATAATGTCCAAATTTTACGGAGAATCTGAACAAAACTTAAGAAAAATTTTTGAGGAAGCAGAGAAAAATGCACCTTCAATAATTTTTATTGATGAAATTGATGCAATTGCCCCAAAAAGGGAAGAGACTACAGGAGAAGTTGAAAGGAGAGTAACCAGCCAACTTTTATGTTTGCATCCATCAACATTAGTTTATGCTGATGAACCTTGTTCAATTAAGGAGTTGTTTGAGAAAACTAAAGGTAAAATTATAGAAGATGAATTTAGTGTTGTCCACAAAATTCCTAAAAATGATGTGTATGTTTTAAGTTTTAGTGAAAATGGGAAAATTTCAAAAGCAAAAATAATCGCTCTATCAAAAACTAAAGTGAAAAAGCAATATGAAATTCAATTATCTACAGGGGAAAAAGTTGTTTGTTCGTCCATCACAAAGTTTTTGAGAATAGGCAATGATGGTGTAAAGTGGGTAAGTGCAGAAGAATTGAAGGAAGGAGATTATGTTTTAGCTCCAAAAAAGATTCCATTAGAGAACAGAATTCAAAAACTTGATCTGAAAAAATTAAAAGAACGAGAAAAATGGATTTTAAAAGTTGAAAAAAGTTCTTTGCCGTCTGCAATTTTCGGAAGAAGATTCATCAAACTTTCTGAATTGGTAAAATTGGAAAACAATGAAATCTTTGTGAATGAGTTAAAGAAACCTTATCAAAAAATAGCATTTATTTTGAGCAAAATGAAAGAAATTAGAAAAGAAGAACTGGAAAAGAAGTTAAATGTTACTAGAAAAGCTTTGAACAATTCACTTAGAAAGTTAAAGAAAATGAGAATTTTAAGTATTAAAGAAGGTGTTGTGAGATTAGAGTGTGCAAAATACTTTAACATCCTTGGAATAGCTTACAAGTCAGATGGCAAAATTTATCCTATCAAAGAAAAATTCTTCATTAAACTGCCTGAATTCCTTGACGAAAAATTAGCAAGACTTTTAGGTTACATCATCTCAGAAGGTCATCTCTATAATTATGCTTTGAACGTGAGTGGAGAAGTTGCTGAAGAATGCGAAAATTTGATTGAAGAATGCTTTAAAGTAAAATGTAAGATGAAGCAAGCTCATGTAAAGATGCTTTATACTTATTCAAAACCAATCGTTAAGTTCTTGTCAGAATATTTTGGCATTCCAATAGGCAAAAAGTCACATGAAGTAGAAGTACCGAAAGAGATTTTCAACTCACCTGAGAATGTAAGAGCAGCATTTTTGGCAGGATTGCTAGAAGGTGATGGATATGTGAGTAATTCGCAAATAAGGTTCTATACATCAAGTGAAAAATTAGCAATGGGTATAGCAAGCTTGCTTTATTCCCTAGAAATCCCTGCTAGAATAAAAATTTATAATCTCTATGCCATCCAACCTTTTGGAGGTTATGAAGTATTCAAAACTTTCGTTGAAAAAATAGGGAGATATGTTGAAATACCACAAAAGAGACTTAAGCTTAAAAATCTGTTAGAAAGAAAGAAGTTAGTATCTTCAATAGTTTGGCCGATAAAAGAAAAACTGTTTGAAATAAGAAAAGGCTATGGGATAAGATTAGATGATAACAAATACCGTTACTTATCACCTAATGTAGATCTTCACATAAATTCCAATGTTTTAGGCTATTTCATCAAAGCTCTTGAAGGAATAGAGAATGAATTCATAAGTGAGCTGAAGAAAATATCTGTAAGTGAAGCTATTCCTGTTAAGGTAGAAAGGATTGGGAGAGTTGATGAAGAAATAGAAATGTATGATTTAACAACAGAAACTTCGAATTTCATAGTAGGTCACGCACCTGTAATAGTTCACAACACTCTTATGGATGGGCTTAAGAAAAGAGGGAAAGTTGTTGTTATAGCTGCAACAAACAGGCCTAACGCTATAGATCCAGCTTTGAGAAGGGGAGGAAGATTTGATAGAGAAATAGAGCTTCCTGTTCCTGATAGGAATGGTAGGCTTGAGATCTTCAAAATCCATACAAGAAACATGCCTTTAGACAAAGATGTTGATTTGAATTGGCTTGCTGACATAACTTATGGTTATGTTGGTGCTGACATCATGGCTTTGTGCAAGGAAGCTGCCATGTCAGCCTTAAGAAGAGTTTTGCCAGAAATAAAATGGAAAGAAGAAACAGAACTTCCAAAAGAAGTTATAGAAAAGCTTGTTGTCAAAAAAGAAGATTTTGAAAATGCTTTGAAAGTTGTTGAGCCAAGTGCAATGAGAGAAGTACTTGTAGAAGTTCCAAAAGTTAAGTGGGAAGATGTTGGTGATTTGGAAGAAGTTAAGCAGCAATTGAAAGAAATGGTAGAGTGGCCTTTGAAAAATCCTGAAAGTTTTGAAAGGATGGGAATTTCTCCACCAAAAGGGATTTTGCTTTATGGTCCTCCAGGCTGTGGAAAAACTTTGCTAGCAAAAGCTGTTGCTAATGAAAGTGGAGCAAACTTCATAAGCGTGAAAGGACCTGAAGTCTTAACGATGTGGGTTGGGGAAAGTTTACCTTATGACGAAAAAATCCTCATAATTAACGATAGGAAAGTTAGACGTATAAACATAAGCGACTATCCTAAAGATAAAAAGATTTTTGTGCCAACAATTGCGGACGATCTTAAATCAAAAAATTCAAAAGCAGTTGGGCTGATCAAACATCCTGCACCACCTTTTGTTTATAAAATTAAAACAGAAACCGGAAGAGAAGTTAGAGTTACAGGAGGACATAGCTTATTCGTAAAAGATGGGAAAGGATTGAGAGAAGTACAAGCAGAATATATCGAACCTGGAAAAACTAGAATAGCAATACCAAGAAAGATTATTGCACCGGAAACGATTAAAGAAATAAATCTCATAGAACATTTAAGAGGAAAAAAATTATATGTTTTTGTAAAGGGATCACAAAAATACCTGAAGAAAGCTATTAAGAAATTAGGCTTGAAAAAAGTTGCCTTTCTCTTGGGAATCAAGACTAAGAATGTATACGCCTACTTAAATCGTGCTAATCTTAGAATGGATAAGTTTGTAGAATTGATGAAAAGTGCAAAAATAAAATATAACCCAAAAAATCTCACACTTATTTCAAGAAAAAACGAACTACCGGCTATTGTAAAATTCAATGAAGATTTAGGACTTTTGCTTGGTCTTTGGGTAGCTGAAGGTAGCTATTTTAGCCATGGTATACGTATAAGTTTGAATAAAAAAGAAGCTCTAAAAGTTAGTGAATTATGTAAAAAGTTTGGTCATGTATGTTTCTATAAAAAAGGTGATGGTGTTGACGTTTACATCGATTCTACTCTGCTCTTGTTCTTATTCAAAGATGTTTTTGGTTTGAAAAGTGGTGCGAGGAACAAACATGCTCCAGAGCTCATATTTTCTGCACCTAAGAAAACTATAGCTAGTTTTCTTAGAGGGTATTTTAGTGGTGATGGTTACTTCAGCGGCAAGTACATAGAAGTGACCACGGTTAGCAAGGAATTAGCAAACGATATTCTGACCCTTCTTCTTTATTATGGAATAGTTGCAAGAGTGGGAGAGAAATTAGAGAAAAATGGAAGCGTTAGTTATAGAATTAGATTTTGCTGGCAAAGATGGTTAAATACTTTCATAAATAAGATTGGCTTTCTAGATGAGGAAAAGAATGAAAAAGTAAGAAACTATTTGAGAAGCTTATGGCAAAGGGTAGATAAACGTTCACCAGCACATAAGATGAATAAAGATGTATATTGGGACCTTGTTGTTGAGAAGAAAATCGAGCCTTATAATTATCCTTATGTCTTCGATATAAGCGTAAACCCAACAGAACGTTTCATAGCAGGTTTTGGCTGTGTATTAGTTCATAATTCAGAACGCAAGATAAGAGAGCTTTTCAGGAGAGCAAGACAAGTAGCTCCTGCCATTATCTTTTTGGATGAAATTGATGCTTTAGCGCCGAGAAGGGGGCTGTATCGCGGGAGTGCTGTCACGGAAACTGTAGTTTCTCAACTTTTAACAGAGCTTTCTGGAATAGAGGAAACTAAAGGTGTTGTACTCATAGCTGCAACAAACAGGCCAGACATGGTTGATCCCGCTTTACTTAGGCCAGGAAGGATTGATAGATTCGTTCTAATTCCACCACCAAACGCTAAAGCAAGGCTTGAAATTCTTAAGATTCACACAAGAAACATGCCTTTGAAAGGCGTGGATTTAAAAGAACTGGCAGAAAGAACTGAAGGCTTTTCTGGTGCAGACTTGGAAGCTTTGTGCAGAGAAGCAGCTATGAATGCTTTAAGGGAAAATATAAAGGCAAAAGCTGTAGAAAAGAAGCACTTTGAAGAAGCTTTGAAGAAGATGACACCTAGCTTGACAAAAGATGTTCAAGCGTATTATGAAAAATTTGTGGAAAGACAAAAGAAGATAAGAAAACCTGAAGAAGAAAAGGAGCAATTCGGCTACATAGGATAAGAATTTTAAAAACAAATTATTAAAGGGAGAAAAATGTTGATAAAAGATGTGATGAATAGGGAAGTTGTGGTAATAAGGCCAGAAGTAAGCTTGAGGGAAGCTTCTCGCCTCATGTGTGAAAGGCATATAGGTAGTTTAATAGTTGTTGAAAATGATGATATTGTCGGTATCTTAACGCAAACTGATATCCTAAAAGCTGTTGCACAAGAAAAAGATTTAGATTTAACAAATGTTGGGGAAGTCATGAACAAGAAGGTCTTTACCATAGATTATGAGAAGACTGTGGAAGATGCGGTAAATCTTATGATGGAAAAAAGGATAAAAAGGTTACCTGTGACTAAAGAAGGTAAGCTAGCTGGGATAATAACAGCAAGCGACATAATAACAGTTGAACCAAAGCTTATAACAGGAATTGCTAGCCTGCTTTCCATGAAAATTCCTGGCTATAAAGGCGGCTAGGTGATTCAGATAAAAGCAAGGTGTTTTTGTCCCAAACATGGAAGGCTTGGCCTTGAGGAAATTGTGGTTAAAAATGGCACTCCTATATGCTCTAAATGTTCAAGCGAACTTCAATTTGCAGATGTGAGACCAAGATTTAATCCAAAGAAGTAGATTTTATGCTTGAGTGCCCAAATTGTAAGTCAAGAAATATTAAGTTCATGCCTTGGTTGGGCATGATATATGAATGTAAAGATTGTGGTTATAGAGGGCCAATAGCAATCAAGAAGAAGACCAAATCCCAAGCTTCTTTTCCTTAGCTTCTTGCTCCGCTTCTTTGAAGCAATTATAGTACTTAACCTCTTTTTCAGCTATAGATTCGGCAAGCCCAAGCCTCACCATCTCACAATTCACAAGCTTTCCTTCTAAGAAAACATACCTCAAAAGTCTTCCATATTTGTCTTTATTCCAAGCTGCATCCTTCTCAATTTTTACCACTTTACCTAAGACCATTTCTTCCAAAGCAAGCTTGGCTTCTTCAGAAAAGGCTTCCCCAAGCTCAGGAGCATTTATCCCAAGAAGTCTTATTCTATCGCCATTCTCAAGTTCTAAAGTATCTCCATCCAATACTTTTGTGACGAGCCGCCTTTGGGTTTCTGGTAAGTTAGATTGGATAAAATAAACTGAGAGTAATATTATTGTTGGTAAAAAGTATGGCAGCTTCTTGAGCATGTTTTGTTCTTGGTTTTTAATCAGTTAACTTTTTCTTACCACCTTTTGAGAAATAAAAAATCACCACTTTAAAGTTGGGACAGGAATAGACTTTTAAATACTGCTTACAAAGTATGGTTAAGGATGAGTATGGCTTTACCACAACTTAAACCATGGCAATGGGCCGTTGTTGCAGTAGTAGTAATAGTCCTACTGGTCTTATTGGCCCAAACGATGGGATGGATAACACTCTTCTAAACCTTTTTTACCTTTTTTCCTTTCTTCCCATTAAAAGAATTAGCCACCAGTAGATTTCTCCACTCTCACGCCTTTTTCAAAAGGTTTCTCATCCTTGTGGCCATATTCCTCAACAGCATCTCCAGCTTGCATATTACCAAGCTTCTCACAACACTCTTTACAAATTGTCAAGACCTTTTTAGAATCTTCATCGCCTAAGCTGAAAACTGTGGTTTTCTTGTTGCATAAATCACACTTGCCTTCAAAAGTAGCAGAAATCTTGAGCTTCATAAACCTAATTGGTTTTTCTCTTATTTAAATCAGAGCTTGTCAAGAAGGAGATGTAAAGCATAAGCTGAAAAAAGGAGGAAGAAGGGGGAGACGGAATCTTTTAAGTTAGAATTAAATAAAAAGGATAGAATGAAAGCTACTAGAGCTGAAAAGATCAAAGAAAAAGCTAGGGTGTGAGTGATTCCTCGATGCTTGGTTGGCATAAGAATAATCAAGAAATAAGAGAGAAAGAAATAGGCTAAGCCATAGTACCAAGTTTTTGGAAAAAGGATAAAGTAAATCAAGGCTATTAGTGTGGAAATAAAAATAGCAAATACTTTTCTTGATTTGGATTTTTTCATATCTATATCTGGAAAAATGCTCGCGAGTGAAACTAATAATATGAACACAAGAGTTTGTTGGAAGCTTAGACTCGAGAAAGAGAAGATTTGATTAAGGCTAAGCCAGAAAGAAAAGAGGAGAAAACCGAATATCAAATGAACTTTCCAGTCGGGCATTTAACCACAAAATAGCCCCGGGCAGATTCGAACTGCCGTGTTCAGGTTTCTTTCTTCATCTTTTCATCCGAGCTTTAGACTTGAAGTCCAAAGCCTGACATCCTTGACCGCTAGATGACGGGGCTCTAAAAATTAACTTACTTCTTGATTATAAAATTTTTTATTTGTTTTCAACAGTTTTAATCCCTTTGGTTGTTATAATATAGCTGCTTGAACCCAGGGGTGAGATGTTTGTTAGATAGCCTTTTTCAATTAAAGATTTAAGCACATTCTCCAAAGCAGTAAGGTCAGCTTTACCTTCAACAAGCTTGAAAAGCTCTTCTTTACTTATCACCAATCTTTTGGCAATTTCTTCAAGAATTTCTTTCTCTATCCCATCAACTTCCATTCAAGCCACCATTTGCTCTCTGAGTTCCCAAGCTTTCTCCTTTCCAAGAAGCTTCTCCACAATTGCCAAAGCAAATTCCATAGCAGTGCCAGGACCTTGAGATGTTATAACATTGGCATCTATAACAACCTTTTCATCTCTTGGGTACGGCAGCTCTCTTTCCATTCCTGGATATATTGTCGCTCTTTTATTATCGAGCAAATGATATTTTGCCAAAATGGAGGGGGCGGCACAAATTGCGGCTATGAGCTTATTCTTTTCATTCATTTTTTCCAAGAATTCTTTGACCTTGCTTGATTTCATAAGATTAGCAACGCCTTTCGAGCCTCCTGGCAAAACAATTCCATCGTATCTATCAACATCAATTTCACTCAACTTCTTGTCAGCCATAACTTTCACGTTATGGCTTCCTGTGACCCAACCTGCTGTTATGCCTACAGTATCAACTTCTATCCCAGCTCTTCTAAGCACGTCTATTACAGTAATTGCTTCTATCTCTTCAAAACCGTCTGCAAGCAAAACAAGAATTCTCATAAATTAATTTTTGTTTTCATTTTATTTATTTATGGAAAAATTTAAGCAAGTGATTCTTGTAAGAACAGATTTGAAAATGGGGAAGGGAAAGATAGCAACTCAAGTGGCACATGCTGCCATAGGTGCTTTAAAGCTGGTGAATGAAAAAACAATAAAAAAATGGGAAAGAGGGGGAAGCAAAAAAGTTGTGTTAAAGGTTAAAAATGAGAAAGAATTGGAAGAAATTTGGAAGAAAGTAAAGAAAGAAAGAATTCCTTGTTTTCTTGTGAAAGATGCTGGTTTGACTCAAGTTGAGTCAGGAGCTATAACAGCTTTAGGAATTGGGCCTGTTGAAGAAAAAAGAATTGATAAAATAACTGGAAGGCTCAAACTACTTTAGGTTTATATTCAAAAATATAAATTTTTTCAGTTTCATCTTCAAAAGTTTTAATTAGTTTAAATCTTGTATCGTTCATTAAAAAATCTAGAGTTGATTCTTTTTGTTGATGTGTAGTTGAAGAGACGACAACATAGCCAAATTTATTTATCACGCTTTCTATCTCATTCTGAAAACTTCTTGTAAACGGTAACAATTGAATTTTTCTCATAGAATAGTAAGCCAAGGGTGCAAATTGAAAATTATTATAAATTATTGTATTTTTTGGTGCCGTTTGATTTATCCAAAGTGCTGCTTCCATTATTGCTGGTTTTCTGTTTAAATTTTCTACTATTCCAATTATATCATGTGAGAAGAAATTATAGATAAAATAAATTGCCAATAGAATCATAAAAGTGGTGAAAACGATTTTGCATTTTTTCATAAAACCTAGGTAATTAAAACCAATTGCTGAAATAATAGACAAGAAAGGTAATATTGGAAGTAAAAATCTTATTTCTTTGTGAATCAGTGATTGTAAAAAAACAAGAGGAATTATAATATAAATCATTGTAAGATACTCTTCTCTAGAAAACTTTCTTTCTTTAATTTTCTTCAGGAAATAAATCAAGATTCCAAATGAAAAAATTGGCGGGAAAAGTTCAAAAAACTGTGAATAAAAAATATGCCATGGTGTCGGCACATCCCAATTCACAACCATATGTGCCATTATGAAAGGGTGTAGAAAAGAATTAAAAGTAAGCTTTGAAAAAATTAAGTAAGGCAAAATTACGAGAAAGGAAGAGGAAAATAAGATGAAATTT
>JAVZHJ010000008.1:0-18388 GCA_038998365.1 Candidatus Aenigmatarchaeota archaeon | reverse complement strand
CCTAAGTGTGGCTCACTCAAAACAAGATTGTTGGAAGCGAGCTACCCAAAAGCTTATGAGTGTAAAAAATGTGGACATGTTTTTGTTAAATCTCCTAAAGCCTTGATTGATGAATAGATAGAATTGATTTGAATTTTTCATAAGCTTTTGATGGAGAGTTCAAGCTTAAAGAAATTTTTTCAAATGGGCAAATATCATCTTTCCTTTTATTCAATATCTTTGGCACGATTTTTTCATATTCGACAAAAATTTTTGAGTCCTCTAAAGTTTGAAGTGCTAACATGCTTATAGTTTCAGCAAATACTGAACTGATTTTTGAATATAAGCAGAGAAGTGCAACAGCTTTGCCAACTATTTTGTCAGCAAGAGCTGCTCCATTTAACTCTTTCTTGAATAAATCTATTGCTTTAATTAAATCTTTTATTCCTTCAGAATTGCTCTCAAAGATGATTTCCCCATTTTTTGCTATAGCTAACGTTAAATTATTTTCTTTCAATTTTTTCTTTGCTAAATTTAAATCGTCCATCTCAATAAATTTATTTAAAGTTGATATATATTTGCTGCCCAGGTCGCCTAATCCGGCTATGGCGCCAGCCTGGAGAGCTGGTGGTCGCAAGACCTTGTGGGTTCAAATCCCACCCTGGGCGTCGAACTTAAATCACAAAAATTTCTTGTAAATAAAGTGCTTACTAACTTCTGCCACGGCAAAATAAGTTAACAAAATCAAGCCTATGATTAATACGAAAGTTATATCTAGTTGAACAAACTCAAAAAATACCCCTAAGGGAGAATAAATTATTGCAAGGGCCAACAAACTAAAAATTATTGATGTTAAAAGTAAAACTTCACTCGGCTTGCTCTTGTAAAACCTTTTCTTTGTTCTTATCGCAAAAGTCACGAGTATTTCAGACAACACAGACTCCAAGAACCAGCCTGTTCTAAATATTTCAACACTCATTCCAAGCCAAAGAAGTATGCCCATTGTGGTGAAATCAAAAATCGAGCTTATGAGACCAAACAAAGCGCAAAATTTTCCTATGAAGCTAAGGTTCCAATGTTTTGGCATTTTTAATTCTTCTTCATCAATAGTATCAGTGGAAATTGAAAGCAATGGCCCATCGCTAATCAAGTTCGTCAATAAGATTTGGGACGGTAGCATTGGTAAAAAATTTAGAAAAGGTGAAACTATAGCTAAGCTTGTCATGTTTCCCAAATTTGCTGATAATGTGTTGAGTATATATTTTGTTGTATTGCCAAAAGTTCTCCTTCCTTCCACAACACCGTCCAAAATAACTTTCAAACTTTTCCTTGTCAAAATTATGTCAGAAGCTTCTTTAGCAACATCAACCCCATTTTCAACCGAAATCCCAACATCTGCGTATCTTAAAGCTGGAGCATCGTTTGCACCATCTCCCAAGAATCCGACAACATGACCATTTTTCTTCAAAGCTTGAACTATTCTGACTTTTTGTTCTGGAGTAAGCCTGACGAACAAATTGTTTTGATCTACAGCTTTACAAAGACTTTCATCATTCATAGAATTAATTTCAATTCCGCTCAAAACCCCTTTAACTTCAATTCCAACTTCTTTCATAACCTCTTTCGCAATTATGGCATTGTCTCCTGTCAATATCTTTAACTCTATTCCCAATTTTTTGAGTTCAGTTATAGTTTGTTTAATTCCAACTTTTGGAGGATCTGTAAAGCATAAGAAACCAAGCAAAACCAAATCTTTTTCATCCTCTTTTGTGTAATTATCTTTCTTCTCTACCACTCTCTCAGCAACTGCAATTACCCTATAGCCTTTTTTGAAAAGCTCTTCAAGAATTTTTTCAATCGTATCTTTTTCCAATTTAGAAACTCTCCCAGACTTTTTCATCTTCGTGCAAACAGCAATTACACTTTCTGGTGCTCCTTTACATATCAACAAATACTTTTTTCCTTGTTTAATCACACTACTCATTCTTTTTCTCGTGAAATCAAAAGGTATAGTATCCACAACTTCATATTTTTTGTTTGGCAAGGTTTTAGCAAATTCGCCTATTGCAACATCTATAGAATTTCCTATGAGCTTTCCTTTTTTCTCTATGACTGATAGAGCTGTGGATGCAAGATTCACAAGCTCTATATCTCTTTCTCCATCCAAATCGAGATAATCTATTAGCTTTATTTTGTTTTGAGTTAGAGTGCCAGTTTTGTCTATGCATAAAACATCCATGTTGCCCAAATCTTCGATTGCTGCAAGCTTTTTAGTTATCACTCCAAGCTTAGTCATTTTCATTGCTCCTCTTGACAGACTTATGGTTATGACTATTGGCAGTGCTTCTGGAACTATGCCAACTGCCAAAGCTAAGGAAAACAAGAATGAATCAAGAATTTTCTTCCCTGTGATTGAATTAAAGATGAATATGAAAATTACTCCTGTTATCACAATTCCCATCAAGAACTTGCTCAACTTTCTTATGTTTTTGTGGTAGCTTGTTATGGGCTCTTCAGATTTCAAGTAGCCTGCAATTTTTCCGAAAGTGCTTTCCATTCCGGTAGAAACCACTATACCCTTTCCTTTTCCATTTGTCACCAATGTTCCCATGAAAGCCATGTTTTTCATCTTTTGTGGCTCAATTTTCTCTTCAAATATTGGGGCAGCATCTTTGAGAACGGGATAAGCTTCGCCTGTAACTAAGGATTCATCTATTTCCAAATCATCTGTTTCTATCAAGCGCAAATCAGCAGGAATTCTATCTCCAGTTTCGATCAAAACTATGTCGCCAGGCACAAGATTTCGAGTGTCAATTTCTAGCAAGTTTCCATTCCTTAAAACTTTGGCCCAATATCTTATGTATTTACAAAGTTTTCGAAGTGCTATTTCTGATTTGTATTCTTGAAAGAAGCCAAGCAAAGAATACACAAGAAGTATACAAACTATGATAATAGTTTCTGTGACACTTTCTGTAAAGTAAGCTATTATCGCTGCTGCTAAAAGCATTAGTAGAAGGGGGTCTTTAAACTGTGAAATGAATAAGCTGAATGCTGATTTTTCCATTCTTTTGGGGATATCGTTTGGGCCATAAGTTGCTAGCCTTTCCTTTACCGCTTCTTCATTCAGGCCTTCTGGAGATGTGTTTAAAGTTTTTATCACATCTTCGCTTGTTTTAGTCCACCATTCCACAATTATATTGTTAGTTAGAACGTGAATAATAATTTTTAAAGAAGTATTTCTTGAAATTATTCAAGAGGATAAACTTGCTCGTTTTGCTCGCTTAAAAGCTTAAATAAGCCAAAAATTTATTTGCTATCAAATTGTTTTTCAATATCCTCGGCACAGTTTAAAAGCTTAAATACTTATTCTCAGAATTATCAATTAACCAAAAGGGAGGAAGGTAGAGTAGAACTCTACTTCTAACTCATGAGGTGAAATAAAAAAGTAAAGGAGGTTTTGTAAATGCCTTTTAGAAGAGGTGGATTTAGGAGATTTGGTCCTAGAGTAGATATTCCGAAGCCTGTAAAAGTAGGCGAGGAATATGATGTAGAGATAAACGAAGTTGGCTCTAAAGGAGATGGGATAGCAAGGATAAAGAACTTTGTTGTCTTCATAGCTGGAGCCAAACAGGGAGAAAAAACAAAGATAAAAATAACAGAAGTGAGGAATAGATTTGCTATAGGAGAGAAAGTTTCAGGTGAAGCAGCAGAAGAAGCTACTGAAGAAGAAGCAGAGGAAGCAGAGGAAGAACTTGAAACAGAAGAAACGGGAGAAGAGGAATAAATCCCTTCTCCTATTTTTCTTTTATTAAATTCATGAACTCTAGAGCATTTTTATACATCATGTTGTTGTTGAACATTACCCAAATTTCTTCAGTGTTTTTCTCAAGTTGCTTAACTTTTTCTTTCAGTTGCTCAAGCTCGTACTTGCTGAAGTTGTAGTTGTACATGCTTATCAAGCCGAAGCCGTGTAAGCGAAAGTAAGCTATTTTTTCTTTTCCGAAGTAAAGGGGCTCGTTCCTGAAAGGATCTACACATTCAATCAAATCAAATTTCTTGCAAATCTTCTTTATAAGCTCAGGCTTCTTGTGCCACTCTCCCCTTGGCTCCCAAACTAATATCAATTTTTCTCTTTTTATGGATTTTAAAAAATCTTCCATTCTTTTGATGTTTTCATCGCTTGGTTTAAAGCTTGCTGGCGACTGAAATAGCAAGATCTTTGCTTTCAAAGCTTTACAAATTTCTTTCATCGTGTTGAACAAATTGACAGAAGCTTTGGAGAATTTTATTTGATGTGTTATGAGCTGCGTGCATTTTACTGTAAACTCAAAATCTTTTTTGATTTCATCCACTTCTTTCCTCCATTTTTCTGCTGTCACAAGCTTCGGAATTCTGTAGAATGTTGAGTTGACTTCAACACAAGGAAAAAGAGAAGAATAGGCTTGTAGCACAGACTTGAAATTGTTGGCTTTATCTCCAAGGAAATCTTTAGCTCTAAAGAAGCCCCAGCCGCAGCAGCCAACTTTAATCATTTCACCTTGATACAAATTTATTGCCTTTTATAAAAAATCTTAACGGCTTGGCTAAATCTTTAGCTACGCCTATTCTATGCGAGCGAACAATTTCAAATTTTTCCCCAACATCAAAAAAATTTATTTGACTTTCTTCGTTTGTGGAATCAATTCCATTCAAGCTTTTGTCTATGGCCAAAGCTTTGGAAAGTTTTCCCGGCCCTTTTGTCAAATCGAAAACATTTTCTGTCTTTCTATTTTCTTTCATTTCTTCCATTCCTTCTATCGGTTCAATAGCTCTTATTAAAACAGCTCCTGTTTTTCCTCTCTCGTGAGCCACAACATTGAGCATCCAGTTGTTGTGGACATTGTAAATCAAAATTTTCCCCGGCTCATCTTTCATTAGCTTCACGCAATGTTTTGGCCTTCCCAAGTAAGCTCTTGAAGCAGGATCTTCTTCTCCAAAGTAAGTTTCAACTTCAACAATTCTTCCAGACAAGATTTTTCCATTCAGCTTTCTGACCAAAATTTTTCCTAACAATTCTTTAGCAACTTTTTCCGGACTTCTTTCAAAAAATTTTTTCTCTAGCAACTTCATTTTATCAGCCTCTTAAGCTTAAGAAAATCCTCTTCCATCAGCTTTCTGATTTTTGGAAACCTCATAGCAGCAGCAGGATGGAAAGTGAAGAAGTAAATTCTTCCATCTTTCTTCAAAACTTTGCCATGAATTTCTGAAATTTTTCCTTCAAAACCAAAAGCTTCTCTTGCAACATCACCAAGCAAAACCAAAATTTTAGGTTTTATGACTTCAAGCTGTTCAAAAGTGTAAGGCTTGCAAGCTTCGATTTCAGTTTTGCTCGGCCTCCTGTTTTTTGGAGTATGACATTTCACCACTCCTGTTATGAAAATTTCTTCCCTCTTCAATTTTATTGACTCTAAAAGTTTTTCTAAAAATTTTCCTGCTAAGCCAACAAAAGGTTTTCCTTGAAGGTCTTCATTTCTTCCTGGATTTTGCCCAAGAAAAGCAACTTTTGCATTTGATGGTCCTTCTCCAGGCACAGCATTTTTCCTAATTTTCCAAAGCCCACATTTTTTGCATTTCTTTATTTCCTTTGCAATTTCTTCCAAACTCTTCATCTTTATCTATAAGTAAAATCGTAAAGCTTATTCTTTAAAATTCACATATATTATGCGATTTTCATGATCCGCTACGTTAACATAAAAAAACCAAAACAAGATGAAAAGGTTTTGGGTTTGCTTAGGCCTTATGTTCGCGAATGGTTCAAAAGAAATTTCAAAGAAATGATAATTCACCAGAAATTTGCTGTAGAGCTGATTCACAAAGGAAAAAATACTTTGATCACAGCACCTACAGGCTCAGGCAAAACCTTAAGCTCTTTTCTATCAATTCTCGACCATTTGTTTGGACTTGCAGAAGAGGGAAAGCTTGAAGATATGGTTTACTGTATTTACATTTCCCCACTCAAAGCTTTGGACAATGACATTCACAGAAACTTGCTTGTTCCGCTAAAAGAAATAAGAGAAATTGCTAAAGAACAAGGAATAGAACTACCTGAAGTTAGGATTGGTGTTAGAACAGGTGACACTTCAGCAAATGAGAAGCAAAAACAACTCAAGAAGCCACCACACATTCTTGTTACAACTCCTGAAACCGTTGCTATTGTTTTAAGCACAAGAAAATTTAAAGAAAAGTTCAAAAAAGTGAAATGGGTTGTTGTTGATGAAATTCATGAGCTTGCAAATTCTAAACGTGGTGTACACTTGAGCTTAAGTTTGGAAAGGTTGCAAGAGTTTGTTGGTAAGTCTTTGGTGAGAATAGGGCTAGGAGCAACTTTAGAGCCTTTAGATGAAGTTGCAAGATTTTTGGTTGGATATGAGAATGGAAAAGAAAGAAGTTGCACAATAGTAGATGCAAGATTTGTAAAGCCAATGGACATAAAAGTTTTGTCTCCAGTTAAAGACATAGTTTATACTCCAGCTGAAGAAATAACAAGCAGCATGTATAAACTTTTACATGAAATGATTTCAAAGCGAAAAACAACGCTTGTTTTCACAAACACGAGAAGTGGGACTGAAAGAGTAGTTCACCATTTAAAACAAATGTTTCCTGAAGTTTATAGCGATGAAGATATTGGCGCTCATCATAGCTCTGTTTCTCGTGACATAAGGCTTGAGCTTGAAGAAAAGTTGAAAAAAGGCTTGCTAAAAGCGATAATTTCTTCAACAAGTTTAGAACTTGGGATAGATATTGGTTACATTGACCTTGTTGTTCAGCTTGGCTCACCAAAAAGTATTTCTCGTGGCTTACAAAGAATAGGTAGAGCTGGCCACAAGCTCCATGAGACTTCTGTTGGAAGGATAATTTGCATGGATCGTGATGATTTAGTTGAAACTGCTGTCATGTTCAAGAAAGCTTACGAGTATTTCTTGGACAAAATCCAAATTCCTCACAATTGCTTGGATGTTTTGGCTCAGCACTTGATGGGAATGAGTTTGGAGAAGAAGTGGAACATAAGGGAAGCTTTCAGCTTAGTGAGAAGATCCTATTGCTACAGAGATTTGAAGTGGGAAGACTTTCTTTCAGTTCTTGAATACCTTTCAGGAGCTCACCATAGCTTAGAAGATAAGAAAGTTTATGGCAAGATTTGGGTTGATTTCAAAGATATGGTTTTTGGAAGGCGTGGCAAATATGCTAGGGTGATTTATTCTTTGAATATCGGCACAATTCCTGACGAAGTTAAGATAAAGGTCAAGAGCTTGGATGGAAAATACATAGGAAGCATAGAAGAAGAATTCTTGCAAAGACTTGTTCCTGGCGATGTTTTTGTTCTGGCTGGAAAGACTTATCAGTTTGTTAGAGCAAGGCAAGCTAATGCTTTTGTTTTGCCAGTAAAAGAGAAAAGGCCTACAGTGCCGAGCTGGTTTTCCGAGCAGTTGCCGCTAAGCTTTGAACTAGCAATAGAAGTTGGGAAGTTTAGGGAAAAAATGTTCAAGCTGTTGAAAGAAAAATCGAGGAAAGAAGTTGCGGAATGGTTGTTGAAGAATTATCCTGTTAATGAGTGGGCCGCAAAAGCTATAACCGATTACTTTTATTATCAAGCAAAATTTTTGGAGAAGGTGAAAGCTAAAGGTCCTTCACATGAAAGAATTTTGGTTGAAAATTACATTGATGAAAGGGGAAATCAAAACATAATCTTTCACTCTTTGTATGGCAGGCGTGTGAATGATGCTTTGTCTAGAGCTTTCGCTTTCGCTTTGACAAAAAAATTGGGAAAATCTATTGCTGTGACGATAAGCGACAATGGCTTCATGCTAACAATTCCTGCAGAAACTTTGGAGCAGGGGTGGCTTTTCATCAAGAAAATAAAAGAAATCAAAGCTAAAAGAGTTGAACCGAAGGAGTTGATTAAACTGATTAAAGCAAAAGAGCTTGAGGAAATTTTGAAAAAAGCATTGAGGCAAACTGAGCTTGTGAAGAGAAAGTTCAGGCATTCTGCTGTTAGAGCTCTAATGATACTCAGGAATTACAAAGGATATGAGATAAGAGTTGCCAAGCAGCAATTGAATGCTGACCGCTTAATAAAAGCTTGCGAGAAGATTAAGGATTTTCCTGTTCTAAAAGAAACTTATCGTGAAGTCTTGGAAGATTACATGGACATAAAACATGCAAAAGAAATTTTGGAAAAAATCGAAAAGGGCAAGATAAAACTTGAGTTCTTGCCTGAAAGTGATTTACCAAGCCCATTTGCTCATTCGCTAATTGTTCTGGGTGAAAGTGATGTTGTTCTAATGGAAGACAGGAAAAAATTATTATTAGAGCTTCACAAAAAAGTTTTGGAGAGGGTGAAAGCATGAAAGATCTTGTTGGCAAGAAAGTTAGACTTATCGTGATGCTCGGCGACACTTCCGTGCCTTTTGAAGGAATTTTAAAAGAAGCTGACCAATGGATTGTTCTTGAAGATAAGGGAAAAAGGAAGATTATAAATAAAGATGCTGTTATCTATGCAGAAGAAAAGTGAAATTGAAATCTTCCCTGGAATTAAGATAATAAACAGCTATCCAGCTATTTTTGTTGAGAAGCTTTGCTTGCTTGCAATTTCTGATTTGCAACTTGGGGAAGAGCTTTATTTGGCAGAGCAAGGGATTTTTGTGCCACAAGTTCAACTGAAAGAAATTATAGAAGCTTTGAAAGGAATTTTTAAAAAGGTTGAGCCAAAGGCTGTTGTGATAAATGGTGATGTGAAGCACGAGTTTGGTGAAGCTTCTGCTCAAGAGTGGAGGGAAGTTAAGGAGCTGATAGGCTTTTTGAGCAAGAAAGTTGGTGAGATAATTCTTGTTAGGGGGAATCATGACAATTATTTGCTAAACATAGCAAGCAAGCTCGGCATAAAAGTTTTTGACCCTTATTATCTAGCTGGTGAAATTCTCTTTACCCATGGCCACAAGAAAATTTTGTTCCCTAAAGAAGCTAAGGTTGTTGTGATAGGGCATGAGCAGCCTGCAATTCTTTTGGCTGAAGGCTATGACAGAATAAAAGTGCCTTGCTTGCTTTATGGGAAGATGAAAGATGGGAGAAAAATAATTTGTTTGCCAGCTTTTTCACCTTTGGCTTCTGGTGTTGCGATAAATGCAATAGAAAAAGAAGAATTGCTCTCTCCAATTTTAAAAGAAGTTGATGTGGATGAATTGACTCCAATAGCTTTGGATAAAGAAGCTGGCGCGTTAAAATTTCCTAAAATTAAAGAGTTGAGGCTAGTGTAGCAAATGAAAATTTCCAATCCTAACTTTTTCTAACCCAGCTTCTTTCGCTACCTTCAAGCAATTGAAAGCTAGTTTTTTGCTCGTGAAAGGAAGATCGGAAAAAAAGAAGGTTGGATAAAAGGCTAGAAGAGAGTAAGGTATGCTTTTATCTTGCTTTGCTATGAATTCTGCAATAGTCTTAACTTCTTCTTCATTCACATAGCCCGGAATCAACAAAGTGCTTGCATGTAAGAAAGGAACTTCTTTTCTTTTTTTGTGAAATTTTGCTAAAATTTTGAAATTCTTGTAAGTTTGCTTGTTAGAAATACCGCAAAGTGCTAAAGAAAGAGCTTCGCTTTTAAATTTCAAATCAAATTTTATCGTACCACCAGACTCGAAAGAAATTTTTGCAAATTTTTTCAAAAGAGAAGTGTTCAAATTTCCATTCGTTTCCATACAAATTCTTAAATTCTTGAATTTTTCTCTTGCTAAATTTGAAGTTTCTATGGCATGTAACAATTGCGGTCCAGGATCACCACCAAAATAACAAATGCAACTCACATTTTCATTCACTTTTTCTGCTAACTCTTGAGCTGAAATCAGGGGAGAAAGTTTTCTCGTGTTTTCTTTGAAATGCCAGTTTTGACAAAAGAGGCAATTGAAATTGCAAGCCCCATAGAATACGGCCAAGTTGTAATAACCAATTTCAGGCCCTTCTTTTCTCGCATATTTTGGATATCCACAGCCTGTACCCGCGGGACAAACCCAAGAAGCTACACAATTTGTCACATGCTCATCATAATACCATTCACACAATCCTTTTTCTTCAGTTCCGGCAAGCCTTATAAGCTTGTTGTCTTTATTTTCAACCAAACCACAAAATCCTTTTTCATTCAGTCCAATTTTACAGTTATTGCCACAAAACCCACAAAGAATTCCTTTTCTTGGAATTTTTTCTGGAAGCGAGAATTTTTTTCTTGAGCTAGTTTGAGCTTCGAGCGCAATTATTTTAGCTTTTTTCTCGCTTAAGATGCAATCTCTACAAAGTTGAAGAAAAGAAGATATAAGCTTTGATTCTTTACCACAAAGTTTGCATTTCCCCATTGATTTAAAAGTGAAAATATTCTAAATATATCTTTTTTCACAAATTAAAATTATGGGAATTCAAAGCAAATACAAGACTTCACGTATATCCTTCTTCTACAACTACCTCTTTGCTCTTTTAATCTTTGCCTTCTTGATTTTGATTCATCTTCTCCAGCTAAATGATTCTTTCAAGTCAATTGCTTTGCTAGTTTGCATTCCTTTGATAGCAATAGTTTTGGCCGAGCCTGAATTTGTTAGGATTTATCGTTACTATTTGCTGGAAGAAGACAATGTCACCATGATTGAAGGGATTTTATCAAAGAAAAAGGTTTCCATACCTTATGATCAAATAGCCGGCACAACAATACACAAGACTCTACTCGGAAGAATGCTTAAGTTTGGCACTGTTAAGATTTCCGGCTTTAAGGATGAAATCGTGCTGAAGGGAATAAGGAATCCTGATAAAGTTTACGAGCATTTCCAAGAGATAATAAAGTCTAGCAAGAAAAAGAAAAAGTAGGGAAGATGGCAAAAGTTTACCTTGAAGCTTATGGCTGCTCATCAAGTTTTGCTGACTTTGAAATAGCTTGTGGTCTTTTGAAGCAAGCTGGTTTTGAGCTAGCAAGAAATGAAAAAGAATCTGAGCTGAACGTGATTTTCACTTGCGTTGTTAAACAACAAACTTTTAACAAGATGCTTCACAAGCTCAAAGAATTGATCAAGTTGAAAAAGCCTTTGATAGTTGCTGGCTGCATGGCAAAGACTGATAGCAAGCTTATAGAAAAAATAAACCCAAAAGCTTCTTTGATTGCTCCTGAGAATGTGGAAAGAATAGTTGATGCGGCAAATGCTGCTTTGCGAGGGGAAAGAGTTGTTTTAATTCAAGATTCAAAAAAGCCTAAGCTTGGATTGCCGAGATGTAGGAGAAATCCTTTTGTTGCAATAGTGCAAATAGCTCGAGGCTGCACTTCAAATTGTAGCTATTGCTACGAGCCTTATAGGAGCAAGCTATTAAGCTATCCTTTGGAAGGAATAGTTGAAGAAGTGAAAAAGGCTTTGGCAGATGGCTGCAGAGAAATTTGGCTTACAAGCTTGGATTGCGGATGTTATGGCTTTGACATTGGAACAAATTTGGCTGAGCTTTTGATAGAAATTTGTAAGCTAGAAGGAAAGTTTTTTGTTAGAGTTGGCATGGCAAATCCCTTGCATGCTAAGAAAATTTTGAACAAGCTTATAGAAGCTTATCAAGATGAGAAGGTCTTCAAATTCTTGCACTTGCCTTTGCAATCTGGAAGCGATAAGGTGTTAAAGCTCATGAAAAGAGGCTACAAAGCAAAAGATTTTGTTGAGATTGTGAAAAAATTCAGGAAAGCTTTTCCTAAACTTACTTTAAGCACAGACATCATAGCAGGCTTTCCTTCTGAAACAGAAAAAGATTTTTTAGCCACGAAAAAAATTTTGGAAAAAGTTAAGCCTGATGTTGTTAATTTGTCGAAATTTGGAGCAAGACCAAGAACAGAAGCTGCCAAAATGAAGCAGCTTAATGCTAAAACAATAAGTGAGAGAAGCTTGGAGCTTAGCAAGCTGATAAAGAAAATTTCTTTTGAGAAGAACAAGCTTTGGATTGGTTGGAAAGGTGAAGCTTTGGTTGATGAAATTGGCAAGAAAGGAAGCTTTGTTGCAAGAAATTTTGCTTACAAGCCGATTGTTTTGAAAACAAGAGAAGAAATTTTTGGAAAATTTGTTGAAGTTGAAGTTGAAGAAGCGAGAGAAAATTTTCTTTTTGGTAAAAAAATTTAAATAGAAGAAGCGCAAAATATTATTATCATATTTCAAAGAGGTCATAGAAAGAGATGTTTGGTCCGCATTTAACTTTAGACTTATATCAATGCAACAGAAAAAAACTTTCTGACAAAAATTTCATACTCAGCTTTCTCGAAGAGCTTGCAGATGTAATTGAAATGAGGAAAATTGCTCCTGCCCAAGTTGTAGAATATCCGGGAAATCCAAATTCTTTTGACGCTGGCGGCATCTCAGCTTTTGTTTTGATCGCAGAAAGCCACATAAGCATTCACACTTTCGTGAAGCAAGCTTTCGCTTCTGTTGACATCTTCTCTTGCAAAGATTTTGATTTGAAGAAAGCTGAAGCTTTTGTTGTTGAGAGACTTGAGCCGAAAAAAGTTGAGAAGCACTTCATCACAAGAGGGAAAGAATTTCCGAAAGATGTGAAGAAAGCGAGCAAGATTGTTGCAAAAGAGAGAAGGAAAATTATTTCTTCATGAGCTTTTTCACAGTTTCCATCACAACTTGAGCTTCTATTCTCCCCCTAACTTGACTCATCACAATTCCAACAGCTTTCTCATAGCTCAAGCCAGGCTGGGCCAAAACTTCTTCAACTATCTTCTTCAGCTCATTCAAGCTTATCGGCCTTAAGTTGAGCTCTCTTATCACATTTTCCACGCTTTCGCCAGGATAGCTTGCTAAATACTTCAAAATTTCTGGTATAGCTTCTTTCACTATTTCTTTTTTCTCTAAAGCTTCAAACAGCTCGAAGAAATGCTTTTCTGTAATCCTTTCAACTTCAACTTTCTCCCTTCGATGCAAATCTTTAAGCGTGTTGACAAAAGTGTTTGCAACTATAGCAGGAGCAACTTTGTGTTTTTTCAAAATTTCTTCAAACAGCTCGAAGTATTTTGACTCGAGCAAAGGCTTTGCAAGCTCGTCTGAAAGCTTGTACTGCTTCTTGAATCTCTCGTACTTTTTGGTCCAAGGCTCTGGAAGCTCTTTCTTCATCTTCTCCAAAAATTCTTTTGTCAGCAACACAGGCTTTACATCAGTCTCAGGATAAAGCCTTGCAGCTCCAGGCAAAGGTCGAGTAAATCTTGTGATGCCTTGCTCGTCTGCAGCTCTAGTTTCTTTCTCAGAACCAACTTCCGAAATTCTGTTTATTTTCTTCAAAAGCTCTTCCGAAACTTTTCCTTCTGTTTTTGGCTCACCAACAAGAATTATCGCATCTTGCTCTTTAGCTTTTAAAAATTCTCTTATCTTCTTGAAATCAGCTTCCACTTTGTACTTAGACAAATCTTCATCTGAATGAATTATTCCTTCCAAACCAAAAATTTGGACAAACTCGGCAAGCTCTTTTCCAAAAGTCTTGCCTGGGAAAATTTCTCTTTTCAGATAGCCAGCAAAACCTGGAAGCCTTAAAGCAAAAACTTTTCCTCCAGTTTCAACTATAGCCCGCAATATCCTACAATTACTATCTTTTAGGAAGTTGCTGACATCAACTGGCTTGAAATTTATCTTCTTCACACCCTTTTTTCTGAGCTCGTTTTTCATGGCAAGCAAAGAAAGCTGCCTCTTGACCTCATTTTCTATAACTTTTGAGAGCAAGCCAAGCTCTTGCACTCCTTTGATTTCGCTTCTCTCGCAACCCTTGATTGAAATGTTCAAGTCTTGCCTTATTGCTCCAATTCCTCGCTTTGTCTTGCCGGTTGAGCGGCAAATCATTCCAATCTGGTAAGCTATGTCTTCTATTTCTTCCGGGCTGAAGCCTTGAATTATCCCTGTGGAAATTTCAACAAGCGGAATTCCAAGCCTGTTGAGGCGGTAAGTTACTTTGCCTTTTTCTTCTGAAACAATTGCAGCAGCATCTTCTTCCAAGCTTACGTTTTTTATTTCAATTCTCTTGCCCTTATACTTCAAGAAGCCGTTCATTCCAACTATCATGGTTCTTTGAAAGCTTGTGGGGTTGCTTCCGTCTATCACAGTCTTTCTCATAACCTCAATTTCTTCTGGAATTTGGCAGTTCAGCAACAAAGCAATTTGTAGAGCAACTTGCAAAGCTTCTGGGTTGATATCATGAGGTGGCTCTTCATCCAGCTCGACCAAGCAACTTTCGTTCTTGAAAACTTGGTAGAAAAAAGTTCTATCTCGCAAATATTCATGCTGAGCTGCTATGTCAATTTCCCCAAGCTCGCTTGCAACAGGGTGTTGCTTTCTCATTATTACTGCTATTGGTTCTTTTTCTTGCATTGTTGTTAAGCATGAACAAAAAAGTTTTTCTCTTACATCAAGCTGCTGATGGATTTCCAGCCCAACCTTCAAACCAATTTTCTTGTAGTTTATCTTTTCAATCATTTTTCAACCCTCTTTGAAATCTCACCAGCATAATTCGTGAGCATCATTTCTTTAACTTTCTTCATATCTTTTGTATGACCCAAAACCCAAGCAAGCTTAACAAAAGCAACTTCAGGAAGCCAGTCGCAGCCATTTCCTATTGCACCAGCCTCATCCAAAAGCCTGCCAGCCGAATAAACATTCAAGTTGAGCCTGCCAAAAATTGTTTGCGGCGCAATAACAACAGGAATTCCTGAAGAAATCAAGCTTTTGATAGCAGGCAACAAGCTCTTGGCAAACTTATCATTGTTTGGATTTGTTGGAACATGGCCCAAGCCTGTTCCAGCCAAGACTATGCCTTCAAAGTGATTTGCCAAACTTTCGATGAATTCAGGCTTTATGCCAGGATAAATTTGGATCAAGCCAACATTTGGATTTAGCTTGTCGTCAACTTTCAAGCTCCTTTTTTCTCTTTTCTTGAAATCTTGCCTCAAATATTCTATCCTTCTCTCTTGGTACCAAATTTTTGCAAAGGGCAAAGCGTTAACAGACTGGAAAGCATCTCTCCTGCTTGTATGCAGCTTCCTAACTTTAGTGCCTTGATGCAAGAAGCAGAAGTCATCGTTCATGCTTGCGTGCATACAAACAGAAACTTCTGCTACTTCGCTTTTTCCTGCTGCCAAAACAGAGCAAAGCAAGTTCATGGCATTGTCGCTGCTCCCTCTATCGCTGCTCCTTTGAGCTCCCACAAGAACTACAGGGATAGGCAAATCCTGAAGCATGAAGCTTAAGGCTGCTGAGGTGTAGTGTAGTGTGTCAGTGCCATGCATCAAAACAACTCCTTCGCAACCTGCTTTCACTTCCTTTTCAACTTCTCTTGCTATAAGCTGCCAGTGGCTTGGTGTCATGTCTTCTGAAAAAAGATCAAAAAGCTTTCTTGCCTTGATGTTGGCTATTTCTCCAATTTCGGGAAAAGCAAGAAGCAAGTCAGCAGGAGAAAAAGCAGGGAAGACTGCTCCGGTAGTGTATTCGACTCTCGAGGCTATTGTGCCGCCACAGCCTAGGATAGAAACGGTTGGCTTAGCTTTATCGATTCTTGGCTTAAAGCTAGCCGGCTTGAACTTTATTGGCTTTCCTTTTTTAAGGAGCTTGAGCTGCACCCCTTTCTCGAATTTTATTCCAACATTGTAGCCATTGTCAAGCTTTAGCACAATAACTGAAGGGTCGCCTAAGGCTATCCTGGGCATGAGCAAGCCTTCATAGCTGGCTTTGCCTTTGGTAATCCTTACCCTATCGCCAACAGAAATTCTTTTACTTTTTAGTAGTGACAAGATTTCCTGGGAGTACAAAAGTTTCACACTCCATAAATAAATTGGAAGAGGAGGTATTAATTTGTTTAGGGTTTTGGGATTTCATAAAAAATAAATAATTTTGCCAGACGATTAAAGGATTTAAAGATTAAGTCTACATACTATTTATGCAATTTGATAATCTTTATAGGTTAAGAAAAGGTGTGATGAAAAAGGAAGATGGAGATCTTAAAATTCTCTTGTCGAATTTTGAAGGCACGGTACAGCAAAAAGACATAGAAAAAAAGACATCTTTGATTGAGCAGTTCTTCAGGACAAAAGTTGATGTACCTGCTTGGGAAGATCCAAACTTCGACTGGTCTAACGAGGAAAGAATAATGCAATCTATGGTAGAGCGATTTGATATGCCATCTTGGGCTCTGTATAGACTAAAAAACACAGCGGGATTGAGCAAAGAATTGAAGAAATACAACAGGGTTTTCATTTATCAAATAAAAGGATGCAACCTCCATTGTCCTTATTGCTATGTTGATGATGTCAACAAGAACGGAATTGAAGATTCCAACTCCAGATTTTTTTCAATTGAAGAGATTCTTCAAGCTTTTCTTAGGAATAGAACTGATATGAACAACAGGATTAGGCCTAGCGGTGGTGAGCCCACCCTTGTTCCTGAGCAATGGCTTAATTTGTTGGAAAAACTGGAAGATTATGGGTTAAGCAAAGAGGTTCATGTTCAAAGTGATACAAATTTAACTACAGGCCACTTCATTGATGAGCTAGCAAAAAATGGGGAGATAGAGGAAAATCTTTTGGAAGAAATTGCTGGATATGGGAATTTCAGTCTTCTTGCAAGCTTTAAGGGCACTGATCCTCGGAATTTTGTTGAAAATACCAGAGCTCCAGAAGAATTGTTTGAAGAGCAGTTTTATTCTTTTGGAAAATTTATTGAAGCTGGAATAGACGCTTATCCATTCCTCTACAACCCAAATCCAAAATCTTTAGAAGATTTCATGGATAGATTCGAAAGAGAATTTGGGAGAGAGGCTTGCAAAAAAGTTTGGGTTTTTCCGATAAAGATGTATGATGTTCCTAAGACTAGGCTTGAAAATGAAGCAAAAACAAGGTCATTAGATCTAAAAGCCTATGTTAAAGAGTATGAAGACTTGTGGAGCAGAAATTTCACCGAATCTGAAGAAATTATGAAGAGGGTCATGAAAGAGAGGTTTGGGCTTGAGTATAAAAGGGTATTGAGAGTTGGCTAGATTAAATGACAATTTGGTGATGAAAAAATATCTTTAAAAAACAAATATGGAAATTTCTTTTGGAAGAAAAATGAAGTGTAGCTAAGTTAGGTTATTCTTAGCATAGCAAGGCTTTGGTAAGCCTTACACTATTCACTTTCAAATCCTTTGAAAAAGTTTACTCTTTAGTAACAAGGTTTTTTGGAGTAGAAAGGCTTATATAATTTTAAAAAAATTCAGTTAAATTATGGAGGGAAAAAGTTATAAGAAGAGATTGTATGACTTTTTGAGAGAGCCGTACAGTGGACCAGAAGGTGAAGAGATATTTGTGACTACACTAGCTCTATCACTCACACTTGAAACTGCGAGTTTGGGTTGGCTGGATGTAGAACCTTTGTGTGCATATGCTGAAGCTATTGCAGGCTTCATGCTTCCTCTTGTTCTGCCGACCATACATTGGATAATAAAGAAGTATGACAAAAGGATGATTTAAAGGACAAAAATATTTAAATAATTTATGCATCCACAAACTGTAAATTTGCTTTTTCTAAAAGTTTCCCGATAACAGGAAACTTTTTAAATAATCTTTCCTATCATGTAGTGTAATAGGATGTAGTTCAATTTTGGATTGAATAATTGTATATCGGAGCAATACAGACTAAGAAATCTTTTGGAAGACTTGAATTCTAAGCTAAAAGGAATTGGGCGAAGACGGACGTTAGAAATAGGAATTGGGCAAATGTTGGAAATATGTAAATCTTGTCCTTTTTATGAATATTCTAGAGACGAGGGTGAGTTAAAAAAGAGATTAATCAATTTTCTTTTTAACTTACAGTATAAAGATTATTCAAATCTTTGAACTTAAAGTATAAAGATTTCAATATAAAAAAGAATTTTTGGAATATGGGAATAGAAGAAATAAAAATGGCGATATTGGAAAGAGAAGAAGATGTTTTGAAGAAATTTAGAGAAGAGAAAATTGTCGAAAAAGAAAATCTAAAAATTGTAAAAAAGAGAATAACAAGAGACATAGCAAATGTGATCAGTGGAGTAAGCATAGCAAACCTTTGGTAAGCACTTTTTTTCATTTCCCTGCAGGAAACAAAAAATATATATTTTTGTTTCCTATATTTCTTTTATGTTGAGAGAGGTTTTGTTGGAGTGGAAAGAGAGAGAATTGCCACAAAACATAGTCAAAAGGGATTTAAAAGTTTGGATGAACAATCATATAGTTTCAATAATAGGACCAAGAAGAGCGGGGAAAACTTACTTCATGTTTCAACTCATAAAAGAGCTTTTTGAGAAGAAACTTAGCAAAGAGAATGTTGTTTACGTGGATTTCACCGATCCGAGAGCAAAAAAAGTTGGAATTTCTGAATTT
>JAVZHJ010000007.1:0-19054 GCA_038998365.1 Candidatus Aenigmatarchaeota archaeon | reverse complement strand
GAATTAAAAAAAGCTGAAAAGGAGACTAAAGAAGGTAAGTTAGATTCTGCAAGCAACATTTATGCTTTAGGCGCAGTTTCGGCTTTTTATAAAAGAAGTGGTCTTCTTTTAACTTATCTTGAAAGAGCAGTACAACTACTTGAAAATCCTCTTTTACCAGAAGCTTCAAGGTACAAATTAAAAAATCTTTTAGATGATTATGAAAAAATAAGTAAAAATCCGGAAATTTCACACATCCTTATTTCAAATTACAAAAAATTTATTGAAGAAGAAGCTAAATCAAAACCTTAATCTTCTTCCTGTTCACCAAAGCTCTTACAAGCTCTTTTCCAATTTCTGAAGCTTTGTTAACTTTTATGTTTGCCTTTTTGCCTACAGTAGCGGAAAATAGAAATTCATCTTCAACATAAAAATTGGCAACTTTTCCAATAAGCTTTTTATTGAATCTAAACTCTATGCTATTCCCACTTTCATTGATTTCAAATTCAACTTCTTTTCCTATCGCAGGAACTCTTGGCTCAACTTCTATGTGCAAGCCAAGCTTTTTCTCTATTGCTGAAATGGTGTTACCTTCTTTTCCAATCAGCCTTGCTATAACATCATTATCAACTCTCACTATTGCTTTAGTGTCAGAAACAAGTTCAACTTGAGCTCTTGGGTCAAACCTTTCTATTTCTTGCCTTATTCTTTCAGCAGCCAATTTTTTCATCGGCGAAGCTTCTTGCGCCACGACAGGAACCACAATATTCTCTTCACCAAAAGTGTAAATTTCATACTCAAGCTTACCTGTCTCAAAATCTCTTATTTCAACTAGTGGTCTAGCTAAGTCAGCTTCTGTCATGCCTGTTGGCACTCTTACGGTCAAGTTCAACTCATAAACTTTTTTTACTTCACCTTCTTTTATGAAAATCACAGTGTCAATAATGTGGGGAATCATACCAAGCTCAGTTCTCATTATAAATCTTTGAATTGCATCTATCGCATTGCTTGCATGGACTACGCCTATCATTCCCACTCCAGCTAAACGCATGTCAGAAAATATCTCAAAGTCTTTTGTCTTCCTAACTTCATCATAAATCGAATAGTCTGGTCTCACCAAAAGCAAGATGTCAGCAGTCTTTTCAAAATCTCCTTCCAAAGGCCCATATTGAGTGATCTCAGGACCAACTTGCAAATCTTTTGGTGATTCCAAGGTCTTCACAATTTTTCCTTGTTCTTTGTAAAATTCTGCTATTGAAGAGGCAAAAGTTGTCTTTCCGCTTCCTGGTGGCCCAGCAATTAAAATTCCTTCTGCCTTTTCTTTCAACCTCTTCATCAACTTTTCAGAAAGTTTGTAGTCTTCAAGCTTTAGTTTGATTATTGGTCTAACGATTGTCAACTCAAGACCATCAGAAAAGGGCGGCCTTGCTATTGCTATTCTATAGTCGCCAAGCTGCAAGACCATTGCTCCAGATCGAGCTATTTCAACATGTCCTTCTTCGCTTACCCTAGCTGCTTCCAAAATTTCTTTTATCATCTCTTCTATCTCTTCGACAGAAAGCTTTTCTTCGCCAACTTTTACAAGCTCGAACTTTCCGGGCTTCCCTCTTTTCACAAGCGGCGCTACACCTTCTTTCAAATGCACGCTAAGCGTGTCAGAAGTGAAATATTTCTCAAACTTCAGGCCAGTAGTTTTCACTTCTTGTGCTATGTATTCAACAGGAATTCCTTCAGCTTCAGCAACCAAAGCTTGAACATAGTCAGCAGTAAGCAACTTGCCATTTTCAGCTTTTGCCACATCTCTAATCAAGGCATCTATTCTCCCTGATTTTGCAAGTTTTATTTCTTCCAGGCTCGGCCTTTCTCCAGCAAACTTTATCTTTATCTTCTTCTCTTCACATAACTTCCTTATTTTCTTCAATTCATCAAGACCGACAAAACCAACATCTCTTCCTTTCGAGGCTTGTGCTTGCAATTCATCTAAAACAGCTAGAGGTATCACTAACTCAATCTCTTTAAGCTCATCTTTTTCGAGCATTTGAGCTAAATTCCCGTGAATTATCACGCTTGTATCCGGAACAATTTTTGTTACCATATTTTAACCTTGTCTTTTATTCATTTTAAATCTATAATTCTTCTTTTTCAATCTTTTAAACTCTTATGTTCAATTCTTCACCTTTAACTCACAACAAAAATATCAACACAAAAATAACATTTTGAGAATAATAAAACATTTAAAAGTAAATTTACTTCTTCTAAACAGGGATTTAAATGAAGTCATGTCCAGAGTGTGGCAGCAACAAGCTCAAAAGAAATAATGAAGGCCTAATATGTGGCGATTGCGGAAGTGTGATAGAAGAAAGCATTTATTCAGGAGAAAGAATAATTGCTTGATGACTTCATTTAGGCCCAATTCTAAATAAACCTTTCCACCTCCTTTATTATTTCTTCTAGTTCAAGCTCTTTTTCAATTTTCTTCTTCATGTCTTTAAGCTTAAACTTCTTTTTCTCCACCTCTTTTTTCCCAACTATAACAACAAAAGGTATTCCCAAAGAATCAGCGTATTCAAGTTGCTTGGTCAAGCTTCTGTTCATCAAATCCACTTGAGTAGAAATTCCAGCTTTTCTAAACTTCTCAGCAATTTCTACAGCCTCTTTTTTCAAGCTTTTTTCAACATTTGCAACAAAAACTTTAACTTTTGTTTTTGGAAGTTCTATTCTTTTTTCCTTTTTCAAAATTTCTATGATCCTTTCTATTCCTAAAGAAATTCCTGTAGCTGGGGTTGGCTTACCACCATAAAGCTCAACAAGCTCATCATATCTCCCACCTCCAGCCAAAGAACCAATTTTTTCACCCTTAACTTCAATTTCAAATATGGGCCCAGTGTAATAATCCAAGCCTCTTGCCAAGCTTAAATCAAGAACGAGCAGCTCAGATATTCCATAAAATTTTGAAATTTCATATATTTGCTTCAACTCTTCAATGCCCTCTCTTCCTTTCTGCTTTCTCTTCACCAATTCTTCAGCTTTTTCCAAGACTTGTTCATATTTTCCTTCAATCGATACAATTTCGAGCAACTCTTCTATTTGCTTTCTAGGTAAACCAATTTTTTTCAACTCTTCTTTCACACCATTAGCTCCAATCTTTCCAAGCTTGTCTATAGCTCTTAAAACTTCTAAGCTGCCAAATTCAATTTTAACTTCTTCAGGAATTTTTTCTTTCAAGATTTCAACAAGAGCTTCTAAAACTTTCCTGTTGTTTATTCTAATTCTCAAATCCTTGAATCCCAAAGCTTTCAAACAAGCTACTGCGCAAGCTATGCATTCAACATCAGCTTCCATGCTGCTTGAGCCACAAATATCAACATCAGCTTGGTAGAATTGCCTAAGCCTTCCAGCTTGTGGCTCCTCATAGCGCCAAACAGGAGCAATAGCATATCTCTTAAACGGCTTCGGCAACTGAGGATTATTAGTCAAAAATCTTGCTAATGGTACAGTCAAATCAAACCTTAATCCAAGCTTCCTTTCTTTCTCACTTTCTATTCTAAAAATCTGCTTGGCAACATCTTCTCCACTTTTTGCTGTTAAAAGCACCAAGTCTTCCAAAGCAGGAGTTTCTATTGTTTCAAAGCCATAAGCTTCAAAAATTTTCTTGATTGTTTGAATTACATACTCACGAATAACCATTTCTTCTGTTCCAAAATCTCTCATGCCTTTTGGTGGCTGGAATTTCATACTTCTATTTTGTTTTTTATTTTTAAAATCAGTAGGGATTTGATCTGTACCGTCTATATATAATTGTTCAAGAATGTGGAATATGGTTTTAATAATTCTTGTGTTCTTCCGTAAATTTCTTTTAACTTTTCAGGCCAATATAAGTAGTATAACAATTCAAGAGTAGCTTTATCTTTTATCATTTTAATTCTTTCCAATTTTATATCTCTTTCAATTTCACTTTCAATTCTTTCATCAATTGAGCTTACAACATCAACCTTATATCCCTTTAAAATAATTTTAGCATCATATTCTACTCTCGGGCGATGAAAACAGTTTGTCACACATTTTACCTCTTCACAATAAAGCCGCTTCAAGAATCTTTCTCTCGAAAAATACAAATTTTCTATCGTGTTCCTAGATTTATCTTCTATTAAGATAGCACTCCTTGGAATTCCTTCTTCAATCAAAAATTTAGCCATGGGGCGAGCTTCAAATTTGCCAGTAGGTATAAGGCAGTCTACTTCCCCATTTTCAAACAGCTCAATAGCTTTCTCTACTCTGTTTTTAGTGTGAATGCCTAGCTCTCCATTTACAACTAATGCCCCATGGATAATTGCAGGCTTCATAGAATATTGTTTTCAAGAAAAACTTTAAGTAGTTATTTCTTGAAATTAAATTAAGGAGAAAAATGAAGGGCGATACTCGGATCTAATTCTAAAGTTTTATTTAGCCTGAATTCCAAAAATGAATTTATGGTCAAACAAGCTTCACTTAAAGAGCAAGAAGAAAAAATAATGCAATTCTGGAAGAAGAATAAGGTTTACGAGAAGGTTAAAGCTCGAAGGAAAAATGCGAGGAAATTTTATTTCTTAGATGGTCCACCTTATGCTACTGGTAGCATTCATGTTGGCACTGCAATGAACAAGGTTATAAAAGATTGCTACTTGAGATTCTTCAGGATGTTTGGCTTCAATGTCTGGGATCAACCAGGCTATGACACACATGGAGTTCCAATAGAGAACAAAATAGAAAAAGAGCTTGGCTTCAAGAGCAAGAAAGACATAGAGAACTACGGTGTTGCTAAGTTCATTCAAAAGTGTAGAGAATTTGCAACCAAATACATAGCAGTAATGGGAAAACAGTTTGAAAACCTTGGGGTTTGGATGGATTGGAATAATCCTTACTTGACTTTGGCAAACGACTACATAGAAGGAGCTTGGTTTACCTTCAAGAAAGCTTTTGAGAAAGGTTTTTTATACAAGGGAAATTATCCTGTTCATGTTTGCCCAAGATGCGAGACTGTTGTGGCTTACAATGAAATAGAGTACACAAAGCTGAAAGATCCTTCTATTTATGTTAAATTCAAACTCAAAAGCAAACCAAATGAATATCTTGTTATTTGGACAACCACACCATGGACTTTGCCTGCTAACACTGGTGTGATGGCAAAACCAGACGCAGAATATGTGAGAGTTCAAGTTAATGGAGAAATTTTAATCTTAGCCAAGCAACTTCTAGAAGAAGTGATGAAAAAGGTTGGGATAAAAGATTACAAGATCTTGGAAACAAAGCTTGGAAGAGAGCTTGAGAATTTGAAGTATGAGCACCCCTTTGCAGATGAATTCAAGTTTCAGCAAGTGTTAACAAATGCTCACCGCGTAGTTCTTTCCGATCAGTTTGTGAGCTTGGAAGAAGGCACCGGCTTAGTTCATACTGCTCCAGGCCATGGAGAAGAAGACTATAAAGTTGGTTTAGAGACAGGATTACCAGCCATCTCTCCTGTAAAAATTGATGGAACTTTTGATGAGAGCTGCGGAAAATATGCTGGCATGTTTGTCAAAGATGCTGACAAGCTGATATTGCAAGAGCTTAGGGCAAAAGGTTTGCTGCTCCACGAAGAAACTATTGAACACGATTATCCAATTTGTTGGCGCTGCGACACACCTTTACTCCAAATTTCTGTTCCTCAATGGTTTTTCAGAGTCACTGCAATTAGAAACAAGCTGATAGAAGAGAACAAAAAGATAAAATGGAATCCAAGCTGGGCTAGTCAAAGATTCCAAAACTGGTTAGAAAGCTTGGGAGATTGGCCAATTTCAAGGCAAAGATATTGGGGAATTCCATTGCCTATATGGATTTGTGAAAAATGTGGAAGCATTAAAGTTATTGGCTCAAGAGAAGAGTTGCCAAGAATACCAAAAGACTTTCACAGGCCACACATAGATGAAATAATTATGGAATGCAAGTGTGGAGGCAAGATGAAAAGAATCCCAGATGTTCTTGATGTTTGGTTTGATTCTGGAGTAGCTTCTTGGGCTTCTTTAGGTTTTCCAAAAAACAAAAAACTTTTCAAAAAACTTTGGCCCGCTGATTTTATCCTTGAAGGCTCTGATCAATTTAGAGGCTGGTGGAATTCTCTGATGATAACAAGCATGATGACTTTTGATAAAGCTCCTTTCAAGAGTGTTTTGGTTCATGGTTTAGTTCTAGATGCTCATGGCCAAAAGATGTCAAAAAGCTTGCAGAATATTGTGAGCACGGAAGAGGTGATAGAAAAATATGGAAGAGATTTGTTAAGATTTTACTATCTTTCAAGTGAGCCTTGGAATGATTACTACTTCAGCTGGCAAAATATGGAAGAAATATCAAAATCTTTTGTTATAGTGAGAAACACTTTCAATTTTGTCAAAACTTATGTGGTTTCTGCAGGAAAGCCAAAAGGTCTAAAACAAGAAGATAAGTGGATTCTTTCTAGATTGAATTCTTTGATAGAAAGTTGCACAAAACACTTTCAAGATCACAATGCTCACAAGGCTGCAAATGAAATTTTGGATTTCATCTTGAACGATTTCTCAAGATGGTACATCAAGTTGATAAGAGACAGAGTATGGCCTTTGTATGATGGCGAGGACAAACAAGCAGCTTTCTTCACTTGCTTAACTGTAACGGAAACTTTAACAAAGCTTTTAGCCCCAATTTGTCCTTTCTTAGCAGAACAAATTTATCAAGAAGTTGTTAAGACTTTGAAGAAGGGAAAACTTTCAGTTCACATTGAAGACTGGCCAAAAGTTGATAAGAAGATGATAGACAAGAAGCTTGAAGATGAGATGAAAGTTGCTAAGCAAATTGTGGAAGCTTGCAGTGCTGCAAGACAAAAAGCTAACTTAAAACTGAGGTGGCCAATTGCTTTTGTGCATGTTGTTTCAAAAGAAAAGAAAGTCTTAAATGCTGTGAAAGATTTAAAGGAAGTTTTGCTTAAAATGTGCAACAGCAAGGAAATAAAGCTTGCAAAGGAAGAGCCGAAAGGTGAATTTTCAGCAGCAGATTTTAACTTAGGTAAAATTTTCATTCCATCTAAGCTTGATGAAAAGCTTTTAGACGAAGCTCTTTTGAGAGAGCTTGTTAGGAAAATTCAAGAAATGAGGAAGAAGTTTGGTTTTGTGGTGAAGGAGAGAATTGATTTAACTTTAAGCTCTGACGAAAAGACGAACAAACTTTTGGAGAAAAACAAAAAACTGATAGGAAAAGAAGTTGGGGCTAGGTCGGTAGTGGTAGGGAAAACAAAAGGAAAGTTTTCAGAAACTCTTGAGTTTGAAGACAAAAAAATAAACATAGCTTTCAGCAAAGCTTAATTGTTTTAACAACCCAAGGAGTTCTAAAATTATGTAAATCAAATTTTTCAAATTATCAATATGAATTTTGATAAGATTCTTGGTTATATCGGCTTAACAATTGTTATTTTAGTTATAGTTTATTTGACTTTAAAAGTTTTGGGAATAGTTCAAAGTTAAGTGTAGAAGAAATTTTGCTTGCTTTTGCTGGGGGCCAAGCTTTTTATTTTTATTTTTCCAATTATTTTAAGGTAATAACAAATGGGTTTAGGTTTAAAATCTTTTGAAGAAACTTTCAGCTTTGTTAAAAAGAACCCTAAAATATTTTTGTTGGCTCTTCTTCCAGCAATACCAGCTTTACCAATGAGCTTTATGATATCAAATTTAAATCCGATTTGGATAGTTGCAAATTTATTTTATCTTATAGGTGCAATCATAGTTTATTTGATTGTTGGTTTTATTCTTTCGATTGTGGCGATGGGCGCTTTTCCTATTGTAGTTTATCAAAGCAGAATGAAAAAAGAAATTAAACTTGGCGAAGCTCTTAAATCTTCTTTAAAGAAATTTGGAAAAATTCTATTAACATTAATTATTCTTGCTGGTATTTCTATTGCTATAATTTCGATTCCATTGTTAGTTTTCATTCTATCCATTTTTTTCAGTTCTACAATTCTCTTAGTCCTTTCTTTAATCTTATTAATACCTTTTGTAGTTATTCTAGTCTTTTTTTCTTTGAGATTGTCTATAGCTATTCCAATTTTAATACTTGAAAACAAAAGTCTAATGGAAAGTATCAAGAAGAGCTGGAATATGACTAAAGGTCAAATTTGGTCTATTCTTGGTGGCTCTCTTCTTCTTGCTTTAGTTGTTATGGTAATTTCACTTCCCATAAACTTTTTGGGAATTGTTTTAGAAATTTTACACGTTCCATATGTTTCTAACATAACAAATCTTATAACTTCAACAATAAGTTTAGCTTTTTCAGGCCCGTTTATCACAATTGTTTACTTTAACATAAAGAAAGGATCCGAAGAAGAATGAATTAACTCACGCTTGTAGTTCTAAATCTATATGAATTATTGCTTGTCCAAACTCAAACATGGAAATCAAGAGAAAAATTTTACTAATAACCTGTATTTTAATCTCCTCAGCAGGCTTGGCTTTCATCTATTTTTCAGCTTTAGCAATTTCTCCTTCTGAAACAAAAATAAGTAAAATAGATTCAAGTTCAATCGGCAAGCTAGTTTCCACAACTGGTAAAATTTACTATGTTAGAACTCATTCATCTGGCCATATCTTTTTGACTTTGTCAGATGGCGATTCAAGAATAGAAGTCCCAATTTTCTCAAGTTTGGTAAACAAGCTGAATAGCAATGGAATAACTCGATACGACTTAAGAAAAGGTAGGACTGTAAGAATAACAGGAATTGTTGGTGAATACAAAGGTCAACTTCAAATCATCCCAAGGAAACCAACAGACATTCAAATTTTAGATAGCTTGAAGTAGCATGTTAGACTTCGTCTTAATTTCAATTCTAGGAATTCTAATAGGTTTGTTTGCAGGCTTGATGCCAAGCATGCATGTAAACACTTTACTGCCTCTACTCCTTTCTTTCTCAGCTTCTTTCAACTTATCGCCTTACCATTTAGCAGTTCTAATAGTATCAACAGCTATGAGTGAAATCTTCTTCAATTTCATTCCCTCAATTTTCATCGGCGCGCCCGAAGAGGGCACAGCTTTGAGTGTTTTGCCAGGTCACAGACTTCTTTTGGAGGGAAGAGGATACGAAGCAATTAAGCTCACAGTCATAGGCAGCATAGGCTCTTTGATTCTTGGCCTCGTTTTAATAACTTTCCTTTCACCCTATTTTTATTCTTTCTACAAGATCACAAGGCCATACATACATTTCGCCATAATTGGTGTAGTTGCCTTCATGATTTTTTCTGAGAGAAAGCCAAAGAAAATAATTTCTTCAACTTTCATAATTTTGCTTTCAGGAATTTTTGGTTTGCTTGTTTTAAACTCTCAACTTTTGCCCTCGCAGCATGTTCTTTTCCCTGTTCTGACTGGAATGTTTGGCTTAAGCACTTTGATAATAAGCTTTTCCGAAACTTCAAAAATTCCGGAGCAAAAAGAAGATTTTTCTTTGAAAATTTCAACAAAAGAAATTTTTAAATCAATTTTTTTAGGCTCGATTGCTGGAATTCTTGTAGGCTTTTTACCAGCTGTTGGAATTTCAGAAGCTGCTGTCATGGTACAATATCTTGGAGGAAGAGGAGATGCAAGAAGCTTCCTAGTCACACTTTCTGGAATAAACGTTGGAAATGAAGTTTTTTCCTTAATTTCTCTCTACCTGGTCTCAAACCCAAGAAGTGGATCAAGTGTTGCAATTCAACAAATTTTAACTGAGCTAAGTTTTTATGATGTTTTACTTTTAATTGGAACAATTTGCTTCGTTTCAGGAATTTCGGCTTTGCTCACCCTTCAGCTTGGCAAACAGATACCAAAGTTCTTAGTTAAATTAGATTACAAAACTTTAACTTTTTCGATCATAAGCTTCATTTGTGCTATGGTCTTCGTCTGGACTGGAATTATTGGACTAATCGTGCTTTCAATTTCGACTTCAATTGGCCTACTTTGTGCTTATTTAGAAGTGAGGAGAAGCCACTGCATGGGTGTGCTCTTGATTCCAAGCATCTTATTCTTTGCTGGCTTAAGCTCTTCAATTCTTTCGGCATTAGGAATTTAAATTTTAATTTCTTTTTATTCGATATGACAGAAATTTCAGAAAAGAAATTAAAGTACTATCTAAAATGTTTAGAAAATGATTACATTTATAGATACGTAGATGATAATAAGAATGAACACAAAATCAACCATGTAAAGATTATAATTGAACTTTTAGATGGAAATCCAAAAAAATTGTGGAAAGAGAATTTTTTATATGAGGTTGAAAAATACGAAAGGCAAAATTTTGGAAATTATGTGAGAAGCAGAACACTGCACCATATAAAAACAACTATCGAAAAAATGAGAAAAGATTCTGAGCTTGTGAAAGTTTTATGCAATTATTACAAAGAAAAGAATAATAATATCTTAATTAAAATCAAAAATTTCTTATTGAAAAAAAAAAAATGTGAAACTATGGTAACAAAAAAAGAATTGATACAAGAATTTCAAAAGAATCCAGATAGATATTGGAAAGTTAAGCTATTCGACGAGCTAGGCTTCAAAAGAAAGCAATGCAACAAATGTGGAAAGTATTTCTGGTCAATAAAAGAACAAGAAAGTTGTAATGATTCCACTTGTAGAGCTTACGACTTCATAGGCAAGCCACCAACTAAGAAAAGCTGGGACATATTCAAAACCTGGGAGAAAATTCAGAAATTTTTTGTTGATAACAATCACATTGCTTTAAACCGCTATCCTACAGTTTGTAGATGGTATCCCCTTTATTTCACAATCGCAGGAATAGTTAACTTCTATCGAGTTAGTGAAGATGGCAGCCTTGACTGGGAATTCCCAGCAAACCCCACAATTTTGCTTCAGCCATGCTTGCGCTTCAACGACATACCAAATGTTGGGTTAAATTCAAAAAGCTTCACATGTTTTGGCATGGTTCAACAAACTTCTTTGTTTGATGGTAAAAAGGGTTATTGGAAGGATAAATGTATAGAACTTGATTTTGATTTGCTAACAAAAGTTTTTGGCATAAAGCCAGAAGAGATAAACTTCATAGAAGATGCTTGGCTTGGCTATGCAGCTTTTGGAAGCAGCTTGGAATATCATGTTCAAGGGATAGAGCTTGGTAATGCAGTCTTCACAGAATTTCTAGGAACACCCGAAAGCTACAGAGAAGCAAAAGAAAAAATAATTGATATGGGAGCTGGCTGGGAAAGGTTTGCTTGGATAACTCAAGGCACACCAACTTGCTATGATGCAGCTTTTGGTCCAGTTTTGGAGAAAATGAAGAAGGCTTGTGGGATAAAGTATGATAAAAAGTTTTTTACACAATACTCAAAAATTTCAGGAAGAATTAACCTTGACGAATTTGCAAATTTCAAGCCGGTCTTGTCTTCTTTAGCTGAAGAACTTAAAATTTCTCCTGAAGAACTACAAAAAACAATCGAGCCTTTACAAGCTTTGTACGCAATAGCAGATCATGTAAGAGCTTTGGTTTTTGCAATTGCAGACGGTGGCTTGCCCAGCAATGTTGCTGGTGGCTACAACTTGAGAGTTATTTTGAGGAGATCTCTAAGCTTCATAGACAAGTTTGGATGGAATTTAAAAATAGGAGATGTTGCGAATTGGCACATAGAATATTTGAAAAAAATGTTTCCAGAGCTCGAAGAAAAGAAAGAAGAAATAGAAAAGATTTTGCAAGTTGAAACTAATAGGTACAAAACCACTAAAGAAAGGGTTAGCAGGATTGTACAAGCTTTTGCTGGAAGAAGACCAACAGAAGAAGAGTTGATAAAGCTATATGATTCAGAGGGAATAACACCAGAACAACTTGGAATAGAAGTCTCTTCAGATTTTTACACAAAAGTTACAGAAAGACATATGGCCGAGAAAGAAGAAGAGGAAAGAATAGCTTTGGATGTTTCTGGCTTGCCGAAAACAAAAATTTTATACTATGATGATGTTACCAACTTCAAGGCAAAAGTTTTGAAAGTTTCTGGAAATTTTGTTGTTTTAGATCAAACAGCCTTTTATCCAACTTCTGGCGGTCAAGAGCATGATGCAGGCTACATCGGCGAGAACAGAGTTGTAAATGTGATTAAAATTCATTCAATCATAGTTCATCAGCTCGAAAGCTGCAATTTAAAGGAAGGAGAAATTGTTGATTGTAGAGTTGATAAGAAAAGGAGAGAAATTTTGAAGAAGCATCATGATGCAATTCACATAATTAGCGGAGCGGCAAGAAAAGTTTTGGGATCACATGTACATCAATATGGTGCAGAAAAGACAGAAGAAAAAGCTAGAATTGACATCACACACTTTGAAGCTTTGAGTGAAGAGGAAGAGGAAAAAATTGAAAATCTGGCCAATTCTATTGTACAAAAAGGTTTACCAATAAAGAAATCTATTATGGAAAGGGGTGAGGCTGAAAGGAAATACGGTTTTGGAATTTATGCAGGTGGCTACATTCCTTCAAGAAAACTTAGGATTGTTGAAATAAAGGGATTTGATGTGGAAGCTTGTGGCGGCTTGCATGGCAATAACACAAAAGAAGTAGGCTTAATTAAAATCTTGAAAACAAAAAGAATTGCTGACGGCTTGGTGAGAATTGAAATTAAGGCTGGGAAAGTTGCTCTTGAGTACTTGAAAGAAAAAGAAAAGATATTGAAGGAAGTTGAAAAGAAGCTAAATGTGAAGGAAGAAAAGGTTGTTGAAGCTGTAAAAGAACTTTTTGAAAATTGGAAAAAACTCAGAAAGCAATTGAAAAAAATGAGGGAGAAAAAATGATTTCAAAGAAAGAGTGGGAAGAATTGAAGAAGAAAGAAAAGATATTGAGAGAGGCAGCAGAAATTCTTAGGGTTGAGGACAAAGATTTGCCCAGAGTCATAGAAAGATTTCAGAGAGAAATAAAAGAAATGGAAGAAAAGTTGAAAGAGTTTGGTTAATAATATTTGACTATCCAAAGGTCTTGGAAATCTTCTAGCTTATATTTCTGGGTCTTTAGTTTCTCTTTTTCCCCTTCCAAATCTTTTTTAAATTTTTCCCAAGCTTCATCCAATTTAACCAGTTGAGAATCAAATTTTTCCACAAAATCAAGTGGTGTTAAGAATTTATCATTGTTAGATGGATAGTCTTTAATTATGTGAGAAAAATCTAGACTAATTACACATTTCACTTCATTTAAACGAACAAGAGTTAAGATATCATTATCAACTAAGCCACCATGCTCCTTTCTATATTTAATTCTTCCCAATTCGAGCCTTAACCTAGCAAAATTTCTATCTTTAATGATATTATAAATCCAGCTACAGCCAAGACCATTATATTTATTTATCAAACATCCTATGACTTGCTTTTCAACACCATAAACAAAACCAAATTTTAATTCGCTCTTATCTTGAGATTCAACTATTCTCCAGCAATAATCATTGCCAATGCTTGCCAAAATAAAAACACTTGTATCGATAAGATTAACTCTTGGAATATGTCCAAAGTCTCTATCATTTCTTATCGTATAATCTCTCATGCCTTATCCCTTTTGGTAGAATGATTAAACCTTCTTTCTTATCACCTAAGGCAACATAATTTTTCTCTAGATAAAACTTTCCTACAAGCGCACAAGTTATTGCATCAAGCTCATCACTTGTTATTTTTTCCTTTTTAATATCTCCCTTAAAACCAAAGCTCATCAAAGCTTTTCTCAATTTTTCTGTACCCGCTTGTTTTCTAGGAATTCCAAGCAAATCTTGAGCTGCTCCGGGAAAACTTTCAATCACTTTGTAGCCTTTACTTTCAAAAAATTTCTTAAATTTTATCCCCCTCTTAGTCAAGCTTCTCATTGGTCCTAAAGTGATTGGAAAGAATTTTATCTTCATTTTCAATAACTCTTTGTCACAAGCTCTCAAGTGAGGAGGACCTCTTTTTTCAAGACTTTCCCTGCCCTTTGGCAAGCTCAAAGGGGCATCTATGCTTATTATATCAGGATCTCTTTTGAGAGTCTCTTCGATTATTTCTTTGTCCGAATGCAAAGCAAGAGTCTCACAATTCAAATTTTCATCCATAAAACAAAATCCTGTAACTTGCTTTTCACTACCAGCCAAATCTATACCAACAATTCTCATATTATTTCCTTAAACAAGATATTCTGGTGGCTTAGAAAGTCTTTCAGCAAAATCAAAAAGTAAGTCTACTTTCATATCTACCTCATCCTTAAGCTCTTTTACTCTCCAATATAATTCTTTACTCTTTTCAGATAGTGTGTAATTATCATCTTCTTTAATTATAAGCCCAAGCTCACAAAGTGAATTTAAATTAGAATAAAAAATATCATCGCGAATACGAGCTTTCAATTCTTTTTCAACACTTGACTTAACTTCTTCAAGAGTAGCCTTCTTATATAGGGAGACGATTATATTACATCTAATAATATTTTTTATTATTTCTTCAAACAACTCTTCTTCGTTCATTTTACCACCAACTTTAAACCTTAGCACACTCCACAGGTGGATAAAGCATTATTTCACACAAAACTTCCATAACATTCTCTTCTGTTATGTTTTCTCCTTCTAAAATTTTCTCCTGAAGGTAAATTCTATTCTCAGTTATGTTGAATCCTATGAAATGAAGCTTGGGCAAGCTTTCATTCACCAAAATCTTCTCCAGAAAAACCTTATCAGGATAATCGTTTGCAATAGACTCAAGAACAGAAATTTTTTCTTGGCAGTCATTACAATTTTTTCCATAAAAGAATTCCATTAAAACTTTGCCTTGTCTTAAAGCCAAATTTTTTTGCTGAACATCAAGCTCATATTCAACTATGTTGCCTGTTGGTAAAGTCGGTTGAATCAAAAGAGAAGAAATGAAATAAATAAGAGTAGAGCTAAGCATGAGCAAAACTAAAATTACTCCAATCAAAGCAGACTTTTTCATACTTAAGAGATTTAATCTTAAAGTATTAAAATCTTTTATAGAGAGAATGGTCTTGGAAAGATTGGTAAGCGTTAGAAGCGCTCTTAAGCAACCTTTTTGGGTATTCATCTTAGGTGGCTTAATTTCAACAATATGCCTAGCTCTATCTTTTCTTGTTTTTGGTGAATCTGCAGGCTTACTAAGCAACTTCTTGATAACTTTTGCTATAATGCCTTTCATGCTGGATTTCATAAGATATGAAGGAGCTAATGTAGAGCAGAAAGCGGAAGAATTGAAAAAGATGAACATCTTCCAAAGACATAGGAATGTCATCATGGTCTACACTGCTTTCTTTACAGGCATGGTCTTGACCCAAACAATTCTATACATGATGATACCAGAAATTTGGTCTCAAAAACTCTTCCAAGACCAAATCACTCAAATTAATTTGATAAGGGGCAAAGCCACTTTTGGTGGGACCTTTTCAGCAATATTAATAAATAATTCTGGTGTGCTCATGCTCTCTTTTTTGTTTTCCTTCCTTTTCGGTGCAGGTGCAATCTTCATTTTGGCTTGGAATGCTTCCGTTCTTTCTGTTGCAATTGGCATGACGGCGAAAAGCTTGGGTGGCTTCAAAGGAATTCCTCTGGCTGTTTTAACTTTTTTCCCTCATGGAAGCCTCGAAATTTTGGCTTACTTCATAGGGGGAATTGCAGGTGGTTTGGCTTCCGTTGCCTTCACAAAAAGGAGAACGGAAAAATTTAGCTTCATTTTAAGAGATAGTATTGAGATGATGTTAGCAGCTTTTGCTTTGCTTGTGATAGCTGCAGCGATAGAAACTACTTTAATTGTTGCTTGATCATTCCAGATAAATTCCAGGTTTACCGTACTTTGCTTTTGATGCCTTGTTTTGTGGGTCATATATCTTTTCATCAGAAGCCTTGAAACCAAAAATCTTCTTGAACCCGAATTTCTTCTTCAAGTATTTGATGTTTTCTTTAAAGTATTCCAGCTCTTTATCAGTTACAAAATAAAAGTAAGCTTTATCTTTTTCCCCAGCAAGCTTTTTCACTTGAGCAATGTCTTCCATCAGCTTACAGAAATTTTGCTCAAGTTCAACAACGCTCTTATCAATTTTACCTTCATCAAATTCAGGCCATTTTGCTAAACAAACAAAACCCTCATTTCCAAACTCATGCCACCACTCTTCAGACATGTGAGGCAAAATGGGGGCAAGCAGCTTCACCATATTGCTAACAGCATCTGAAATTATTTGCTTGTTGCAATTCTTGATTCCACCACATTTTTCCAAATATTCTTTCAAATCATTAACGAAATCAAAAAGGGCAACTTGAACAGCTGTTCTGAACTTAAGCTCTTCATAAGCTTCAGTAGTTTTCTTCACAATCTGCTGAACTTTGCTTTGTAACAATAAATCAATTTTTTTCACTTCCTCTCTTTTAGCTTTCTTCAAATTTTTGATAAGCTTAGAGATGAATTTAATTCTTGAAGCATATGTTGCAACGGTTTCATCTCTCCAATCAGCATCGTCTAAGTTTTCAGCAGAAGCTATGATGTTTATCCTAACCAAATCACTCCCAACTTTCTTCATCAAATCTCTCAAAGGTATTATGTTCCCTTTAGACTTACTCATCTTTGTACCACTAACATTAACAAAACCATTGACACCAATAGCCTTAGGCCAATACTTTCGATCATCCCAAATAGCAACATGATGGAAAAGATAGAATGTCAAATGATTTTGAACAAGATCTTTACCAGAATTTCTTAAGTCAACTGGATAAAAATATTCAAACTCTCTCCTCATTTCTTCTATAATTTCTTTTTCCAAACCAGAATTTTTGCTAACTTCTTCCAAATTTCCTTCTCCAAGCAAAACATAATCAAAAACTTCGTCTGTCAGCTTTTTGGCAGAAACTTTCTTTTCATTTATCACTTTTGCTATAGTGTAGTAAGCCATGTAAATTACGCTGTCTGAAAGGGTTTCAATCTTCCAGCTTTTATCCCAAGGTAAAGGCGTCCCCAAGCCTGTTTTTCTAGTACAAGCTTTATCTTTCAGCCAATCTACAGTGTTCAAAAATTGGCTCCTTATTTCTTCTGGATAAAACTTCATAGATTTTATGCATTGCCTAACTTTTTCTTTCCACTCTTCATCTGAAAATTTCAAGAACCACTGGTTTTCTAAAATCTTCACATGATTTTTTGTTCCGCATCTACAAATCACCAAGCCTGTTGACTCCCACATGACATCAGCTATTCCCCTTTCAATAAAATCTCTTGAAAGTTTTTCTTTACATTCAGAAACTTTCATTCCAGAATACTCGCCACAATTTTCTTTCAGAATGCCGAGATGAAACTCCTTCTTGTAGACTTGAGATGTAGCCTCTTCTAATTTTTCCTTATCATTTTGGTCTTTCACTCCAAGCTTTTCGCAAAACTCTATTCCGGGATGGTCGCCAAGCTCAGGAGTTTTTATGAGTGATATAGGCTTTATCTCAAGCACAACTTTTGGGTCAATTCCATACTTCTTCACTTCTTCAGGATTCCTCTGTAAATCATATAAACCAATCCAGTCATAAGGAGCGTGAGAAGGAACAGACATTACAATTCCAGTGGCAGCATCAGGATCAACAAAACTTGCAGGCAAAATTATGACATTATCTTTTGTCACAGGATTTTCCACATACCTACCGACAAGCTCTGAGCCTTTTATGCTATTCAAAACTTCAACTTTTTTCAATTGATCTTTAAGTTTTTCAGCAGCTTCTCTGCTTAGTAGCCAAGTTTCAGAATCAACTTTGACCCAAACATATTCAACTTCAGGATTTATCCAAATGTTTGTCACACCATAAGTGGTTTCTGGCCTTAAAGTACCACATGGCAAAATTTCTCCAGAATCTAGCTTGAATTTTATCAATATATAATCTATCGGACTTTCTCCTTCACCTTTGAGCCTGTCATGATCTCCTGTTGGCGATTGACATTTTGGGCACCAAATAACAGGGTGAGTGCCTTGGACAACATATCCTTTTTTTCTCAAAGTGTTGTATTGCCATTCGATGAAACGATTGAAACAAGGGTCTATTGCGGTGATGAATTTTCTTCTCCAGTCAACAGAAAGTCCAAATAGCCTTGAAGTTTTTTCTATTTTCTTCATCCAGAATTTTGCTGCAAACTCTGGTCCTTTTTCCACAAAATTCTTTAAATCTTTATCAGTAGCGCCAAATGAATGGAAAGTCTCAATCTGTGTTTGGTCGCCAGCCTTAATTCTCTCTATTGAGCCCAATATAGGCTCGCCTGTTGCATGAAATCCCATGGCAAGCAGAACATTAAACCCTTGCATTCTTTTGAATCTGGAATAAGCATCAATCCTGCTGTAAGTGAAGGCATGCCCTATGTGCAAATCAGCATTCACATAAGGTATGATTATCGAAGTGAAGAATTTTTGCTTGCTTGGATCAACGTCTGCTTCGAAAATCTTAGACTTTTCCCACTCAGTCTGCCACTTCTTCTCTATTTTCTTCAGACTCATGAATAACTCCCTCGATAAATTGTAATATAGAGAAAGAAGACTTTAAGCTTATAAGAGAAGTCGCTCACCCATCTCGCTCACTAAATAATTTTTAGAAAGAAAGAATTTAAAGCTTATAGAGATTCACAAACCTCTTTCAACTTTTCCACGCTCTCCGGATTTGCTAAAGTGGAAACATCTCCAGGCTCTTCCTTCTTAATCAAATTTTTTATTATTCTCCTCATTATCTTACCACTTCTTGTCTTTGGCAAATCTTGCACATAAACTATTTTTGCAGGCTTTGCTATTGGTCCAATTTTCTTTGCCACAAGCTCTACCAGCTCAGAAGAAAGCTTTTCACTTGCTTCAAAACCTACTTTCAAAACAACAAAAGCTATAGGAACTTCACCTTTAATTTCATCTGGCAAGCCAACTACAGCAGACTCAACAACAGCTTCATGTTGATTAATCACATCTTCAATTTCGGCATTCGATAAGCGATGACCAGCAACTTTAAGAACATCATCTATCCTTCCAGTTATTCTAATCAAACCATTTTCATCCTTCAAAGCCCCATCTCCAGCAAGGTAAATTTCCTTTCCATACTTGCTGAAGTAAGCTTCC
>JAVZHJ010000006.1:0-21419 GCA_038998365.1 Candidatus Aenigmatarchaeota archaeon | reverse complement strand
ATAATTCATTCCAGAATCTACAACAATTCTATCAAAACATTGGAATGGTTTACAAGATATACTACCAGCTACATCCGAATAACCTTCACAAACTATTTTACCTTTGTCATAGACACTAACTCGCACACCAAGAACACCAACAATACTTTTGGGGTTATAGTCACCAGGAACACCAATTAAAATACCATTAATTTTTGATTCATCAAGACAATATTCTGGATAATTTGGTTGAGTAAATCTGTAGAGAAGACTACCCTCTCTGGGGTTAACTCTTAGTTCATCTCCTTCACGGGGTTGGTCTGTCAAATATTGTTCTGGATAAATTATTCTGATAGAATTACTTTTTATTCCAGGATATGGTAGTTCAACATAAACTTCTGCTCCATCTTTACATCCCCCTACAACAAATGTGATTTTTCCTTCATTGTCAAGAGTTCCTAATCCATAACCACAACCAATTATTTGAGCAGTATAACCAGAACAATAAGGCGAGCTTGTGACATTAACTTGCATTTGTTGTGAATTTATCCAATTTCCCTCTATATGAAGACCAACAGCTTTACATAATTCTTCTTTCTCTAAACTTCCAAGATGTGCTTGATCCCATTCAAGTTCACAAGTCCAAAAATTTGTTTCTTTGGAGAACCCAGTATGCTCATTCTCATATACTTTTTCACCACCAGTCCTCATAACATTAGCACGAATTATGTGTTTGCTCATATCGTCTAAAATGAACGGTATTTTCATTGATGCCGGAAGTTTACCCAAATATATTGACTTTTCTGAGAAATATTTTCCATCAACATAGATTTTTACATTTGCTTCTATAGGTCCTAGTTCTTTTGGGGGTTCCCATGAGAGAGCATCTTGCAAATCATAAAAAGCACCTACTATAGGCAGTGATTGCAAAAGAACACCAGTTAAACTTCCGGCAGCCCATTCAGAAGTACCAAGAATTCTCATACCTATATCCCAAGTTTCAAATGAGCCAGTTGAAAAACCATATGCTGCAAGTTTCCCTCCAATATAGAGCCCGGCGTGAGCAATAATAAAACCAGCAAACATTTTTAATACCATAGATGTAACCCTAAATCCAAAATCAAAAGTCGTCATATATCTATTTCCAGTGCCAACCGTTAATTTGAGTATAGGGTTAAATTTATCTTTATCAATTTTTTCAAAACTCCAGTCACATCTTACAGGTCCAATATAAGAGTAAGGATTACCATAAGCATTTGCTTTATTTACAGAAATGAGAAAAAATGTGGTAAAAAAAATTGAAAAAACAATAATTTTCAAAAAAAAATTATTTAAAACCAAGTTTTATACCCCCAAATTTTCGGGCGAAAAAATTGTAGACATAGGCTATAACAAAACCAAATATGAAACCAAATGCTGCGTAAATTATTGGCACAAAAAATAAAACAACACTTAACCCAGCGCCTACAGTAAAGAATGCTAGGAAAAAGGATAATGCAGTAAGAATTATACCAATGAAAAGTCCAACAACCACTCCAATTTTTGCCAAAGAAATTGGTTCTATGTACTTTAACTCAGCCACCTGCATATATTAAATTTTCTTTTTTATAGTAATTAAACTTTCCCTTAACTTTATAAGGAATAAAAAACAAATTCTAATTATGATGGGTTCTAAAGGAGACAACACGATGATATGGATACTGATAGCAGTTATTGTCGGAATTCTCGTGCTTTATTTCCTTTGGTCAAGAGGTCTGATTCCCATTTTTGGTGAATCTTCTAGAGCTCAGTGTGAAGGAAAAATGATAACAGCTTGTGATAGAGGAGATGAAGCTGAAATACGTCGAATTTGGGATACTTGTAGAAATGCTTTTAAGGGAGATGAAAAGTTACAAGATGAAACTAATATTGATACTGTTTGCCAAATACTTCTTGCAAGGTCACGAGGTCAACAAGAGCAAACTTAGACTAAAGTTGATTCTAAGCAAGCATACGTCATCCTTTCGATTCTCAAAGAATCAGTTTTATCAAAATCCATCTCATAGCCTAGTTCTACCATAACCTTAGTGAATCTCAAAGAATTTTGAAGAACTTGCGACTCATTTTTTTCAGTTTTACTTTCTTGGAGTAGCTTACAAAACTCGCTTCCAAATTGTGATTTGATTTCTTTTCCAACCTGGATTGCTTGTTGTGGAATGGCGGTTGTGATACTAGTTAAATTTTCACATTTTTCACATGCTTTGCCATAAATTGCCCCACATTCTCTATCACATTCGTCTTTGTTAGACCAGTACTTGCATTCTTCCACATCACATTTTCCATACCACATAGGTTCGGTACAATTTGTACAATTTGTACAAAAAGAGCAAGAAACTTGTTTTGAGTTGCTAGGGCAGCTTTCCTTGACACAAGTGTAATTAAAATTACCCCCCTCTATTTCTGAAGCACAGCAAACACGTGTTTCTAATTTGGGCTCATAAATTTCTTTTCCCTCGCAATAAGATTTTATCTTTGAAAAAGTTGTGTTGCCTTCTACTAAAACTTCGCTCTCATTTTCTAGTTTAGTAAGGGTAGAACTTATACTAGGCAAAGTTAAAAAGCAAAGTGGTATGTAAATTTCTTTTCCAGGCTTAAGAATTAAGCCCTCTATCCTGGAAGTGTTGCAGCTTATGACTTGCACACCAATCACCTCTTCTAGCTTCATTCCTAAGGATTTATCAATTGTTGTTATTCTTGTGTTTATTGGGGTTATGGAAAATGAATTTATTTTTATATCTCCACTGCCAGCATTTTTAAGTCTCAGAGAAAAGCGAATGTTGTTATAGAAGTTTTCATGTATTTTTGGAACAAAAGGATTGGGTAAGAAATGTGGTGTTACGTAAAGTGGCCCTTGTCTTATTTCAGTGATTTCTATGGGCTGCCAATATTTCTCATAATAATAAAGCGTACCTTCACCTCTGAAAACTCCTGTATGGTGAACAGACATTTTAACACTTGCTCTATCACCCTCACAGCTTGCTTTCAACCAATCAACACAATCACATCTGAAACTTTCATTTCTTACACAGATTTGGTTTTTGCCACAAGGCTTATCTATAGCACAAGTTACAATTTTAGAGCGGTTATCCTGGTTTTTACAGAAATTCACATCCCCCCTAATATCCATGCATTGAAGATAAGCACTGTAAGTACATCCATCTTCTGGTCTCAGTTTTAAAGTTAGTTTTTCTGGATCAAAGAAAACTTCGCCCGTATCAAACTCTCCTGGGGCAAGATAAGATCTTGGGTGTGTATATGGTGTGAGAAATTCCAGCTTTGCCGATCCGTAGTCTATAATTAACGAAGGCTGTACAGAAAATTGTATTGTATCATTGTAAAAGTTCTTAAGGGTGAATTTGAAAGCATAAGGTTCACCAGCTGTTAGATATTGAGGTGGTTCACCCTCACGCCTACCACCACCAAATGTAAGGGTTAACCCACCACCAATTTGCACAGTTTTTGTAGCATCCAATCTCATAAAAGTCTCCCTACTTCTGCAGTAATCTGAGCCAGAAAGAATAGGAACTTTGCTGCAAGTAGCATAATACCATGGAGGCGGAGCTACCACAATTGGCACTAAGACAAAGAAAACTAAGCTAGTAAAAATTGCTACAGCCACAAATCTCCAACCATCAGTTACCCATGCTAAAATTGCAGCAATTATGCCCCATGTTAAGATGAATATGGTACCAATATTACCAAACTTTCTGTATAATAGCTCATAACAACTGTATTTGCCACAACCAAGAATTTGACCAACGCTTATCACTATGATGACAATAATAACCCCAATGATAATTTGTGCTATTATGCTGGTTGCTTGTTGTCCCATCGGTGTTTTTCCAGCTGCTGCTACAGCCCCCCCACCACCACTAATCACTAAAACAGCTATTGCAATAATTATGAGCGCGATTATGACAATGATAAAAATTATGAGATTAATTTTAAAAGATTCTATTAGCGAAGGAAAAAGAGCTTGACCAACTATAAGGGACATGATGAATAATCTTATAAAAATTGGGATTTTGAAGCCACTTTCTTTTAAACCTTTTATTTTGTTCCCAGCTTTACTTTTAAGGTTTATGAGTTCATTTAACCCCGGGGGAGGTGGCAATTTTCCTTCAGAGGAATAGTAGGCTTTATACATCTGAATGTATTCTTTTAGCTTCTTTTTCTTATCTTCCCAAAATCCCATTTTTATTCCCCTTACTTTTATTTCTTCATTTCTTCCCAACCTTTAAACCAAACATCTTTTGCTACTTTTTCAAAAACCCTACAGATGAAAGTGCTTCATTAAATTCTTCAATTTCTTTCTTTTTACTTATCATGATTCACTAAAAATTAATTTCGTTTTTATTTTAGAAATAGCTTAAGCAACCTCTATTTTTGTTTTAGCTTTATCTAGGTAAGCATAACTTATGGTGAAATTGATAGAAAAATCAGAATATTTTTCAACTCCAGATGCAGTAATTCTGCAAGCAATATTTCTACTTCCATTCACAAGCCCCACAAGTTCACCATTTACAAAGTCACACTGCAAGGATGAATTGCTAGAATAGCTGAATGTAAAATAACTTTTATCCCTTTCGCTAGGCGGGTAATTGCTTATGCTACTATAAACTTCTCCAGGTCCAATATTTTTTACGTTTATGACAAAAGGAAAAGTTTGAGAAGCTTCTGTCAAGATGAAGGGTTGCTGAAGAGAAACAGAAATTTTAACAGGAGTCTTGCTGCTTATAACAGAGGATAAAAGAGCTGACTTGCTTTTAATTTTTTCCCTTTCGTCTTGCTTTAAAGTGTTCAAGTAATCATTGCTGTAAACTCTAACTTTAATAGCAGCTTTGGACTCCATTTTATAAAACAAATTTGCAACAGCACTAAAGCTTTTGTTTCCAATTGCTGGAGAGTAAGCTATCCAGGAAAATTTATACAAATCATTTTTCACAAGCTCAGGAAGAGTTTGTATTGGCCTCTCAATATTCCATCCTGTTAAATTGGTCAATTCAACAAAAATTCCTTTGGCAGGCTCAGAAGCAAGATTTTTTATGGTTAACACAAAAGTTACTGGTGAAGATGCCATAGCTTTTTTTGTATCTGAAGTTAAAGTTGAGCTTAAACCTACGTCAGAGGGCTTTTCTTCTTCGCCACCTATACAACCAGAGATGAAAATAACTAGAACCAATAAAAACAGTAAAACAAAAGACTTTTCCATAATAATTATTTTTCCCAAGAAGATTTATGTTTTAACTTCATAATTTTGAATTGTGAGTGCAGCCTATTTTGAAGAAATTTGTGAAATACTTGAAGTCATAGCAGATAATTACGAAAAACCAGAAGAAGTTCTTAAGAAGCTGCGTGATTATAAAGAAGCACCAAGGACTTTAGAAGAAATGGAAATTTACATTGAAGGTGTTTGTAATGCCTTAATTTTGAGAGAATTAAATGAGGAAAGAATTTTTCCAGGAATAGAGTATGGAAAGCTTGTGGAAAAATTAGGAAACCCTTTAAAGGAAATTTTTGAGAAGGCACCAAGAAAATTAATTCTTATCGGGAAAGTTAAGGATAGGATGGTTGGCATTCATCCATTCTTTCGTTATTTTTACGACAGTTTAAAAGAAGGATTTGTATACAAAGATCAACACATTTTCAAGGAGCTGGAAATTAACTTCATAAACAAGCCGCAGTCTTTGGGTTTTGATGGCGTGGAGCTTTATTTGCCTTTAACTCTTTTTGATGAGCCTTGGAAATTTTACCTAGTTTTGAATCAGCAAGATGCTTCAAGTTTAAGCTTAAATTTTAAAGAGGACGAAATTGTAACAAATTACAAAATAAGAGATTTTGGTAACTCGCTCTCAATTGAAATTTTAAAACCAGAGAAACAGGAAAACTTACGCGTTGTGATGCAATTGCCAGAGCTTTTTTCTGAAATAAAGAAAAAGGCTACAGAGCTGGCAATTTTAGTCGGAAGCGATTATAGGCCTTATGTGGAAGTTAGGCAAAGAAGAGAAAAGTTGATAGAAAAATTGGAAGAAGTACAACTCGAAAATGAAGATTTTTATAAAAAATTAGTTCAAACAAGGGAGGTTGATGAAAAAATTCCATCAGACATGCCGCTACTCAAATCTGATTTAAGAGAATATAAAAAGCTCTATGAAGAAGCTTTGATAGAGCTAGAATATTACATACAAGAAAGAGAGGAAGATATAGAAAAGAAAAGGAAGAAAATTATGGAGAGGTTGATGAAAGAACAATTTCTTTTTTCCTTTCTTCTTTAGCATGAAAAACAGGGTCAAAAGCTTTCAAAACATTCACAACTTCTTCTACTTCTTCCTTTTTTAAATCATTATCCTTCAATTTTCTTTTCAGTTCTTTACATTTCTTATCAATTCTTGTGGTTAAAGTGGGGAATAAGATTTCAATAGAAATGAAATCTTGAATTTTGTTTAAAAGATCTTCCAAATTTTCAAATTCTGAAAATTTAATCTCATCTGCTAATTTTATTGCTTCATAGCTTTCTTCTGGTTTGATTAGAAAAGGATAAATAGTTGCTCTTCTAATAAGCTCAAGATAAGGTTTAATTTTCCTTAAATCTTTCTTAATTTCCAAAGCATTAATCACATATTCATACCCTTCCCTATTTTCCAGAAGATTTTCCCCAACTTCTAAAACTATGCCTGAAGACGAGCCAACTTTTGCAGTTACATATTTTTCAAAAGGAGAAAGAGTTTTATCTGCCACATAAACTATTTTTGGCCAGTTTGGATTTATGGTGAATGAAAAATTGCAATATGCTTCTGGCAAGAAGTAAGTACTCATGCTAATTTCTTTATTTTTCCCCAAGTTCAACCAAGACTTTAAAAATACACCTTTCTCATCATAAAAGAATTTCGTGGCGGCGATATTTGTTGCTTCAATACCAATTTTCCTTCTTGATACTTCTTCAACTGCTGTTTTAACCGAACCTGTGTTTAATCCCACTTTACAATTCATTTTTTCAATTTCATTTATAGCTTCAAAAGCGTAAGGAATTATCCTTATATTTTTACTTTCTCCCGTTCTCACACTAGCTTCTATTACTTGTTCTTTAGTAAGTTCAGAGTTTCGCAAGAATCTATCTAGCTTTGCATGCGGTTTATCAAGATCTTGTGAGCTACCTATCTCTTTAATAATTTCCTTCATCACATGAGGATTTTTCCCTATATTCGGATTTACTTCAGGCAATTGCCTATAATAAAATTCTTCAAAAACCGTGCTATCTATAGTCAACGTAAGATCAACATCAAATATACACCTCAGAGGAGCAAGACTGCTTATAGCATATATCCCATCTTTTATCACAATCTCATAATCCAAAATTGGTTTAATTTTTTCTGAAGAATCTAAATGATAAAGAGCAGACCATTTCAAATAATCTTTTGATAATTTCATGTTTTTAATTAAAGCCTTTTACTCAAATCTTCAGCAAGTCTTTTTATATCATCTCCCCTATTTTGTGAAGCGTATGCTGAAAGTAAGTTAAATTCATTGTGTAAACCCAAACTATCAAAATAAGCTCTCATGTGAGGAGATTCAGAATTGAAATAACCTGCGGGGTCTCCAGCATTCTGGAGAAGTGAGCAAAATTGTTTTACTACCTCTTTACTTACTTTCATACTACTTCTTACTTCTCTTTCTACTTCTTTTACAGCCCATCTTTGGAAAAATCTATTCCCGAATCCAAGAAGACCACCTGCTATTATCAAATTAATAAGCAACAATGCTATTCCAAATAAACCATAGGATAAAAATGTTATGAATCTTGATGCAAGGAAGCCTCTAAAAGCAAGAAAAGCAAAACCAAAAGCAATTACTTTTTGAGAATTTTCATCTCTTATCATCTCGCTAGCTTTCACAAAATCATAAAATATGTAAATGAGAATAAACAGAGGAATTATCACCCCGGTGATCCAAAATGTAACTTGGGTGGTTCCTATGCCTCCAGAAGGTGCATAACCAACAATTATACAAGCAGCGGTAGTAAGAACATCCCCAGTAACAACTTTTTCACATTTCTCATAAGTTATTTCTTCTTGCTTAAGTAGTGGAAAAACATAAGCAAACTCAGAAAAGAATATAGCCAGAACGATAAGAAAAGTTCCTAGCCAGAAGAAAGATCGAGAAACACGAGTAAAATGAGGCGCCACCATAAGGGCAATTATGATAAAAACAGCTCCACTAACCAAAAATAAAACCCAAGCGCCAAAACTCAATAAAAACCCCAACAAATCATTCCATGTTTGATCTGTTTGTGCGTTTACGAGAATGGGTAATGAAGTAATGATAAATAAAAACATCATCACTTTGTGACTTATCTTCATATTTTTAAATTAGTGTTTAAAATTTAAATACTAAAAATACCAGCCTGTCGATATATTGCTCTTTCTGCAGCTTCTTCAAGTTCTTTTCTTCGTCGTTTTATTTCTCTCTCTCTTTCATCTTCTGGCCAATGCATTCTCTTATATATTTCATTAGCACCTTCAACTCTACTTTGGAAAATTTCCTGCACAATTCTTAATAGTCTTTCATCACCAACGTATTCTACTTCCCCCTTCTTATTTAAATACCAATATAATTGACGAGTTTTTATTGCATATGCAATTCTATATGGCAATATTTCTTCTTCTGGCTTTTTTTGACTTTCATATGAGTTTATTATATTTTCTATGCTTTCATTGGCTAAATCAAAGTATGATAAAATTTTTTGCACACATTCAGATAAGCTGATTCGTGGTGGTGTAGTGACCGGAGGTGCTGTTGTAGTTATTGGTGGGGGTGGTGGAAGCAACTGGGGAGGTGTGGAAGTAAATGTAGTTTCTCCTGTAGATTGGTCCAGTTTTGCTACTTGCTCTTTAACAGAAGATTGTTTAATAATTTTTGAAGGAAGTTCTTCTATCAATTGCCTGATTTCATATAATTCTTTTTCCAAAGCATCTATTCTTTTCTCTAACTTCTCTACTCTTTGAGCAAGTGGTTCGCTTTCTTTATTTACAACATTTTTAATTATTTTATAAATTAATGGAGGATTTTCTTCTTGTGGATGATCAGGATTTGAAGGGTTTGTGATGTTTGGCGAATTCTTACCAAACATACCCTCCCATTTTTGTTTATATGTTTCAAATTCTTTAGCTAAACTATCTATTATTTTTTCAAATACGCTCTTATTTTTTTCTTTTGTTTCTTCCCCTGTTTCAACTTCGGCTGGTTTTAAAAGATAAACACCATCATTAAGAAAATATAATTTACCAACATAGACAAATCGAGAAGGATCTATGTCCTCAATTTTTATTACCCTGTAAACTCCCAGAACTTTTGAATTGGTTTTTACATTTCTATGCTTTTTCGACATGTGATTTCTGATAAAAAGGTAATTTAGATAATTATTTATGCTTTTCGTTTTCAGAAAACCTTTTCTATTTTCTTTTTCAAAGTTATTTTATGGTAAGCATCTTTGGTATTGAGCTTCAAGAACTAATTTTTTCAATTTTTTTACCATTCCTCTTTTTCTACATCTTGATTTATGCTTTACTTACAAAGTCTAAAGTTTTGGGTGAAAATACGAACAGACTTAACTCGATGCTTGCTCTTGTTATTTCAGCCTTAGGCATATTTTCTCTTTACTCTTTAGGTCTTGCCTATTGGCTTCCTTTCTTAGCAGCTTTTCTTGCTGTGGCAGCTTTTGCTTCACTTTATTTTCTTGGTTTGATCGGCTACACTACCCAGAAAACAACAAATTATATTTCTGGTGAAGCTTTCAAGACAGAAGATGAAAAGAGATTCGAAGCTATAAAAAAGAATTGTGAAGAACTTTGGAACAACTTTGAAAATGAAACAAACCTAAACAAAAAAGCAGAGCTTCTTGCCAAATTGGAAAACGAAATTAACAGCTTGAAGCCCTTAGCAGAAAAGCTTGGTAAAAGCCTCTACGATTTTCCCTGGTACAAGAAATATGAAGAATTAAAGTCAATGGCAGGTGATAGAAGATGATTCTTCAATTTTTACTTTTTCTTCTCGCTTTCTCGCTTTCTTTTGCCTTTTTGAGAAAAACTAAAATCTTTCCAAAAACAGTTAACCTTATTGTTTCTCTTGTGATTAGTTTTTACGTCCTATTTGCTTCAATCTATTACGCAGAATTAATGATTTGGGTTATGAGTGGTCTTTTACTTCTCATTTTTGTGATATTCATCCTGGCAACCCTTTATTTCGGCAGGAAAAACAAATGAAAAACCTATTTATTCCTTGAAAACTAAAGAAAAATTATGGAAAAAAGGATATTGTCCCTACTTGTTTTCTTGACTTTTCTAGCTAGTTCGGCATTTGCCCAAGATATTTTGGCCACTCAAGATATTTTGGCCACTATATCTTCTCTTTTAGCACCATTTGTTGGTGTCATTTTTATATTGATATTTATCTTGATACTGCTTGCAATAGGCGGTGTTTTACCGAAACCTGCAGGCAAACTCCCAATTGGTATAATAGCTTTTATTGTTTTAATTGCACTCTTTTTTATAATCCCATTTTTTATTAAATATCCTCAAACTATAGAAATACCAAAAGAATTCACACCAGAAAGTGGAAAATTACCACCACAAGTTGCTGACTTCTTAGAGTTGATAGGTTTGCCAAAAGACTGGGCTTACGTGCCAGCCATAATTTATCTTTTTATCTTACCATTTGCAGCAATTTATACTCTCGTTTGGGCTTTTTTGAATACACTTAAAGTTTTTGAGCATAAAAGAGTTAACATTATGTTAGCTTTAATAATAACCTTTCTCACAATACCTATGGGCTGGTTCATAAAAATAGTCTGGATTTTGTTCAGCTTCATGGGAATTTGGTCTGTCGTGATTTTTACCATAATTTTCATCTTAGGTGTGTCTTTCAGGGGATTTGTATTTGTAAGAAAAGAATATGAGCCGATCTTAGAAATGGCAGGAAAAAATGCTCAAGCTGCACAAAATGCCTTAGATGCTCTGAAAAGAAATTTGGACAATTTATCTCCTGAGCAAATTGTAGAAGAGATTAATAGGTTGGATAGACGTTATAATTTTGAAGAATTTCATCGTCTTTCTCAAATGGCTGGTGGTATAAATCTAAAAGATGCAAATCAAGTAAATCAACTTAAACAAGCAGTTCGTGGCGCAAGGATACTAAGGTAAATGCTTTTAAATATTTCCACACTAAAATTAATTAAATCTTTAAACAAAAAATTGCCAAAAAAACAGGAGGTGTGATTGAATGGCAGAAAAATCAGAAGACAACGTGATCTTCGTCGGTAAGAAGCCATCCATGGCCTATGTGCTAGGCGTCATAACTCAGTTCAACAATGGCAAGAGAGAAGTACAAATAAAAGCTAGAGGAAGAGCAATTTCTAGGGCAGTGGATGTAGCAGAAATAGTGACAAGAAGGTTTGTCACAGATGCAAAAGTCAAAAACATCGAGATAGGGACTGAAGAGAAAGAGCTAGAAGACAAGACGAAGATCAATGTGTCAACAATTACAATAACCCTTGAGAAGTGAGCTTTTCTTTTCAACCTTTTCTTTTTTTACCTCTCAAGGATGAAAGTCTTTTTGTGCAGTGGGATTTCTTTCACTTCTTGTATCAACATTTCTCTCCTATCACCAATTCCAATAACTCTACTTTCTTCAAAAACTTCTTTTGCTCTTTCCAACTTCCTAGATTTTTCAGCGTATATTGTAAGCAAAGTTTCACCTTTAGAAATCTTATCATTTAGCTTCTTGTGAAGCAGCACACCCGCACCTTTATCTTTTGGTGAGCCCGCTGCTCTTGCAACTTCATTTATTCCCGCGTTGTTAAGCCAAAGAACTATACCACTTTTTTCAGCAACTATATCAAGCTTATTTGTCCCAACTTGAATTTCTTCTGGAGTAATCTTTTCATTTCCCCCTTGAGCTGCAATTATCTCCCTCATTTTCTTCTCAGCTTTTCCTGATTGCAAAATTTCAAGAGCAAGCTTATAGCCATTTTTCTTCCCCACCATTTCAAACAAAATTCCTGCAAGATGAGCAGCTTTATCTATAAGATCTTCAACTTTTTTTCCCATCAAAACTTCCAAAGCTTCTCTTGCTTCTAGAGCAGGACCAATTGCATATCCTAAAGGCTGCTCACCATCTGTTATAGCGCAACGAGTTTTTATTCCAAGCCTTTCACCAAGCTCTATGAAATCTTTTGCAAGCAAGTTAGCATCTCCTATGGTCTTCATTTTTGCTCCTCTCCCTGTTGGTATGTCAACAACCAAAAACTTTGCTCCTACTGCTTTCTTCTTCGCCATGATAGAGGGCAAAAGCAAAGGATCTATGGTTAAAGGATATTCAGCTTGAATGAAAACATCATCAGCTGGAGCAAGATGTAAAGCTCCTCCCCATGCTATACAACCATTAGTTTTTTCAACAACTTTCTTCATTTCTTCTATGCTTAAGCTAACAGGCATTAAACATTCAGCCCTATCAGCAGTTCCAGCAGCTCCTGTTATTGCCCTAGAAGAAGTTTTTGGTATGGTTAAGCCAGCAGCTGCAACTATTGGCACCACAAGCAAGGTTGTTTTGTCTCCAGCAATTCCACCTATGCTATGTTTGTCAACTATTATTTTCTTCTTGACTTCAAGCTTCTTGCCAGTCTCGACCATTGCTAAAGATAAACTAGCAGCTTCATCCAAATCCAAGCCTTTAGCTTCCAAAGCAACGACAAAAGAAGCTATCTCCCCTTCACTCAAGTTTCCTTCAACAACATCTTTCACTATTTCAAAAATTTCTTCATAGTTTAACTTTTTGCCTTTGAGCTTGTTTTTTATGTGTTGAAGTGAAGATGGAAACTTTGCAACCTCAACCTCAACTTCTTTACCATCAACTAAATTCAAAGCCTTAGCTACACTTTCGCTTAATCCAATTTCCCCCCGGTTAACAATCATTGTGGTTATGTTCACTATTCCTGTTAACCTTTTCAATTCGGTTTTGATGACAATTCTAGACAATCCTCTTATTCCAAGTTCTTCGGCATCTTCTCTATTAATTATAACTATAGGTTTGCCTCCAGTCTCAAGTTCCAAAATTTTTGTTCTAAGCTTCATTTCACCACACATTTACCTTCTTCACACCTACAAGATAAATTTGGTTTTGGAGATAAAATCTTTGGGCATATAACATACTTTGGACATTCAGGCTCAACGAAAGTTTTTTTGTTCACACATTCCCATTTAGCTCCAGAGTTTTCAGAACAACAATTTGTTATTTTCCATTCACAATCAACATCAAAAATACAAAAATTTTTTGTTAAATTGTGAAAGGCTAAAATGGAAAAAGCTATGGCGAAGAGCAGTAAAAGCATGAGCAAATGTCTAATCATTTCAATTCCTCCAAAGCAATTTTAAGTTCCTTGTGGCTTAAAGCATATTCTTCTAAATGAATTTCTTTCATGACAGCGTCAAGTGCTTGCCTCATCGCCATAGCACCAGCTTTTGTACCAAGCTTGTGGCCATGTATTCCGCCCCCTGCTTGAATCACCACATCCTTCCCAAAAATTTCAACTATTTTTGGTACATGTATAGGAGAAAGGCCACCTGAAGCTACAGGCATCACTGGCTTAAACTTCCACATCTTTTCTTTCAAAGCTTTGCAATTCTCTAAAACTTCTTCTCTCCCTTCAAACATTTTCCCAACAGCTGTGCCAACATGGAACTGATCAATACCAACAATTCTTACCAACTTCGCCAAAACTTTAACTGAAATTCCGTGATTAGGATTTTTTGTCATTGCGGCGTGCCCTGCTCTATGTCCATGAATAACTAAATCAAAATTTTTGTCTCTTAAAGTTTGTAAACTAGACCAACCAATTGTAATCACATCAACCATAATGTATTCATTTCCAATTTTTTCAACCAAATTTGCCCTTCTCAACATTTCTTCAGTTTCGGCGGTCACATTTATCATGTAAACTTTCTTTTCTCCAGTTTCTCTTTCAGCCTTTTCTTTCATCTTGAAAGTCTTTTCCAACCTTTCTTCAAATTTGTTGAATTTTTGGCTGCTCAAATTTTCATCATCTTTCACAATATCACAACCACCAACCCAAGCTTCATAAGCAACTTTTGCATGATCTTCTGTCTTAAGACCAATTTTAGGTTTGATGATAGTTCCAATCAATGGCCTGTCTTTCACTTTTAAAATCTTTCTTACCCCATCAATTCCGTACTTTGGGCCTTTAAATCTTTTCAATATTTTTTCTGGAAAATCTATATCAACAAGCCTTAAATTTTTCAAGTGTTTCATGCCAAAAATATTTCCCGCTATACTACTCAAGATATTTGGCAAATTTCCCGGTTCAAAAAGCTCGGAAGGATAAGCTACTTTTATGAAATTTCCATTCATTTCAAAAACTTTTGCAACTAGCTTTTCAACATAAGGTTTTGTTGTTGTGGTTTCGGTCCATGTGCCTATGCTACTTTCAGCAGCTATAGCACCTGCTGCCTCTTTCATACTAATTCCATTCGCAGGCTCTACTCTAAATAAGCAAATCAAATCATCTTTGCTTGGCTTGTAATTCAAATTCACATAATCCAAATACTTCATCTTATCATCTCTTTTATTTCTTCTGGTTTAAAAATTCCTTTGTCAGTTATCACAGCAGTTACATAATTCCAAGGCACAAGATCGAAAGCAGGATTCCTTATTTTCACCCCCTTTATAGGTTTAGGCCAAATTTCTGAAAAAGGCCTTTCTTCCAAAACAAATTTTTTTCTCGAGTCAAACTTGAAATGGCTACCCACAACATAAAAAGGTTTTTTGTGTCTCTTGGCTTCTTCTGCTATAAGCCAAGTACCAACTTTATTCACAAAGCCATCTTTTCTCATTGCATCAGAGCCAACTATAACAATATCTGCATAATGCATTAAATGACCAACAGCTATGTCTTCAGCCAAAGTAACCGGAATTTTTTCCCTTGCTAATTCTTTAGCAGTTCTTATTCCTTGCTTCAAAGGCTCGGTTATGGTTGCATAAACAGATATATTTTTTCCTTGCCTTGCAGCTTCTTTTATTATTGATAAAGCCTCTCCTGAATGACAATGAGTCAAAATCTTTTGATTGTTTTTTATGATTTTTTGTCCAATCTTTGCTATCTTTTTTGTAGATTCTTCTAGCTCTTTTATAAGTTTGTCAATTGTTTTAATCTTTCTTTTTTTCTTCAAAATTTCTAAGCAATTGTGTAAAACAACTGCAGTCGGTCTTGCATTTTCAAGCATCATAGCAACAACTTCAAATTTCAAACCAAACCCATTTTTTTCACAAAATTTTTTAAGATATTGCAAAGAGTAAAGGGCTATTTCTCTTGCGCCCTGAACTTGAACAGACTTTATTTTTTTTACAACTTGCTCAGGAGTCTGCATAAATGAATTTATCTTTTTCCAAATAATTAAATGTGGATTTGGATAAACAGAGAAAAGAAATGATTCAATTTTTGGAAAATTGTGGTTACATAGAATATCCTGCTGTTAAAAGAGCGATGCTAAAAGTCAAGAGAGAAAATTTTGTTCTTCCAGAGTATAGGGAGCAAGCCTATTCTAATATGCCACTACCAATTCCAGGTGGAATGACAATTTCAGCAGAACATATGCATGCTATATTCCTTTCAGCCTTGAAGCTTAAGCCTGGAGAAAAGGTTTTAGAGATTGGAGCTGGCTCAGGAATTTTGTTAGCTTACATTAAAGAAATTGTTGGTGATAAAGGAGAAGTTTATGGAATTGAGATTATTCCAGAAACATATGAATTTGCCAAGAAGAATTTGAAAAAAACTGGCTATTGGAACAAAGTTAAACTTGTTTTGGGAGATGGTTCAAAAGGTTTGCCAAAGTTTGCTCCTTACGACAAAATAGTTTCAAGTGCTGCTCCAAGAGAAAAAATACCTAAAGCTTGGATCGATCAGCTTAAACCTGGAGGAATTTTGGTAACACCCTTAGGACCAACTTATTCTCAAGATTTAATTTGTTTGGAGAAAACGAAAGATGGAAAAATTAAAAAGAAAAATCTTGGACCTGTGGTTTTTGTTGAATTGATTGAAAAGTAGTGGGGTCGAGGGGATTTGAACCCCCACGTACAGGTTTCTTCATCTTTTATCCGAGCTCCATTCAAATGCTGGAGCCTGCTGTCCTACCTGGTTAGACGACGACCCCATATTTAATTTTTTTTATACTTCAGTATAGGAAATCATAATTTTAAAATTTATCGGAAACAACGGAAATCTGCTTCAAAAAAACAAATATATTGTGTTTGCTCATATCTGAAAGTGATAGATATGGGAAGAAGATGGAATAAAACTGAAATCAATTTATTGGTAAAATATGCTAAAGAACGTCTATCAAATGAAGAAATAGCTAGAAGGTTAAATAGATCAAAAGATAGTATTGAGTGGAAACTCTATAAGAATTTAAAAATAAGAAAGAATGATTTGAGATTACCAAAATTCGAGAGAAATAAATTATATGAACTTTATTACAAAAAAGGACTTTCACTTCAAGAAATAGCAAAAGTTTTTGGTTGCTCTACAACTTATATTTTTAAACAAATGAAAAAATTTCAGATTCCTAGGGATAGAAATAGATATAGAAAAACTCCATTAGAAATTCCAAACAAAAATTATAAAACATTAACTCCAGCAAAAGCCTACATTCTTGGCGTTCTTTGTGGGGATGGTATGCTCTATCGGAAGTTAATAAAATACAAAGGTTATAAATACTTTAATTACTTCTTAGGGTTAAGAGTTACTGATAAAGAGTTTGCTGATGAATTTAAAAATAAAATAAAAAATGTTTATGGTATTATTGCAAAAAAGTGTAATATACCGCCCGGTATCAGAATAACTCCTTCTGGACTTTCTAAATGTAAACGACAATATATTGTTTATTTACAAAGAAAAAAGGTTTATGAAGATTTAAAGAGGTACGGTGAATTTAATTCGTATGTGTGGAGAGTTCCCCAAGAAATAATTAAAAATAATGATAAACTTATAATTTCATCTTTCTTGAAAGGGTTTTTTGATTCAGAAGGGAGTGTTGATATTTCTAATAGAGCAATCGAGGCAACTTCTTCTAACAAGAATGGATTAGAAGATATAAGATTTTTGTTATCAAAGTTCGGGATTTTTACAAAAATAGAACTTGCAAAGAAAGGTAGAAAATTATATAAAATTAGATTTAGTTTTTCTAATTATCTTGAAATTTTTAGGAAAGAAATTGGTTTTACTATAAAAAGGAAGGAATACGCTCTTGATAAAATAATTAAAAATAAAAAGAAATACAGATATTCTGCTGAAGATTATTGGAATGTTCTAAGATTACGAGTTAAAAATTATACTTCCAACCAGATTAGTATTATTACAGGATTTCCTAGATCTACTATTAAATCTTGGTTTAAAAAACCTGCTTACATAGCTATTCAGTCAGTTAAGCTTAATCTACTACCAAAGGATTGGGATTTATTAACACAAAGGTTTCCATTTCTTAAGGAAATTACATGCTAATTTTTAAATTTTAATCATTATTTAAAATTAAAATATGGGGTGATATAGTTGAATGTTCCAAATCATCTAGGAATAATACTTGATGGAAAGATTTGAGCCTATAAAGGCTTAAATCCCATAGACAGAAGGTGGGCCAAGCTACATGGTCTTCAGCCGTGGGAAGGCCATAAATACGGTGCAAATTGTTGGGCGACAAGCCCACAAGCATAAAAAATTTCGAAAACTTTTTGCAATGGTGTTTAGAGCTTGGAATACCACAAGTCTCAGCCTATGTTTTATCAACAGAAAATTTGAATAGACCAAAAAAAGAGCTGGAAGAAATTTTCAAATTGTTTTACGAATATTTTGAAAGATGGGAAAAGAAAGAAGGAAGCTTTTTAGACAAATATCAAGTCAAGGTAAGGTTTGTTGGTGATTTGGAAAGATTGCCTCCAAAACTCGTTAAACTTATGGGAAAAATAATGCAAAAAACTGCAAAATATCAGAAAAGGGTTTTAAACATAATGATTGCTTATGGAAGCAAGTTTGAATTAACGCAAGCAATAAAGAAAATCGCAGAAAAGGCAATTAAGCTTGGAAGAATAGAGATAACAGAAAAAGATATAGAAGCTAACTTACTTGTTCCAGCTCCCATAGATTGTTTAATTCGTACAGGAGGGGAGAAAAGACTTTCTAATTTTCTCTTATGGCAAGCAGCTTATGCAGAATTAATATTTCTTCCCAAGTTTTGGCCCGATTTTACAAAAAGGGATTTAATTTGGTGTATAAAAGAGTTTAATCGAAGGCAACGTAGGTTTGGAAGATAAGTTCTCTTAGGTTTTGGAAACATCGGAAATGAAGTCCCGAAATAGTAAATATCATTACTCATCAAGATTAATTTATGAGGAAATGGAAAGAAGAAGAAATTACGCTATTGAAAAATAACTATGAAAAGTTTGGTGTAATTAAGCTTTCTAAAATTTTAAATAGAAGTTATTATAGCGTTCAAAAGAAGGCTAGAAAACTAGGCTTAAGATTCCAAGGTAAAAGCTGGAAAGATGAAGAAGATTTTTTTGAAACGAATGAAGACGCAATAGTAACATTTGAAGATATAATAAGAACTTACAATAAGAAAGAACAGGGGCTAGCTTTCAATTATATTGCTGCTAAAAAAATGAGGAAGCAAGGAGTAAAATTAAAAGATATAGCTATCAAATTAAAAATTCCTAAACAAACTGTAAGTAATTGGTCATCTAAAACTACTCCAAGGGCTATTAGGTGTGTAATTACACTGACAAAGTTAGGATTACTTCCTCTAATTTCTAAGAATAATTCAAAGTTTAAATTATTTTTGAAAATATTAGCATGGATTTTTGGAGATGGTAATTTGGGCAATAATTTAACACAAATTACATTGGCTGGAGATAGAAAAACACTTCAATTATTAATGAAAGAAATAAAATTGGAATTACCTTCATTAAAATGTAAATTAAAAACAAAGGAGACAGAAGGTGTATTTCAAGATAGAATTATAAAAGGTAGAGCTAACTATCTTATTATTAATAATGCTGCTATTTCAAGGCTTCTTTATGCAGCAGGAGCACCAAAGGGAGACAAAATTGTTCAGGCTATAAAAATTCCTCAATGGGTTTTTAAATTACCCGATGAATTAAAGTCAATTTTTCTTGGTGTCTTATGGTCTGCAGATGGAACAAAACCAATTTGGTCAAAAAGAAGTTTTTATTTATGTTTTCAATTAAGCAAGGTTTTAGAACTCAAAAAAGAACAAGAGAATTTTATGAATGAAATCCGAAAGCTGCTTGGCCAATTTGGTATAAAATCAACTGCAGTTAAGTGGTCCAAAGAATCATACATAAGGAATAAAGATGGTAAATTGGTAAGTAAATCTTACTTCTACGTATCTTGTAGTGCTGAAAACTATATCAAGTTCTTCAGATTTGTTCCTAATTTTTCAGATGATAGGAAAAAGGAATTTATAAGAACATTAAGGATCGTCAAAAACAGAATCAAAAGAAGTAAATATAGAAATGCTCTATTTTTAGAGGTAAAAAAAGAATTTGAAAAGGGAAAATCTATAAAAGAAATTTCTAAAAGATTCAAATTACCTTATTCTACAGTTAAAGTTTGGGTGGAGGGTATAAATTCTCCAGTCAAACTATTTTCAGAAACCGAAGTAATAAACAAACTTCAGAGGTTGTTGGATGACTCTTTTTGATTGTATTGTAGTTGGTGCTGGTCCTGCAGGCTGTAGAACAGCCAAAATTGTTGCCAAAAAAGGATTTAATGTCCTGATTTTAGAGGAACACCAAAGAATAGGAGAGCCCGTTCAATGTACAGGCTTAGTTAGCAGGAGAATTGGTAAAATCCCAAAAAATATAACTTTGAACAAAATTAAGAAGGCAAGATTTTTTTGTGGCAAAGAATTTTTTGAGGTTAATTCAAAAGAACCGATGCTTGTTTTAGACAGAAAAAAATATGACAGTTGGCTTGCAAGAAATGCTGAGAAAGCTGGAGCCGAAATCAAGACATCAACAAGATTCCTAGATTTAAAAGGTAAAACAATCTTTACAACCAAAGGAAAATTTCAAACAAAGATTTTAGTTGGGGCAGATGGACCAAATTCAACTGTTGCCAAGAAAGCTAAAATAAAACAACCAGAAAATTTGTTATTTGCTTTACAAGTTAAGGTAAAATCAAACTTTGATGCTAAGACAGTTGAACTTCATTTTGGTTCAGAAATTGCTCCTTTAGGTTTTGCTTGGGTTGTTCCTGAGAATGAAATAATTGCAAGAGTAGGCCTATTAACAAAAGAAAACCCCAACAAATACTTGGAAAAATTCTTGATGAAAAGATTCGGAAGAGTCAAAGCTTACAACAGAATTGGAGATTTTCTAAGATATGGAATAATTGAAAGTTCAGTTGCAGATAATATTTTGTTAGTCGGAGATGCTGCTTGTCAAATCAAACCCTTTTCTGGTGGAGGCCTAGTTTACAACAAAATTTGCTCAGAAATTGCAAGCGAAGCAATCATCAAAGCTTTGGAAGAAAAAGATTTTTCTGAGGAATTTTTGCTTGAAAATTATGATAAAAAATGGAAACAAAAGCTAGCTTGGCCAATCAGAAAAGGCTTAATCTTTAAATGGATTTTTTCCCACTTCTCTTCGTCAATAGCTTTTTCTTTAATCAAGAATTTCAATTTAACAAAAATTGCTGATTGGCTTGATGTAGATTTTATCCAAAAATGAAAGCCTCGTGTGGGATTTGAACCCACAACCCTCCGCTTACAAGGTTCACCAGAGCATAGCTCTTCGGATGCTCTACCGTTGAGCTAACGAGGCTTTTCTTAATTTTATTTCAAACTTAACTAATTTAAAAATAATTTCTTTTTATGAGAGAAAAGTTTTGTCCAAAATGTGGAAGGAAAACTGAAAATCTTTACGAGGGCTTGTGCAAAGCATGTTTTTTATCAAAATTTTCTCTTGCTGAAAAGATTCCAGAAAGAATTATAATTAATGAATGTAAATCATGTGGAAAATTTTTCTTAAAAAATTCTTCTGGCTCGGTAGAAAATCTTGTAGAAACATTTCTGCAAAATTTCTTGAAGGAAGAAGAGTTGTCTTCAATTTCTTATAGGATAAATGATAACAAGCTTTATCTCACTTTAATCTTAAAAATAAACGATTTGGAAAAAAAGGAAGAAAAGATTCTAGATTTCATGACCAAAAAAATAATTTGTCAAGCTTGCTCGATGAAATTTTCTGGTTATTTTCAAACGATATTACAAGTGAGAGCTCCCACCAAACTTTTACAAGAAATTAAAGAAGAAATAGAGAACCAA
>JAVZHJ010000005.1:0-21871 GCA_038998365.1 Candidatus Aenigmatarchaeota archaeon | reverse complement strand
TATTTTAAGTATTAATTTTTTATTAAACTTCTTGTAAAGAAAGAGTGTGGATATAATGCATAAAGCCAACAATATGGAAGTAAATTTCAATAAAATAGACAAGCCCAAAAAGAAACCTGAAACAAAAAATAAAAATGCTTTATTTTTCTGTATGGCTAAAATTAAAAACAAAATTGTAAAAGACCAGAAAGTTGGTAGCATGGAATCTACGAGTATGCTATGAGAAAGAACAATGTGAAGTGGGTTGAAAGCAAAAATTATTGCTGCGAATAATGCAATTTTTTCATTTTTTAAAAAACTTTTTGTTAAGAAAAAGGTAGAAATTATTCCAAGAGAAGCTATGAAAGCAACGATGAAATGAGCCGTTATAACAGAATGGTAAATTTTATAACCCAACATAATTAAAACTGGCAAAAGAGGGGGTCTGAAATCAAACTCATTGTAATTATCTTCTCGATAGCCACCAAGAATTTCTGCATGTTGAAGATATATTGATTCATCCCAATAGTGAAAACTAGAGTCAGACCTTATAGGAGAAAGTCTTATGAAAAAACCAATTAGAAAAAGAAAAATCAGAATTTTCTTAATAATTTCCATAAAATACTTTATACCATAATATTAAATTAGAGATTATGCAATTGATAGATTTCATATATTTAATCGTTTATTCAGTAATTATCTATTGCTCAGTGCTTTGGTTTGCCGTGTTTTTTAAGAATAGGAAAAAAATGTTTTACAATCCCAAGCCAAAGAGATTTCCTTCAATAACTTTTCTCGTTCCAGCTTACAATGAAGAAAAAAATATTGAAAAGTGCTTAAAATCTATTCTTAGCCTTAACTACCCCAAAGAAAAGCTGAAAGTTATAGTTATTGATGATGGCTCTACAGACAACACAGCAAAAATAGTCAAAAAATTCAAAAAAGTCAAGTTGATAAAGCAGCAAAATCTAGGCAAAGCTAAAGCTTTGAACAATGGCCTTAAACATGTGAAAACAGAGCTTGTTGCTTGTATGGATGCAGATTCTTTTCCCGATGAAAATTTCTTGATGAAAATGATTGGCTATATGGAAAGGAGAGGAGTAGCTTCTGTTACACCAGCAATAAAAGTTTTTGAACCTAAGACTTTAATGCAAAAAATTCAGTGGGTTGAGTATTTGTGGTCAATTTTCTTGAGAAAGCTATTCAATTTTTTTGACTGCCAATATGTGACTCCTGGACCAGGAAGCATTTACAAGACTTCTGTCCTTAAAAAACTTGGCGGCTTTGATGAAGATAATCTAGTGGAAGATACTGAAATAGCTCTAAGGCTTGTTAAAAAGGGTTATAAAATTGAAAATAGCATTGACGCTTATGTGTACACGGATGCGCCTGCTAACTTTAAAACACTTTTTAATCAAAGATTGAGGTGGTACAGAGGTTACATACAAAATGTTTTCAAATACTCTAAAATGATTGCAAACCCAAAATATGGAAATTTGGGCTTCTTTGTCTTGCCAATTAATTTCGTATGGATGTTCATCCTAGGCTTTTTACTTTTTTCACAAATTTTCACTTTTGTTTGGAATGGTGTACAATATCTTATAAGCTGGTACCACATAAAATTCACGATAATGCAGCCAGAAATTGTGTTCGATATTTTCATGATCGATTTTTACACTTACTTCCTTTTGCTTTTCTTGTTGATGAGTTTGTTTATTTTGTGGTTGAGTGTGGTCTTTTCAGGAGAAAAGATTGATTTGAAGAGAAAACTAAGCTTTTACTTAAGCTATATTCTCATTTATCCTTTTCTCATATCTATTTTTTGGCTCTCTTCAATAATATATGAATTAGTGGGGGCTAAGAAAAAATGGTGAAGAGAAGGGTTTTTTGGGAATTTTATGTGGTTTCCATAGCCATAACTCTTTTCATACTCTTGATAGGAATTTACACTGGAATTCTATTGAGCAAAGGAAAAATAGAAGAATTACAAGATGAGCTTACAAATCTCAAGCTTAAACAAGAAGACCTAATTTTTGAGTTGACTTTTTTAACTATCGATAAAAATATTTCATGCAGTTTGCTTGGCCAAGCTTTGGAAAAAGTTGTTGAGGAAGCTGGAAAGTTGGGGGAAAGGGTTGAAATCTACGAAACAACAGAAAAAATTAAAGATCCTAACTTTTACAATTTGAAAAAAGATTATATGCTTACGCTTATAAGATATTGGTTTTATGTTGAAGAGTTGAAAAAGAATTGTAACAGAGGTGATTTGGTGACTGTGCTTTATTTTTACTCTAATAAAAACTGTTTTGATTGTGGTTCTCAAGGAATGATATTGACTTACTTAAAGAAAAAATATCCCCAAAACTTGATGGTTTTTGCTTTGGATTATGATATAGACTTGAACATCATTTCAATTATCAAGAAAGTTTATGATTTAGAAAGAGTTCCTAGCCTTGTGATAAATGGAAAAAAATATGAGGGGCTTGTAACTCTTGAAAAATTAAGTCAAATTCTTTGCTCTGACTACAAACTTTGCTAGAGTTTTATGTCTAAAACAGCCATCAAGAATTTAGCTACAGCCAAATCAAAATTTCTTAGCTGCTCTGCTGGGCTTCTAGCACCCTTGCCTTGAATATAAATCACATGATTATCAAGCTTTACTGAAGTTTCATTTGAATAAATTGGGTGGACCAAAGCTATTATTGGGTTCTCTCTTGTTCCCTTCAAATTCTCATAGCTAGTCACATTGATGACATTGAAATTTGGTATGTAAGCTAAGTTGAGTTTGTAGGCTACTGTGAGCTTGTAGGTTATTTCAAAAACTTCAACAGCATAATGTGCATTTATGATTTCGTCTCCTGGTTTAAAAATTATTGTTATATTTTCGACAAAGTTATTCAAAATTTCTTTTTTTATAGCATTTTCACTTGGGTAAATTTCTATTTTTTCGACATCTCTTAAGTTTATCCTGAACTTAAGATTTGTGCCATGGTAATTCCAAGAAGATATTGGTAGCTTTATTTGCGAAGAGATTGTCCAAGCTAGAAAGATTAATAAGAGAATTGAAGCTATCAAGATGATTTTTATTCTGTCAAAACTTAACTTAACCTTCATAAGAATTAGAATTGTTTTTCAAAAATAAAAAAGAAAGAAAGCCGTCAAAGCTTTCTCCACCTAGTTACCAGCCTATAAAGGCGTGATAACTGGTGCTTCAATTGTTCCTGAGACCTTGACTGCAGCAGGCTGCCCTGCCAATTTCTCTTTGTATTGCATGAGTGCGGCGCTAGCTACTCTTGTGTTTGTTGCTTCCCATCCTGCCACAACCACTGTGAATTTACCAGTGGCTGGGTAGTCTTCAACTACCCTAATTATGGCAGCGTTCTCTGGGATGCTTGAGTCAGCTCCACAGGCTGGGTATGCAACAGTGACAACTCCAGCGGCTTTCAAAGCATTGTAAGATATTTCGTTGACACATGGCCCACCTACAGAGACAAGATTCTTAGTCTTGTCCACACTAGTGAGCTCAGTGTCAAGCCTTGCCACTGGGTTGACAACTGGCTTGTATACCACATATTCTTCTCCTGCGGCTGCTCCAAGCTTACCAACATACACAACAGCCTTCTGTTGATCTTCTGGTATTTCTATCACTACTTTATCGTTCTTTGCATTTGTTTCTACTGATTTAACTATTAGACCATAATCTGAGACAGTATCGTACTCCCACTCACCGCTCACATCAGCATCCCAGCTTACTTTAACGTCACTCTCTTCTGCTTTTAACCTTTCACCTAGTGCAACTGTATCTGTTGTACCGGTCTTGAAGGTGTAATTAGCTTCTATTTTTTCTGAACCTACTGTTAAAGTGAGGTTTTGTAAACTGCTTACGTCAAATTCAATGTTCATTGATGTGCTACCAAATTCTGCGCCAAATGATATTGTTGTATCATCTTCGGAATCCAATACAGCTTTGTTTTCTCTTGGATCTAGGTAACCTAGACCGATTACATCGTCACTAGCGTTCAACACTAAATAAGCTGTTGTTGACCTCTTGTTGTTGAATATCGGATATTTGGACTCTAATACTATGGCAGGTCTGTTCTTGTAGGAAGCAATTGGGCTTGTACTTGTAGCAGTTTGGTACAAGCTTACTGTGCCTGTTTTAACTGTAAGTGTTGCAAACTTGTTGACCTTGAAGCCCTTGAAACCTATTTCAACATAGTTATTAGGCACTGTCAATTTCTCTCCGAGCTTAAGGTAATTGTCAGCTTCTTCTTCAGGTTTGTATGTTATGTTGATTGCTCTTAGCAAGTTACTACCATCAACTATTATGTCACTAAACTCCCAAACTTCTGTTCCTGGGAATTTGTCGCCTTCAATGTATTCTGCCTCCATTTTACCCGTTGGTCCTACCACCAAGTCAGCCCTGACTACTGTTGCTTCCATTGGCAATGCAACAACGCCTAGAAGCTTTATGTCCAAATCTCCAATTGTTTCTGGCGCTTCTCCAACTTCTATGTAGGCATCACCTACTTTTGTCTCACCTTTCATTACATATACATGAGCCCATTCATTGGTGACTCCTGTGTCAGCGTAAACTTTGTACTCACCATAAACTACTGGCACTGTAGGTGAAGCCTTGCCAGAAACACCTGAGAATACCACTAGCTTACCGTCTTCAGCTGATTTAATCAATAAACTCTGTCCAAAGAGTTTGACTTCTAAAGGCTTTGTTTCGCTGAAGTTTCCTACGCCTAAACCATCTACTATTTCATATACATATGTTGGTGTTGCGGATGAGAAGTCAAGGTAGACTGTTCCATTGAGTGTTGCAACATCTGTCTTTACAGATGCTGCAGGTACTATTATTTTTTCTTCAACCACATATTTTGTTCGGTTGTGCTCTAGTGTTCCTCTGAAAAGAGCAGGTACGTCACTTGGCGTTAGTTCAGAACCAAGAGCGTCTGTCATATCTTCTGTTTCTAGGAGCATTTCACCTTCTTTTCCTTCTACAGCAACTCCCACTCCTGGAACTGTTACTGGCTGTGTTGATTGTGCTGCCAGAGCTATTGCTATGTCTGCTGCTCCTACAACGTCTGAAATGGCAGCACGACTTCCTATGACTATTAGGAAGTCTTGTACAGGCTCTCCTAGGTATTTTGTAAAGTCACCTAGGGTTACTGCCAATACCGGATAGACTGTTGTAAGGGCAGTCAATGCAGCCATAAGGCCTGCAATTAACTTTTCTTTCATATTTTTACCTCAATTTTTCCTTTTCTGTTCAGTACAGCAAAAGCTATACTGAACAGTCTCGGGACTTTCTTAAATAAAATTAAGGTTTTTCTGGCTATATATAAATTTCTTGAAACAATTTCCAACAATTTAAAACTCTTTTATAGATATTATTATTCTGGTTTAAAAACCAATTAGAAAATTGCTGATTGTTTCTAAACCAAAAATAAACCTAAAAATTAAAAAATAAGGATTATTTTTCCTTTTAGAATAATTTAAACTTTTTCTTGACAATTTTCAGCTTATTCGTCCTTCCAAGCCTTTCAATTTCTATAAGGCCACGCTCAGCCAAGCTCTTAACAACTCTTGAAACTTTTGCTTTTGACAAGTTTGTTGCTTGCACAACCTTCTTCTGATTCACTTCACCACCAGCAGCAACTATTGCATCCATAACTTTCCTTTCAAATTCATCCAACACAGACAAAATTATCTTCTCTGGCTTTCTGAAGAATTTAAAATAAATCAAAATCGAAGCAAAAATTGCAGCAACAATTAAAATTCCAAAATAAAATAGGATTTGTGAAATCCAATCTTCCTTAACTTTTTCGTAAATTATCCTAAATCTAAGGCTTTGATTTGCAGAAACATTCAAAAACTTCCAAGTTATTATGTGACGCCTACCATCGCTCAGTATTGTCACGCTTTCCGGAAAAGAAAGCCTTTCTTTCACATCTTCGCCAACCAAAGAAAATCCTTCTGGAAGCTTAACTGAAACAAAAACGCTTGCTATTTCTTTACCTAAGCCAAAATCAGCGTCAAAGATGTAATTTTTTCCTATAACTTTAACAAAGTCGCTTGTTTCAAAATTGAGCTCAATAGTCCTTCTCTCTTGAGTCAAGTTAAGTTTGCATTTAACCGAGCTTATTGCTCCTGAACTTAAGCTACAATCAACTGGTAGCCCCATGCTACTAGCGCTCAACTTCTCAATTCTCCCTATCAAGCTGAATTCGAAGCTCGTCTCTGGCTGGAAGAATGTAAATGTAAGCTTAACTTTGGTCTTCCCAGCTTCATCCACAACAGCATCTATTCCATAATACTGAAGCTGAGCAAAAGTTGTAGGAAAAAGCAAGAGCAAAGCTAAAAAAAATGAAGCTAAAGCTAAGGCCTTCACAAAATAAATGAGTGTTCTTGCCAATTTATCCTTTTCCCTATTTCAATATAAGATTGATCCTTAAACCACAATTTGGACATCTTTCGTCAACAAGGTTTATTTTCTTCACAGCCAAGTTTTCCCTAACTATCAAAGGTTCTCTGCAATTGTAGCAGTAGGTGGTTTGGTTTGGGTTCTTCGGAACATTGCTTATGTAAACAAACCTTAAGCCAGCTGCTCTTGCCACATCTGCACACCTCTCTAGCAAGGTTACAGGAGTCATGGGCAAGCCAGGAAACTTTGGATTCGGATAAAATTGTAGCAAGTGGAAAGGAACTTCTGATCCAAATTCAGCGTTTATGAGCTCCGCTAACTTACGACAATCCTCAACATCATCCCCAATTTGCGGTATGATTGTGTTGGCAATTTCTATGAATACCCTGTGCTTCCTCATTTGTTTTAAAGAACTTATTATTGGAGAAATATCTGGAATTAAGCCATATTGCTTCATGAATTGCTGTGAGCCGGAAGCTTTGAACCTGACGCTTGCCGCATCTAAATATTTGGCTATTTTCTTTATAGCTTCTTCACTTATATACCCATTTGTGACGAAAATGTTCTTAATATTAGACCTATGTGCATACTTTGCAATTTTGAACACAAACTCAAAGGAAAGGGTGGGCTCAGTAAAAGAATAAGATATACTGCTACACTTCTTCTTCTCCGCTTCTTCTACTATATCTTCTGGTGTAAACTTTTTGACTTGCAAATTTTTTAATGTAAAATCATCTATGCAAAAATGCTCATTCAAATCACAGCCCGGAGTCGAAACAAAAAGACTTTTCGTTTTTGGTAAGAAATGGAATAAAAACTTCTTTTCTATCCAATCAAAGCTTATATCAACAACTTTCTCGTAATTCAAAGTGTAGAGCTTGTTGTTCTCATTTTTTCTTACTTGACATAAACCAAGCTTATCTTTTGCTATAAAACACCTTGCATGGCATAAATCACAGCGTACACCATTTCTTTCTTTATGCCAGAGCATTGCTTCTTGCATTTTCTCTTCCTTTTTTGAATCTACAAATATTATATTGGTTGTTAAGAGAAATATAGATTAAGCCCCAGTAGCTCAGTTGGTAGAGCGGCTGAACTAAGCTGAACCTCGTAAGCAGTAGGTCGAGGGTTCGAATCCCTCCTGGGGCTTAAGAATTAAAATCTAGCATGCAAAATAAAAATGAGGTGAGAAAGATGGAAATAGTAATTTCAATTGAACAAAAGAATCTACAAAAGGTTAAAGATTTGTTGCTAAAAGATGATGTTATCTCTAAAGCAAGCATTGTTTTCAAAGAAGCTAAAAGTTTGAATGGAAAAAGTGGGTTTTACTGCTACATTTCTGGTCTAGATGAGCAATGTAAAAGAGCTTTGGAGAAAATAAAAATGAAAAATGAAAAAACAGGTGAAATTTCAGAACTTGCAAGAGAAGTTGTTGGTGAAGAAAGAGAAGAAGTGATAAACAAAATAAAAGAAGAAGAAGACAAGGCATTGGAAGGCTTTGGTGGAATTTTTCAAGGATAAGTTTTTAACAATTCTTATAAAAAATTAAATCATATATACAATGCGCTGGTAGTCCAGTCTGGTCTAAGACGTCGCCCTGCCAAGTAAGCTGAACGGCGGAGACCCGGGTTCAAATCCCGGCCAGCGCATAGGCTTATATTCTTGCTAAAAAAATTATTATTAAGAGTCAAATGTTATTCGGGAGAAAAAAAACCGAAGAAATAAAAAAAGAGGAGCTTGAACCACAAGACATAAAATTGCCAACAATTGAAGAAATTAAAACAGAAGGTGAAAAAGTTATTGTTCAGCCAAAAGTTTCAAATCTAAAAATAGAAGAGGAAGGAATAGAAATTCCGAATCAACCTTCTACTGAAAAAGCTTTAGATGAAAGAAAGCTGAGAATTGAAGAATTGAGAAAAAATGTTCCTCTTTTCATAAAACTTGAAAGATATGAAGAAGTTTTGGATACTGTTGAAGAATTGAAAAATATCCTAAAATTGATTAAAGACTCTTTTTATGTTTTGGACGAAAACGAGAGGATAAGAAACGAGACGCAAGAAGCAATTAAAGAAAATATGAGAAGGTTTGAAGAAAGAATGGCTTCTCTTGATTCAATCTTACTTAAACCAAGCACACAAGAAGAAACAAGTGAAACAAAAACTCAAAGAAGTGGAGAAATGAAAGATACTCTAACTGCCTTGAAAACACAAATCGATAAATTGAAAGAAGAGCTTGAAGCATTTAAGTAAGCTTTTTAATTTTTCTTCTTCACTTATTTTTAATTAAGCAGGGGTAGCCAAGCGGTTAAAGGCGGCAGGCTCAAGTTTGGTTGAGCTTTGATTTAAGATGAAAGAAACCTGCTGGCTTAGTGCCTTCGTGGGTTCGAATCCCACCCCCTGCATGATAAAAAATCAAAACATAAGCTTCTAAAGCGAATAAATAAAAAAGAAAGAAAGTAAAAGCTTGTTCCTTCTAGAACACTTCTACCAGTGTCTCATAGACCACGAGCAAAGCTCCTAGCAAAGCAAAAATCCAAGCAACAAGCTCAAAAGCTTCTCTGAGCAAACCAATTTGTGGTGATATGTAAACTACAACAGCAGGAGCCGACCAAGCAGCTGCTGATAAGAAGAGAACTGCAGCAACAGCCATTAGCTGCCATCCTTTTGTTAACTTTATCTTTGCAACTTGTGCTAAAGCTACTGCTAGGAGTAAGCCTACACCCAAACCCAAAGTTCCTTCAAATATTACCATACCTTCACCTAATTTTCAATTAAAAAATTAGCCTTATAAAGACTTCTATTCTTCAAAAAATAATCATCTAAAAGTGATGAACTTGATTAAAAATTATTTAAAACTAAAGGTTAATTATGAGAATAGATCCTTCTAAAGCTTACAGACTGCTTTCGCCGAGAATTGTTGTTTTGTTAACTTCAATTAATTCAAAACACGGAGCCAATGCAATTCCAATAGACTTTATAATTCCAGTAAATTATTCTCCGCCAATTGTAATGATAGCACTACAGCCTGGAGGCCAAACCTACAAAAACATAAAAGAAAGCAATGAATTCGTGATAAACATAATGAGTAAAAAGTATTTCAATGAAGTTATGAGATGTGCTGCAAGATATCAAGAAGGAATAGACAAAATTCAACAAGTTGGCTTACATCGCTTTTCTTCTCAGTTTGTGAGAGCGCCAAGAATAAAAGAAGCAAGAGCTTGGCTCGAATGCAAAGTTGTGGATGAAGTTGCTTTTAAAGACCATATCGCTATATTTGCTGAGATTGTTGCTGCTGAAGTTTCTAATGAAATTGTTGTTGATGGGGAGATAGAATATTCTAGAATAAACCCGATTCTCCACATCACAAAAGATTATACAATAGAATTCAAGGCTACAAAAAAGAAAAAATAAAAAAATTCAAAAATATCTAAAATTAAACTACCACTCTTCTTCTTCTGTTTCTTCTTCCTCTTCTTCCCAATCCTCTTCGTCACTCCAAGTATCATCAAATTCTTCGAAATCCATTGTTTTTCACCTATATGTGTAAGTAAAGACACCTCAAAGTATTTAAATCTTTACTATTCTTAAAAAGATTACCACTTTAAAGTAATGTTAAATTTTTTTAACCAATATCAGAGAAAAGCAAAAAGCTTAAATTTAACTTTAGGCTTAATTCTTTTTGCAGGAGGTCCCTGGTTGGAGAGCTAGGCCCTCTCTACTGGCAAAGCCAGTGGCAAATGGTCTAAATGGCCGACCAAAGCTCAAGGGCGGTACAGCTTTAGCAAACTATTCCAAGTCATTGACTGAGAAGTCTTGTCCCACAGGGCTGACTTCCCATCGAACCCAGCCAGGCGAGGAATCGAGCAACTGTAAGATGGGTCGATCAGTGCTTGTGGTAAACAGGATGGAGAAGATGGCTTGGGCATAAATAGTTTGCTAAGCTGTATCCACCGAGAGCGACCTCCTGCTTTTTTATTTCAAAACAACAAAGTGATTCAATATGAAAAGCTTGATTTTAATTTTTGTCTTATTAATTGCAACAATGGCTTTCTTGAATTTTTTCGAAGCCAATTTTAGACAAATTAAAACAGAGGTGTTAATTCCAAGTCTTGGAGAAAAAACTATCACCGAAAGCAATGTTGTTAAATTGCCCGTACCTGCGATAGATGAAGAAGGCAAAGGTGTTATGACTACTCTAATAGTGGAAGCTGTTCCTGGTAAAGGAAGAGTCTTGACAGACATAAACCATTTGCTCTTTTTCATCGACACACAAAATTCAATTCAAATAGCAAAAGCTGTTGCTCAAAATATAACAGGCATAGACACTTCAAAAATAGATTTGATTTATCAAATAGAAACTAATGCTTCAGCTATAGGTGGACCTTCTGCCGGAGCAGCTTTGACTATAGCCACAATAGCAGCTTTGGAAAATAAAACTTTAAATCAAAAGGTTGGGATAACAGGAACTATAAATCTTGATGGTTCTATTGGTCCTGTAGGCGGAATAGAAGAAAAGGCTAAAGCAGCAAAAGAAGCTGGGATAGAAATTTTTCTGGTTCCAGAAGGTCAGGGGACCCAAGTCAGCTACACGCCAAAAAGAGAGTGTAAGAAGATTGGGCCAATTTTGTATTGTACAACTGAATATCTTATTAAAAAAGTTGATGTGAGTGAAAGCGTTGGTATTCAAGTGAGAGAAATTAGCAACATAAAGGAAGCTTTAAAATACTTTTTGGATTAAATGATTATCATGAAGCTAAAAGAGCTTTTCACAAAAGAAGAAGTTAGAGATTTGGCAATCTCAACTATAGCAATTTCTCTTATCTTTGCTTTTCCTAAATTCGAATTCTTTTTCTTTTATTTAATAGCTGTTGTCTTTGCATTTGTATTTCATGAGCTTGCTCACAAATTTGTTGCAATGAAGTTTCACTGCGCAGCTTCTTATGAGATGTGGCCTTTTGGCTTAGTGATTGGGTTTTTGTTCATGTTGCTTGGGGTAAAAATTCTCGCTCCAGGAGCTGTGATAATTAGGCCTTACAGGTTTGGGAGATGGGGATTTAGAACATCTAGACTTACAGTTCCGGAAAATGGGATAATTTCATTAGCAGGACCTACAGTAAATTTAACTTTTGCTTTAATCTTCTATCCTTTTCCTGTTTTAAATTTTATTTCTGAAATAAATGCTTGGCTTGCTTTCTTCAACCTTTTACCAATTCCTCCTTTGGATGGAAGTAAAGTAATTCAATGGAAGCCGTGGCTTTGGTTGATTTCCATAATAATAGCTGTGATTTTGGTTTTAAGGCTGTTTTAAGTGAATTGAATGAAAATAATAGCTGATTTCCATATTCATTCTTTTTTAAGTCGTGCTACTAGCAAGCAAATGAATTTAGAAGGTGTGAGTAATGGTGCGAAGATTAAAGGCTTAAACATCGTTGGAACAGGCGACTTCACACATCCAAAATGGTTTAATGAATTGAAAAATAAATTGAAGCCGATAGAGAATAGTGGATTGTTTGAATTCAATGGCATCTTGTTCACTTTAACTAGCGAGGTTGCAACTTACTTTGAAGTTGAAGGAATGATGAAAAGGGTTCATCATGTCATTCATGCCCCTAGCTTTGATGTTGTAAATCAAATAAATGAAGCTTTAAAAAAATATGGAGACTTAGCTTCTGATGGTAGACCAATTTTGAATTTGAGTGCAGCAGAGCTTGTAGAAATTTTAATTCAAATTGCCAATGAGATTTTGATTTATCCAGCACACGCTTGGACGCCTTGGATGAGCTGTTTTGGAAGCAAGTCTGGCTTTAATTCAATAGAAGAATGCTATCAAGATCAAGTTAAACATGTTTTTGCTTTGGAAACTGGTTTGAGTAGTGATCCGGAGATGAACTGGAGACTATCTTCTCTTGATAAATTTACTTTGTTGAGTAGTAGTGATTGTCATTCTCCACATCCATGGCGTTTGGGAAGAGAAGCAAATGTCTTTGATTTGAAAAAAATAACCTATTGGGAAATTTTTGATGCTATTAAAAATAAAGACAAGAAAAGTTTTTTGTACACGATAGAAGTTGACCCAAACTATGGAAAATACCACTTCACTGGTCATAGGAATTGCAATGTAGTTTTGCATCCAAGAGATGCCATTAAGCTCAACAATATTTGCCCCAAATGTCATAAGAAGCTTACTGTCGGTGTTTTGCAAAGGGTTGAAGAGCTTGCTGACAGGCCAGAAGGTTTTGTTCCGAAAGATGCTATTCCATTCAAGATTCTGTTACCTTTGTATGAAATCATTTCTTTTGCTTGGGGTTCGGGTGAGCTTTATTCAAAAAAAGTTTTGGAAGAGCATGACAAACTAATAGAAAAGTTTGGAAATGAATTGAATATTCTGCTCAATGTCTCAAAAGAAGAATTGTTAAAAGTTACGAATGAAAAAATTGCAAATGCGATAATAAAAGTTAGAGAAGGAAAGGTAAAATACCAGCCTGGATATGATGGAAATTACGGCAAGCCTGTTTTTGATGAAAATTTTGAACAAAAGAAAGAGAAATTTCTATCTCAAAAAAATTTAAGACAATTTTGAAATGTTTTCACCTTTGTAAATTCCTGAGTAAAGGTGTCTTGTGGGTTTCTTCAGTTTCAGAAAAACAAACTGAGCTATCCTTGCATTTTCTTTTATTTTTATTCCATTTTTGTTAAAAACTACAAGCAATGAATTGCTTCTTCCTTGATATCCTGGATCCCAGAGAGAAGAAACTACAGTTGCTCCCATTCTAACCAAAGAAGACCTTGGCCTTAAAAAAGCCATCAAATCATTTGGTACATTCACAATTTCATTGAAAGTTATGAGATAACAACCTTGTTTGAGCTTGAGCCAACCGTGCTTAAATTTAATTTTCTCTAGATTAGGAAGCTTTCTTTCTTGATTCGAAAAATCTATTTGACCTGAAGTCTTCAAATCATAAACTTCTCTTAAGGTCAAATCAAAACTTGCTGGCTGTAGTTGTTTATCAAGATTTAAAAAATCTTCTATAAGATTATATTTCTTTATCCTTTCCAAAATTTCTTCTCTCGATAGAATCATGAATTAAATTTATAGGCTTAAATAAATAATATTGGGTCCGTAGTCTAACGGTAGGACGCCGCTCTCACACAGCGGAGAATTGGGTTCAATTCCCAACGGACCCATTTCTCGAAAAATTTAAGTAAGTAAAGTAATTTTTTTATATGCTAGACCAATTGAAAAATTTTTTATCTTTTCTATTTTTACCTCAACCAAAATACACTTTACTCAACACTTTTGTTTATGCAATTGGTTTTATCTTTGCATCTTATCTTTTCTTCCTGTTTCTAGAAAGGATGAAAATTAAAGTAGATAAAAATTTAGCAATATCTTTTATACCCTTTATATTTATTGGCAGCTGTTTGAGAGTTTTTGTTGATGCTAAAATTTTTGAAAGTATTTTTTTGATGACTCCTCTAATCTATTTGACAGTTGGTTTTCTTTTATTTTTTGTCTTGTTATTTTCAATTTTTTTACAAAAAAGATACAAAATACCTTACTCCAAGATAACTTTTCGTGTTGGAATTTTATTATCATTACCAATAATTACAATTCTTTTGATTAAAATTACTAACCCATTAGCCTTTATTCTTGTTTTAGTTTTTCTGTTTCCTTGGATAATCTTGCTTAAGATTGTAAAATGGAAAAAAGAAAACAAAGCTGTTCTCTTTACTCAAATTTTTGATGCCACAGTCAGCTTTATTGGCATAAGTTTTTTTAATTACGAAGAAATTCACGTCTTGCCAAAAATTTTTATCAAAAATTTTACTCCAATTTCTTTCATATTTTTGAAAGCTTTTGTAGTTTTCTTAATTTTAATCTTGTTAGAAAAATTAAAGGTAAAAAAAGAAATCAAAAATTACATTAAGCTAATGATAGGTGTCCTTGGGGCTTCAACTGGAATTAGAGATCTTTTTAGAATTCTTCTGTTAGTTTAATATTGAGAAATTGTCAAAGTAACGTCTTCAAGTGAATAAGATCCTCCTTTTTCACAAGAAAACGAAATTTTGTTTATTCCGGATTTAAGCTTAACTTCATTACCAAACTTCTTAACTAAGTAATATGGTGGTATCTCTTCGTAAATCGTCTTGTCATTTATTTTGATTATCAAGCTTACTGGTTTTTGAGGTAGGCCTATATCATAACTCTTTGCAAATAAAGAAATCCTGCCATCTTTAAAATTCTTGGCCTCGAATTCTTCAAGATAAAAGCTAAATTCTCTGAAAATTGTTCCATTGTATTCAACAACAAGACTGATTGAAGCTATTTTATATAAAGAGCTGGACCAAAACACAAAGCCTGGTGTGCTTGCTTTCAAGACTATTGAATTTGATCTTTTAATCAATTCTTTTGGAATTTCTACTATTATTTCACCAACCCCAACTTTCTTATCAAAAGTTTTGTTATCATTGAATTCTACTATCAAATTACCTAAAGAGTTTGTTTGATCCACTATTATTTGCAAATAGCCTCTTGAAATTAAAGGTAATTTTTCTTCAGGAATTATAGCAGCAAAACTTGGAGAAAATTCTGAAAAGTAGCCCTTTTCAACTTTGAAATTTTCCCTTTTAGCTAAAACCTCTTCCCCAACTATATAGCCAACTGTAAAATCTCCAAAAGAGAAAGGAATGGTCTTCTCTTCCGTTGTTGTTGAAACGTTAACTGAAACAGAAATTATTTTCTGAAATCCTAAAGTCTCAACGTAAATTTCTCCCCAATGTACACCGTAAGACGCTGAAGTTGGAACATTAACAAAAACTCTAACTTTTTCTTCTCCTTCCACATTCAACTTATTTCTCTCAAAACTTATCCAATTTGCAATTTCTCCCGAGCTCCTTAAAGTCACATTGTAAGCTGTACCATTCATGAAAATGTAGAAAGAGGATGAGGATCCTCTGCCTATTGTCAAATGCTTTGATTCTGGCAAGACTGTTATTTGTGTTGATGCTTGAGACGTCCAAACAACAACCAAAATGCCAATAAGAATTAAGCCTGCTAGAAGAACTAATGCAAACTCGTCAATCTGAGCTTTCATTTAAGCCCCTAAATTAAATTATGTTTAATAAGAAAATAAGTTTATTTGGATTCTTTCTTTTTAATAGAAGTTATGTATCCCGCAACAATATTCCTTATCCTTTTTGACTTTATTTCTATGAGCTGTTCAACAACCTTCTTATTATTCTCAAAATTTGTCGAAAATTTATCTGAATTTTTTTCAAGCAATTCTCTTGCTATGTTTTTAATAAAAGAAGTTTTGATTCTTCCCATAGAATCACTGGCTATGGTGTTAATCGCTTGATTTCGTAGTAAGTGCAATCGTTTTCTCTATCTACAACTGCCCAAACGAAAGTTGCCCTTATGTTGTGGGCAAGTCTTACTGCTCTTGACATTTCGGGCAAAGAGAAAGCAGCTTCTTCTGGCACCGCATGCACCACAAACTTTGTATGTTCATGTGGAGCTTTTGGCCCTCTAACAAGTTTTACACCTCTTTCATAAACCCTGAAGTGAGCACCAAATTTGAATCCAGTTTTCACAAGATAGCCTCTATCTCGCAAATCACGATAAACCACAAACTGTGGGTGGAATTGATTTATATTTTTTGTGGCTATTTCTACAAGTTCTTTAAGTTCAAGAAATCTTTTCTTTCCATCTTCTTTAACAAAAACTTTTATTTTTCCTTTTTCAAGGAGATAAGCAGCCTCTACCATCTCAAGCTCAAGTCTATCTGGATTTTCTTCTGGAGTTGGTTTTCCATAGCCAGAATCATCATAAAGTCTAACAGAATCCCTATCCCAAATTATGACCCTATTCTCTATAAGTTCGCCTTCCCAAACCTTATCTACCATACAACTAATTTATTTTGCTAGTTTTTAAAAACTTTTCTGAAAATTAGACCCAAACTCTTTTCTGGCAGCTCTGGCACAGTTCTTTCCTTTTTCTGTCAACATCTCCAACAGTATTCGAAAAACTCATCACACAAGTTGAAATTGAGCAATGATCTAAACCAAGCATATGGCCAACTTCATGAACAGCTTCTTTTACAGCTCTCTCGATTAAAAGGCTTTCATTTGGTTTTTGTTTGTAAAAAGTTGGATCTAATCTGTGAATTGAAACAATCCCATGATTTCCTGGACAGTAAGCTTGACCGAAAACAAAATTCAAAGATTCAGCGTAAAGATCTTTGTCTGTAATTCCCAAGGTCTTGCCTCGAAATTTTTCTGATAGGAATTTCAGTACAAGAGGTGCTGGATATTGCTGTCGAATTGTATTACAAAATTCTTTTGGAATTTCCATTGGCTTAGTAGTTTCTGTAGTCAAGCTAAAAGTTTCCCTTAATTCTGAAGTTATGGCAGTCAAAAGATTCTCAGGAATTTTACCAAGCTGAACAATTGTGATCTTCATGAAAATAATTTTGAGTTTAAGATTAAAAAGATGGGACGGGTGGGATTTGAACCCACAACACATCGCTCTTCAGGCGATCTAGAGCCAAATGGTTGCTCTCCCGGGTTGAGCTACCGTCCCAAGATAGACTTTTTAATAATTGACTTTTTAAATTTATTTTGTTTTTCAATCGATTTTTAATCTATATTTTATTCCTTCTTTTATCACGAAAATCAAAACGCCTAAGACCATTCTTATTCCTCTTAAAAAACCGGACCTTTTTTTGTAATTTACACTTACTGGAACTTGTTTTATTTTAAATTTATTTTTCACGGCTGAAATCAACATTTGGTCTTCAAGCACGTAGCCGCCGTGAATATCATTTTTAATTTTTTCCATAGCCTTTCTCGAAAATGCTACAAAGCCGCAATTCGTGTCTTCCATTCTTTGTCCAAACAAGATGTTAAAGCTTGTCCTCCAAATGAAATTTCCAAGTCTATGTCTTAAAGGTACTTTTGACCAATCTCTTTTCCCCATCACAAAGTCTGTTTTTTCTTCTTTCAAAGCTTTTAAAAAATTTATTGCTTCATCAGGTAAATACTGCATATCGGCATCGACAATAATAACATTTTCAACAGAAGGATATTTTTTAAGCAAGAAATTAATGCCAGTCTTTATAGCTTCACCTTTTCCTTTATTTTTTTCATGTTTCAGAACAATTGCCCCAGCCCTTTTTGCCAATTCAAATGTTCTATCTTTTGAGCAATCATCAATCACAACTGCTTTCAAACCAACTTTTTTTAACCTACGAATAACTTCTTGGATGGTCTTTTCTTCATTGTAAGCTGGTACAAGAGCTATTGACATAATCAATTTTAGAAAATTTAAATTATTAAACTGTGATTAAGATGTAGATAATTCTGGTCCTTTTTTATAATAATCTAATACGTCAATTACCATATACCAACTACCAAAGCGTCTTTTTTGAAGATAGCCAAACAAGATATTGAATAATGCTGATAATGTCCAAGAAAAAGAAAAAATAAAACATAAAGTACCTATACCACAAAATATTGATAAAACGCCAAAAAATCAGCAACTAATATTCCTAAAAAAACATCAATTATAGGTACTGACTTAAAAGGATTTACTGAAATAAGTGTAATAAGATAAAAGATGTTTTTAAATCCAATCTTTGAGCCTAAAAATAAAAAAGATAAAATTGATGGTAAAAATAGTGCTATAAAAATCAGGGACTCTGGGTAGAGAAATATAACATTAAACTCATGACTATTATTTCCAGTTTCGTTTAATCCAACCAGTCTTTCTTCTTTATCTTTTCAGGAAGGTATTTGTCAGAGATGAATGTTATGCCTTTTGAAGAAAGTGCTGCTAATTCTGCCTTTGCTTTCATATCTTTCATCATCTTAAACTGCCTTTGCCATTCTTTGCTACTCTTAAACCATTCGTAATTCTTTATCTGTTCCAATCTCTTAAAATCAACTTCTTTAAATTTTATCAAATGTTTTTTCAAATCGTAATTTTCTATATCATCAGCTGTCAAGCCCAAGAATTTTGCTTCCGGGATTGCAAGTCTTTCTGAGATGTGAGCCAAAGAAATTGAACCAAATTTAAGAACCGAATAGATGTAAAATCCCCATGGGTCGAAATCTGTCAAAACATAAATTGGTAAATTGTGCTCTAAGTGAAGTCTTTGCAAAAGCCTTCTTACTCCTCTTGTGGCTTGACCTTGAGAGCTAACAATAACACAATTCAATTTCTCCCAAACCCTATCTTCATGCAATCTTTCCCACTCAGCAGCTTTTTCCATGTAAATCACAAACTTTGCATTAACCTTCTTGAAAACTATGTCTTCAACATTTGAAGGAATGCTCCAACCTCCAGAACCAAGCTTGCTCCAATCAACAATATCGCCTTTATCCTCAATTACAACTTTTCCAGCAACAGAACCCATTTTGTTTGCATTTATATGAAGCTGTTCTCTTGAAGCGTTTGCTATGAGCTCCAAATCTTCTATTGCTTCGTTCGATTCTGTTTGCTCATCAACAAGGTTTATGTTCGATCCAGGTAAAGTCCTTTTCATTCGATAAAAGGCTTCTCTTAAGCTTAAGTGTTTATTAACTTCTATCAATTCTTTTGAAAGGGCTGCTGCTTCTATAGTTTGAACAAATTTTCTCACATGGGCTATATTGAAGAAATATCTTTTTGCTGTTGCGTTTCCCAAAACAAGCATTTTTGTTTGCTCATCAAACTTGACATTGCTCAAAGCTCTTATAGGCACGTCTAAGCTTGGATTTCTTCCATTTCTTATATCATCCAAGACCTTTTCTCCTATGTTCTTAAGACTTTTCTTCACTTCCTCCTTCTTCTTTTCCACTTACCTCACCTTTCTTAATTATCTTTTCTAATTCTTCAATTATCTTTTCTTTTTGTTCTCCTGTCAATTTTTCTAAAGATTCTGCAAGCTCTGGTATATACTTTCCAAACAATTCTCTCCTCATTTGTGATTCTCTTTCTCTTCTTATTTGCCTAACATAGCTTGCAAGCTTTCTTCCGGCGTCTTGAAGAGCTAGCTTAATCTCACGAATAATTTCTGGATACTTTGCTATAGCTTGCTTTCCTTCAGAAGTGAATGGTACCCAAACTGAAGCAAAATGTATAAAGATTACTAAAGGTCCTACGGGGAGTTGGCCTTGAGATTGTGATAAGCCATAGCGACGAAAATCTGTTTCTACTGTTGCTTCGGTTAAAGCACAATCTGCTTGATGGTAAAGCAAAGGAACTTTGTTGGCAAATCTCAAAAGCTGGGCTGTTTGGTCTTGTGGTAAATTACCTCCATAAGCTAGTCCACACTCAACTTGAAATGGATTTCCTCTATAAACACTTGGTGGTCTTGTGACGGCAACCACATATTCAGCACCAGTTTCTTTCTTCAAACCTTCCATTATAAGTTTTTCACCTAGGGGAGAAAGACAGTCTGTAGGTGGAGCAATCAGCTTGACTAACTGCATAGCTTTGTGCAATCTTTCTGATTCTTCGTGTGTTAGTTGTTGCGGCTTCTTATTCAACTCAAGTTTTGCTAGTTTACAAATTTGTTCGGCAGACCTTCTTCCGACCCTAGAAAATTCAGAAGTTAAAAATTGTAAAAGAGTTTTTGTTTTTGTAGTTGAGAGCATTCTTCTCAGAAGACCAATCTCAACACCATAAGGATGTGGCTTAATTTCTTTTGGCTGTTTTGGCATTTCTTTGACAGCCCTTTCAAACTCAATTTTACCATTTGGTCCATCAAAAATTATTTTAGCATATGGATTTGCGATTGCTGTTTGTTTAAGATATTCTGGAACTGATTGTGCTCTTTCCACGTATTTGCCTTCGATTTCCATTTCAATCTTAACACCATGCCATTTACTTGGATTTTTCTCCACTTTGTGAGAAACAATTATCGGCTCGTTTTTGATTACATCTATCATTAGCTCGAAAATATGAATGTCTTTGCCTGTGCTTGTTGTAATTCTTGTTGGTTTGCCTGTGGTGAGTTGAGAATATAGAACTGCGCCGTGAATTCCAAGACCTTGAACACCTCGTGACTGCCTTAGCCTGTGGAATTTTGAGCCATATAAAAATTTACCAAAGGCGTAAGGAACTTTTGATTCAATTACACCCGGGCCGTTATCTTCAATTACAACTTTAAACCTTTCGGCATTTGTTGGCTTAACAACAACTTTTATTTCTGGTAGAATTCCAGCTTCACCACAAGCATCCAGGCTATTATCAACTCCTTCTTTCACCACAGTCAACAAAGCTTTAGCAGGATTCTCGTAGCCAAGTAAGTGCCTATTTTTCTCGAAAAATTCTGCTACAGAAACTTCTTTCATGTCTTTTGCCATTTTTTCGGCTATAGTTTCTTCAACCATGTTAATCTTCCATTAAATTTCTAAAAACTGTACCATGCTTTCTTCCTTGCAATAAACTTTCAACAGCTTTTTTTGCTCTTTGCACATCATCCCACTTTCCAATTATCGAGATAGTTTTACCATATATTGCAATTTTAACATTTGTATGTTTTTCTATTAATTTTTTTGCTTTTCCTTTTCTTCCTATTACTCTGCCTTTAACCACAAACATTCTATTTTTTGATTTTCCGGAAAAATCTTGTATGTTTATTGTTTCTAAAAAATATTCTTCATCCAACAAATTCAATGTATCTTCAAAATCAAAACCTCTACCAAAAGCTTTAATCACTTCTTTCAATCTCATTAGCAACAAAGGATCTTCACACTCTATTGAAATTTCTTCATTTATATTTATGTTGCAATTTGTCAATGTTTCTAATTTTTTTGAATAGCCTTTTCTATCGAAAATTTTCAATCTCTCTTCAGGAATCTTAACAAAATCTATCATTTTAACTACTCTATTTGAATATTTTTGACAAACCCTTTTCTTTTTAGCCAATGAGCTTGGGTTGGTGTATACTTGAAAATTATGTCGCCTCTTTCATTGCTTTGAACCTTCCAAGGTTGAATTAAAACCAAATCTCCAGCGCCAACCCATACTTTCTTTCTCAACCTACCAGGAATTCTACAAATTCTTGTGTTACCATCATCACATATAACCTTGAGTTTATCTCCACCTAACATCATCTCAACTGCTCCTAAAACTTCTCCTTCTCTCGGAATTCTAATCCTGGCTATCTCAAGCTCTTCTTGTGTTGGCTCGTATTTCTTTGGCATTTTCTTCCCTTATATATTTATTTCAATCCATTTAAGAAATAGAAATTAATATTGTGTCCCTATAAACTTTTTTGCCTTTAATTCTTCCTGCCAACTTTTTCGTTATTTTAAGCTTCGCTTTATATTTTGCTTTAAGAATCCTTGCTATTTGATTTGCAGAATTTTTTGATCCCACAAAAACATCAAAACCATTTTTAGTTTCTTCAAATTTTGAAATGAAAGAAAGCTTATCATATTGGCTTAAATAATTGATTTGGTTCTCTATTTC
>JAVZHJ010000004.1:0-22063 GCA_038998365.1 Candidatus Aenigmatarchaeota archaeon | reverse complement strand
TCTTCTATTATGGTGCGCAAGACTTTTGGATGAATCTTGTGGTATTTTTTTGCATCAATTATGAATAGAACAACAGTCTTTGGCTTCAAGCTTTTGATGAATTTTTTAAGCTTTTTATCAGTTCTTATGGTCTCTATAGAATTGCCCATATTTATTCTTATATTTCCAAGAATAAATTTAATTTATGCCAGAGATGGATGGTATAGAGAGAACTCCTTCTGGGATTAAAGGCTTGGACATATTGTTGAAAGGTGGGTTCCCAAAATGGTCAACTATCTTGATATCTGGAACTCCTGGCACTGGCAAGACAATACTAAGCATGCAATTCTTGGTGAATGGAGCCCTAGAATTTAAAGAAAAAGGTATTTACATTTCTTTGGAAGAAGATGTGAACAGGATAAAGAAATACATGCACACAACATTTGGATGGCCTTTGGAAGAATTGGAAAAGAAGGGAAAGCTTATCCTTGTTAAGTCTGATATCTATGACTTTGAAGTTTTCAAGAATTTGGTTGAGACTAATGTGGAAAAAATTGGGGCTGAGAGAATAGTTATAGATCCACTAACAGTGATGAGCTTGTTTTTTGAGAGACCTTTGGACATAAGGAGAAGTTTGCTTGATTTGGACAAGCTGCTGAAAAGGCTTAATTGTACTACTTTGCTAACATGTGAAATTCCTGAAGGAACTAACGCAATATCTTCATTTGGAATAGAAGAATTCACTTGCGACGGAATCATACTGCTTTCTTATTTTCCAGGCTTGTCGCCAAGAGGAATAACAATAAGGAAGATGAGAGCAACAAATCATGCAACTGAAATTTATCCTTTTGAGATAAAAGCTGGTAAGGGAATTGTTGTTTACCCGACTGAAAAGCTATTCAAGTAGGCTTAGCCAAACTTTAAATTTTAGTAAATCTAAATTTTTCTTATGGAAAGGGTTAAAACTGGAATAGAAGGCTTGGACCAAGCTTTGGGTGGAGGTATACCAAAAGGTAATGTTGTTTTGGTTTCTGGTTCTGCTGGTACGGGCAAGACTTTAATGTGCTTAAGCTTCATTTATTACGGTGCTTTGAATTTTAACGAGCCTGGGATTTATGTCTCAACAGATCAAACAGAAGAAGAAATTAGAACTGAAGCCAAAAATTTTGGTTGGGATTTGAAAGAATTGGAAAAGAAGAAGATGCTAAAGATTTACCATGTTGATGTTACGAAAGAGGAGGATTTGAATTATTTGAAGAAATTGAGCAAGATGGTTAAGGAGATTAAAGCTAAAAGAATAGCGCTTGACTCTTTAACCACGCTTACAGAATTCTTGGCTCCTGTTGAGCTCAAGAAAGGAACAAAGATATTTGAAGTTTTAGATACGCTCTCGCCAGTAGCTATAAGCGAGTCTTTGTTTGTCAAGAATGTGGTGATGAAGATAATAAAAGAGATTAAGGCAACAGGCTGCACAGCAATGGTGACTTCAGAGCTTCCTGAAGAAGGGAATTGGCTTAGCAGAGATACGGTTTCTGAATTCTTGGTTGATGGTGTGATTCTTCTTAAAGCATTAACAATAACTGGAGAAATAGGAAGAAGTTTAATCATAAGAAAAATGAGGTATTCTAAACATAGTTTGGATGTTTATCCGCTAGAAATAAATGAAAAAGGAATACAAGTAATGCCTCCAGAACATGGGATCAAGATTTAGGAACTGCTATGAATTCACAATAAGGGTCACCTTTAGCTAGGCATTTAATTTCATTTACTTCCATTTCAACACCAAAGAATGCAGAAGTTCCTTCTTTTATCATACCACAAATATAATCATCAACTGGCTCTGAAAGATTATTTTTTATTGTTTTATATTTTTCAGCTATTGTCGAATTTTCAACAATTACATCACAAATTTTTTCTTTAAAAGAAATTTTTTTAATTACAATTTTGCCATAGCCTAATATATTTGCACTATCCATAACAAACTCTAAAAGCTTTCTCTTATCATAATTTTGAATTTTATATCTTTCTTTATATCTTTCTAAAGCTTGTTTGATATGAAAGCTACCAATATATTGAAATATTTTTTTTGTTTTTTCTTTACCAATTTCTTTTTCTATATTTTCCCTAAGCTTTATCATAACAAGTGGTGGTATCAAAAGCAAGTATTCTCCCATCAATAAAACTCTACCATCCTCTCCAACAGAAAATTGCCCAGTTTGTATTAAATTTGTGAAAAATTTTGATTTTTTCATATCTCTTTCCTATATATTTAATTTAATACTTTTTGACAAATCTTTTTGGCTTTCCTCTACCTAAATCAAGACTACCCTTCTCAACCAACTTAACTTCAAGAGGAAATAGAGATTGACTATCTTTTAAAGGTAGAAAAACATCAAAAAGATATTTTTTTAGTCCTTTACAAACTTCTTCTGTATTTTGAATGTTATTTATATTTTCTATTAATATTTCCTTTGGATAAGTGCCATCTGGATTTTTATAAAAGAACATTTGCCATTCGCCTAAATATACATTGAAAGGTGAGGAATAAAGGTATGCTTCAATTTCATCTTCAAAAAACTTGACACCTCCTTCTATTATTGCCTTATCAATCCTTTGTGGATAAGAAATTATCATGTGTGTTCGTCCACAAGCACAATCCCTGCCAAGTATCTTATAACAATCTCCATGATGATATTTAACTAAAGGAAAGGCACAGTTTTCATTTGAATCTAAAAGGGTAGTGTAAGTGTCAGCACCAAACTCTCCTTCATTAACCGGTTCATTTAATATCTCATAACCATCATTTCTAAAATTTATTTTCATCGGAATTTCTAAGTTATGATCTTCCCAAACATGCATCCCCACATGCTCTTTACAATCTGCTGCTAAATTTACACCCCTTACTTCGGTTGTTCCTATGATGTCTCCATAGTCTTCTGCTTTCCACAATTCCAACAATTCTTCTTTTAGTTTGTAATTGCTAGGCTCTCCACCCATAAAAAGTTTTTTAATTGGTTTGCCGCCACAAATCTTTTCTAAATCTATACCCATTTTTTGAGCCAATTTTCCAAGGAAAAGATGTTTTGTTGGAAAATTTACTATTGCGTCAGGCTTATATTTTATGATATCATAAATTTTAGCTTCATCTGGAATAAAGCTTGTACTGCTAATAAGTGGAATGTTAGCTTTATCTGCACCCATTTTCGTAGCAAAACCAGAAACTGCAAATTTTCCGTATGGCATAAAAGACATTACTAAATTATTTTCATCCACACCAAACATGATGAATGTTCTTGCTCCTAATTCAGCTGCTACTTCCCAATCATCGCTCGATTTATAAATAGTTTTCCTGGGCAATCCTGAAGAGCCAGAGCTATCATAAACATCTCTCCATCTTGAAGCAACGAATTCACTAGGATTTTTAATTATATCTTCCTTTGTAGTTATTGGCATCTTTTCAAAAACTTTCCAAGGATTAGATGATATGTCAACTGGAGTTATGTCTAAATCGTTCATTATCCTTCTATAGAACCTAGATTTTTCATATACATATATGAGTGTATTTTTAAGTTTTTTAGTTTGAAGTTCCATCAAATCTTTTTGATTAATTGTCTCTATTTCTTTATTCCAATACTCCATATTTAGCCTCCATATTTAGATTAGAAAACATAATAATTTATTTATTTTTTTGAATTTTCAAGAAAATACCAAATATTTAAAAAGATTAATTCTTTAAATAATTTCATGAAAAAAGCTATGTCTACTAGTAATCAAGAATATATCGAAAATTTGAGAAAATATGATTTAAATACTCGTTTGCAAGAAGTTTTAGAAATTCAACTCGATCCTAAAGAAGGAAGTGAACATTGGTTAGATTTAGAGAAGAAATTAAATCTTGATATAAAAAATGAAATAAAGTCTATTGATGATTTACCGATTCTTGAAGAAGCTCTCTTAAAATTTGATAAAGGTAAGCCAGAATATCAAAAAGAATTTTCTGAATACCATTTAAGATCAAAAACAATTGAACATTTTGTGCCTAAAAAATATTTAAAAGATTTGGACGTGTGTCTTTCTTCTGCCACAAGAGGTTTAACTAAAATTATACCCTGGCATGAAGATAGCTCAAGAGAAATTGTAAATTTCTATGAATTTTATTTTGATTATAATAAGTTTCCTAGAGGAGAAAAATGGTTGATTATAGGTCCTTATGGCTTGTTTGAGAAACATCTTTGCAATGTTGCTAAAAAATTTGATGGTATACCAATACCGATAGGTATAGAAAGCTGGGGTTCTAAAAACATTAAAGACAAAAATAAAATAATTGAAAGATTTGAACCTACTTTAGGAAGAATTATGGATATTTTTAAAGTAGAAAGTGTGGGTGTTTTAGCCACAGCTACTGAAATGGCAGAAATGCTTCCAAACTTTGTAGATATAAAAGATATCAAAGCACTATATTTAACTGGAACTGGAACCAATTTTCAAAGAATTGAAAGACTATTCGAGATTTATAATCTTAAAAGTTTTGGTGTTGGTTATGGACATTCTATGTGGGGACCTGCAGTACACATAGATGATGGTACAAGAAATCTCAACTATTTTATCAATAAATCACAGGCTCTCCAAAAAGTTGTTGACCCCCAAGATATAACAAAAGAGCTAAAATATGGTGAAGAAGGAAGGGTAAAATCTTATATACTTAGAAATGAGTTCTTCTGGATAAATCTAGATAGAGATTTCGGAATTAAAATACCGGGCAATTATCCATTTAATTGGGATGGTGTAAGAAACGTTAGGAGTGATTAAAATAATTTATAATACAAATTCTAAATATGATATCAAAAATTTTACCAAAAATCTACAGAATTAGTGACCATAGCAATTCCTATATAGTAGAATTTGAAAAACATATAACAATAATCGATTCTGGTATGGATAAAAAAGCTAAGGAATTGATAAAGATTATAGAAAGTATTGGTAAAAAACCTAAAGCTGTACTAATAACACACGCTCATATAGACCACATAAATGGTTTGGCCAAATTAAAAGAAAAATATAAAGATATCGAAGTTGTTTCAAGTGAAAAAGATAAGCATATTATAGAAAATGGAAAAATTCCATTGCCTAAAGGTATTGGTGGTTTTTTCTTCAAAATAATGTTATTTTTCATTGGTTACAAAAAAGTAAAGGTTGATAAAACCTTTAAAAATAGATATGATGATTTCAAAGTGATTAAAACACCTGGTCACACAGAAGGTAGTGTATCTTTATTATTCAAAAAAATCTTGTTTTGTGGTGATCTTATTATTAATTCAAAAAAAATTATTTTGCCCCCAAACGAATTCAATTTGGATGAGAAAAAAATTCTTAACTCCATAAAAAAAATAAGCAAACTTGATTTCAACTTAATTTTACCAGGACATGGAAATTTTATTAAAAACGGTAAGAAAAAGCTTTTATTATTTTTGGAAAATTCCAAAAATAATTAATATATTATTTTGGAATAATCATAAATATGGAAAAAACTCTTGAATGGCTTACTTTAGAAGAAAAAATAAAAAAGCTTTCGATAAACAGTGCAAAAGTTTTTGAAGTAATCTCAAGAAATTGGCCAACAAATCCTTTAGAAGTTGCCAAATTTTTGGGAGATGATGGTGATAAAAAATCACTTTCTGCAAAATACCTCTACCACTTCAAAAAACTTTATAAGTTTAAACTAATAAGGATGAAGAAAATAGGCAATACTTACATAGCATGGCCTATTGAAATTGAAAAACTTAGAATAATGAAAGAATTTTTAAGTGGTGTTTAAATGTTCTCTACTTTTATATCAAGATTAATTTTGTTAAGACAATTTTCGATACTGGAAAATGAATTTAAAATACTTGGAACAAATTTTTATTTTCAACCAATAAATCAACTTTTAATTTTTCAAAAAAAACTTGGGAAAAATTTTGGTAAAAAAGGCATTAATTTGATTTACGAAACAGGCAAACAAAGTTTTATCGAATTAATAAAAGATATAGAAAAATTTGCAGACAAAAGAGAAAAATTTTTTGAAGTTATTTTCAACTTTATAAATCATTTAGGCTTTGGTAGCTTGAAAATTCTTGAGATAAACGAAAAAGAGCTCAAAGCAATAGTTGAAATCAAGAACAACAATTTTGCAAATCTTTATGTTAAAAAATTTGGGTTTCAGAAAGAGTGTGTTGATTATTTTCTTGCTGGAATATTGGCAGGCTACTTCTCAAAATTTTTTGATAAGAATGTTGATTGTAAGGAAGAGAGCTGCATAGCAAAAAAGGATCAAAGCTGCAGATTTATAATAAAGAAGGCAAAATAGCTAATCGATTTTCACCACTTTAGTTGGCTCGTTTTCGTCTTTATTCCTTTCTAGCCTGTATATAGAGCCTGTAGCAGCATCTTCAAGCTCAGGCTGATGAGTTATGAGAAAAGTTTGATCTATAAATTCTTTTATCCTTTCTCTCAGAGTTATAGAAAGCTCTGCTATAGCCCTAGCATCAAGGTTTGCGGTTGGTTCATCTAAAACAAGAATTCTCAATTGAGGAGCTAGAGCTAAAGCTAAAGCAACTCTCAAAGCTAAGCAAGCTATGCTTCTTTCCCCACCAGAGACATTACCTTCAACATTAACCCAATTTCCTTCCCTAGATTGTAATTGCAAAACATAATCTCCTTCTTCTGCGTTCAGCCTAACAGAAACAAAGTCTCGATATGGATAAAGTGTTTCCCAAATCTTGTTCATGGTTAAATTAACAACTTCAACGAAATTGTTCCTGAGTTCAATTTGTGTTTCTTCTAGAGCTAAGCTGAAAACTTCCAAATCTCTTATGAGCTTATCAAGCCTTTGAATTTCTTTCTTCTGTTTTTCCAAATCTTTCAGCTTATTCTCTTGTTCTTTCTTCCTAGCTTCTTTTTCTTGAATTAGAGTATCGTAAGATTGGAGTTTAGTTCTAGCTTCACTTTCTTTGCTTATCTTTGACTTAAGGCTTTCTTCAATAGCAACCAAGTCTTTTCCTTCAAGCTTGGTTTCTTCTTCCTTAATTTTTGCCTTGATTTCTTCAATATCTTTCTTTATTTCTTCGCTTCTCTTCTTCCTATCTTCCAAGTCCTGGAGCTGAACTAGTAAAACTTCGTACCTTCTTTTCTTGCTCTCACTTTCTCTGATTTCTTTTTCAATTTCATCTATTTCCCTTTTAGCTTGACCCAAATTCTCTCTAGCTTTATTTAAGAAGTCACTCAGTTGATTTAAAGTCTTTTCAGAATCTTCAATCTCCTTCTTGATATCTTCTAAATCTTTAACTTGGATGTACATCTCTCCTATTCTCTTGGCAGCATCTTCAATTTTCTTCAAATTCTCAAATGCACTTTGTTTGCTCATTAGCAAGTCCGCAAGCTTGTCTTGCAGCTTTTTCAGTTGCTCTTGCTTCTGTTTTATCAACAAAACTTTTCTCTCTTGTGTCAAAATTGATTCACAAACAGGACATTTGTTTTCGGGGGAAGATAAATGTTGGATGAAAGAATTCAAATCGTTTATCAGGGTGTTTGTTGCCGAAATTTCTGAACTTATTTTTTCCAAGTTTTCTTTATTTCTTTCAAGCTGCTCTTCTATATTTTCCCCAGTTATGCTCAGCAAGTAATCTAGATCTTTCTTTATCTCAATTTTTTCTTCAAGAGCTGGTTTAAGCTTGGAAATTTTATCTTCATTCAAGAATTTGATTTTGCTCTCTGCTTGAGAAATTTCGGAGAAGATCTTCTCATAATAATCCTTCTTTTGTTTTAGCTCAAACTCTTTTTTGTTTAAAAGATCTTCAACTTCTCTTATTGCCCTCTCTACTCCTTCTTTAGAAAACCCTCTTGTAGCCTCTTCCGTAGATTTTATAGCAGCCAATGTTTCTTCCAAAGCACTTTCTTTTCCTCTTTCTTCCCTTTTCAAAATTTCTATTCTCTCTTTAATCTTCTTGAGCTCAAGCAATTCTTGCTCAATTTTTTTCCTTTCGCTTTCTATTTTCTCAAGATTTTTCTTCAATTCTTCTTTTTCCAAAGAAAGTTTTGAAATTACTTCTTTGAGCTCGAGCAAATTATTCTTCAATTCTTCTTCATCTATCTGGCTTAAACTGCTTTCAATTCCAAGCTTTCTATCGACAATCCTATTCGTCAAAGTTACAGAAGAATTTCTTGCTTTTTCGAATTTGTCTATTCCCAAGAGCTCATCTATCTTCTTCATCCTCTGTCCTTTAGGTATTGTCAAGAAATAGTCCAAAGCATTTTGTTCTGAATAGACAGCTTTGCTAAAAAGATCATAATCAACTTTCAAAATTTCTTCTACTTTTTCATTAACTCTTTGTGCATTTGGTGATTCAAGAAGCTTGCCATCTTCTCTTATTTCAGAGTAGGTTGTTCCTTTTCCTCTTTCTATTACCCTTCTCACAGAATAGTTCTTTCCGTTCAGCTGAAAATGAAGCTCAACTTCAGCTTTATTCTTCTCAACAGGTCTGTTCATTATTATTTCATCAAGCTTAACTTTCTTGGTTTGGAGGGCTGGAAAAGTTCCAAAAAGAGCGAAGCAGATTGCATCAAGAATAGAAGTTTTGCCAGAGCCTATAGTTCCCAACAAGATGTTTGTTCCTGAAGAAAATTCAAGCCTTGAGTCTAAATGTGAGCGCCAGTTCTTAAGTTCAACTCTGGTTATCATTCAACCACCAAAATCTTTCAGAGATTTTTTCAATATCAACTCCAAAGTCTTTTGCTCACCAGTAAAAATGTTGAAAGCTTTTTCAACTTCACCCTCGCTAAGCAACTTGAAAGCTTGCTCAAAGTCAAAAGAAGAAGCAAAGTTAAGCTCTTCCAAATTCTTCCTGAAAATTTCCAAGCCTATGTCTTCTACTGAAAGCTTTTGCTCCCTCAAAGCTCTCAAAAATTCTGCTTTTTTCTCCACTTCAGGAGCTTCAAACTCTTTAGCAAAAATCAAAATTGCTTTGCCAGAAAAATTTCTTTCTAAACTTCTCAACTCTTGATCGAGGATTTCAATTCCCTTGCCGTATAGCCTTATCCTTATTATTGGTTGCTTCAAGAAATTTTGTTTCAAGATTTCTTTCACCTTAGCTTCTATTTGCTCTTTTGTTGAATTCTTCTCAAGCAAAATCTCTTCGTAGAAGAATTTTCTGCTCTTTTCAAGAGGAATGAATTCTGTTCTTACCTCTTTATCTAGATCAATCATGTAAATTCCTTTTTCAATTTCGCTTTCAGCTTTATCGAATTGTGTTACAAGTGTGCTGCCTGGAAAAAGCAAAATTGAATTTCCAATTTTTGCTTGATCGTGCTGATGAATATGGCCATTAATTATCAAATCAAATCCTTTTGGCAGGTTTGAAACCGAAATCGTTGGTGGTTCAAGTGGTGAATAAACATAGGGCTCTATGCTTTGGTGCAATAGCAAGATGTTGAAGCAGTCTTTTATTGGCTGGGGATTCCATTGGTTGAGAACATCTCTTGCAAATCTTTCGGGCACTCCAGACATGCCGTGAATTGCAACTTTAATTCCATTTTTCTCCAAAACTATTGATTCACAATGAAGGTGAATCAACAAGCCAGCATTTTCCAAAACTTCAACTGCATTCAACTCTCCTCTTCCTCTTCTTTCATGTGTACCGTGAATCGCTATGACAGGCAAATGATTTAGAGTTCTTGCGGAAGCTTTCTTCAATTCTTTTGAAGAGCTTATAAGCTTTAAGCCTCTATTCTCTTCAAGCAAAGGCTTGACCAAAACTTTCATGGCTTTTGCCCAAGTTTGTGTTTTTGGGACGCGAGAATCAAAGATGTCGCCAAGAATTAAAATCAAATCAGCTTTTAAAGCTTTTTCCATAGCTTCTTCTGCATTCTCAAAACTATCATCTTCGAGCTCAGGACTAAAAGCAAAGCCAAAGTGAAAATCTGAAAGAACTGCTATTTTCATAGCATCCTACTTAAAGTATGAAAGTAAACTTATTTAAATTCTTCTGAGCTGCCTTTCCTCTAAGCCTCTTGTCAGACCAAGCTTAAAAGCCAGCTCTATAGCTTTTTCATAATCTTCCCTTATGCTTTTTCTAAGCTCAGGATATTTCTCTGGCTTTAGCAAAACTTCACCTGCAGGATAATACTGAGACATTATGTTGACGTAGCTGTTTGGAGAAATTTCTTTTGCGATGAAATTCAAAACACTAGCAGTTTCTGCTATATTATTAGGTAAGACCAAATGCCTTATCAGCAAACCCCTTACAGCCAAACCTTTTTCAACTTTTAAGTCTCCCACTTGACGATGCATTTCTTTTATCGCTTCTTTGCACCTATCCCAATAATCTTGAACTGGTGGTTTGGAATACTTTTTTGCTCCTTCGTTGCTTCCGTACTTCATATCTGGCATATAAATATCAACTATGCCATCAAGCAGTTCTATGACTTCAACATTTTCGTAACCACTGCAATTCCAAACTATTGGCAATCTTAAACCTTTTTCAGCAGCAATTCTTATTGCTTTCGCAAGCTGGGGAGCAAAGTGGGTTGGTGTCACAAGATTTATATTGTGGCAACCTCTTCTTTGCAAGCTCATCATCATCTCAGCAACTTCTTCTTCTGAGCATTCTTCTCCTTCTCCAAGATGAGAGATATCATAATTTTGACAATAGACGCATCTCAAGCTGCAATTTGATAAGAAAATTGTTCCAGAGCCATGGTTTCCAACCAAAACATCTTCTTCACCAAAATGTGGAAAGTAGCTCGAGACCTTTAGTTTTAAACCAGAGTTACAAATTCCTTTCTCGCCAGCAAGTCTATTAACATGACACTTTCTTGGACAAAGCTCACAGCTCTCCAGAATTTTGTAAAGCTTTTCTATCCTTTCTTCCATTTCTCCTACTTTAATCAACTTCAAATAGCTTGGCTTAAAGCTCATCATTTTATTTTTAAAAATAGAATAATTTTAAGTATGGCCGAGCAAGAAGGAATTACTGTAAAGAAGTCAGAAAATTTTTCAGAATGGTATTCTCAAGTTGTCATTAAATCTGGCTTAGCCGATTATGGGCCTGTGCAAGGTACAATAGCTATAAGGGAATATGGCTATGAAATATGGGAAAAAATTCGGGAAATTTTTGATAAAATGTTGAAAGACTCGGGGCATAAAAATGCTTATTTTCCTTTGCTTATTCCTGAGAGCTTTTTGAAGAAAGAAGCCGAACATTTCAAAGGATTTGTTCCAGAAGTTTTTTGGGTAACTCACTCTGGAGATAACAAGCTCGGTGAAAGACTTGCCATAAGACCAACTTCAGAAACAATAATTTATCACTTCTATTCAAAATGGATAAGGAGCTGGCGAGACCTACCTGTTCTTTTGAATCAATGGTGCAACATAACAAGAGCTGAGATAAAATCAACCAAGCCTTTCATAAGAACAAGCGAGTTTTTATGGCAAGAAGGCCATACAGTGCATGCAACAAAAGAAGAAGCTGATGAAGAAGTGATGAAAATCTTGAAATTTTATCAAGAGCTTATGGAAAAATATCTTGCTATTCCTGTTATCGTGGGAAAAAAGAGTGAAAGAGAAAAGTTTGCTGGGGCTCTCTACACAACAACTTTAGAAGCAATGATGCCAGATGGCAAGGCTTTGCAAATGGGTACTTCTCACAACTTGGGACAAAATTTTTCAAAGGCATTTGAAATAAAGTTTCTTGATAAAGATGAGAAGGAAAAATATGTTTGGCAAACTAGTTGGGGAATTTCTACTCGATTGATTGGAGCTTTGGTTATGGTACATGGGGATGACAAAGGTCTTGTTTTACCGCCAAAAATTGCACCTTTACAAGTTGTGATTGTGCCTATATTTTATCAAGAGGGGGAGAAGAAGAGAGTTTTGAAAAAAGCCAAAGAATTGTTGAAAAAGCTGGGAAAAGCTGGAATTTCTGCATTGCTAGATGATAGAGAAGTTTATACCCCAGGGTGGAAATTCAACGATTGGGAACTCAAAGGTGTGCCAATAAGAATTGAAATTGGACCAAAAGATCTGAAGAAAAAGCAAGTCACAATTGCCAGAAGAGATAATTTCAAAAAAATTGTTGTAAAAGAAAAACAAGTCGTGAAGAAAATTTTTAGCTTAATGGAAGAAATACAAGAAAGCTTGTTCGAAAAGGCAAAAGATTTTTTGAATGAAAAAACATTCACTCCCAAAGATTACAAAGAATTTAAAAAAATTCTGGAAGAAAAGGGTGGATTTTTAAGAGTTTGTTGGTGTGGCGAAGAAAGTTGTGAAGAGAAGATAAAAGAAGAGACCGGAGCAACTATCAGAACAATCCCCTTCGAGAAAGAAAAAATATTTTCTAATTGCATTTATTGTGGAAAAAAAGCAAAAGAAGTTGTTTATTTAGCTAAATCTTATTGAATTTATTTTATTCCTAGTAAAGATTTAATAAAGTCCCAAAGGTTTCCTAAAATTCCTGCAGGAATTGGGCCTGGGCCACCTATTTGAATGCATCTGCAACAATAATCATTACCTTTCTGGTCACAAGGTGGTGATTTATATTGACAATCACAATATGTGCCTTTCATGTCACAACCATAGCAATAAGCTGAAACTTCTCCAGCAGAAATACAAGAATAGCCTGAAGGACATGGAGTGTAAGATGGTAAGGTTGTTGTGGTTTTGATTGTTGTGGTGGTGGGGATTGTAGAGGTTGTTGTGGTTTTGATTGTTGTGGTGGTGGGGATTCTGATTTCTGGAGTTTGTGTTGTTGGATAAACATAGAAAGAAAATGAAAGTTTATTGTTTGTTTCATCCAACTCATTGACATAATTTTCACCATCTGCAATTACCTCGATTGTATAATTTCCTGGAGAATCGTAAACTAAACTAATAGTACAGTAAAAATTTTCGTTTGGTGCAAGTAAATTGCTGGAACTACATGAAGAATTTACAGATCTTCCTCCTTGATGGTTCCATTTTATACTCCAAGGTGTATCAATTTTTTTATTTCCGATGTTAGCAAAGGTTACTTCAAAAATTATTACATTTCCTGCTAAAAAAGGAAGAGATGTTGGATATGAAATAATTTGTAAAACAGCTATATCTGGCTTGGGTTCTAAAACACATGCACCATCTTTACAAACATAGCCTGGACCTACAAGACTTTCACAGCTTCCACTCGTGCTTGCACACCAATTAAAATCTTGATTGCACCAATACTCTTGAATTTCTGTGTTCGATAAACAATAATCTGTTGATCTTGTCGATACACCTCTAGAATCTTCACATGTTCCTTTTACATAATAATTTATTCCACCATCAGAATCTGTACATGCTGTCGATATAGGAGCAATTTCGAGTTTATAATCTGTAACTATGTAGTCTTGTGTAGCATATACGTATAGCAACTTAATATTCAATCCTATTTTTTCTGAGTACACATTCTCTCCTTGATTGATATCGAGAGTTTCAATGAGATTATTTCCAGTGTCTTTTACTGACAACTTTATCCAAGAGCCCGAAACTCCTAAATCTGGATAGAAAATAAAATTACCATATGTGGTTGGTGGTGCTGGAGTTACCAAAACTTCATAGGTAGCGGAAGCTGTGCTTTGATATTGGTTTGCCTCATAATTAGACACAGAAATTGCAAAACTATATTTGATAGGTGATGTTAAACTAATATTGGGTGATGTAACCAAAAGGCTAGTTGTGGCAGAATTTCCCGGTGGTATTGAAATAAGATTTTGAGTTATTTTATAACTCCAAGCTGTATAATATTCAGACATTGAAATATAAAACTTACTGATATTGCAATAACTATTATCGTTATTCTTTATATTCACATAATAAGTCAATGTTGTTCCTGCTCTGGCTGCTTGATAATCCGGGGTTATAGAAACTGTTGGGTTTGCTCTTACACAAGTCCCTCCAGGAGCGTAAAAAACTGTGAAAGAATTTACTGAAGAAGTGGCTACTTGATTCGCATCGTCGTAAGCTCTTGCATAATAGCTATGAGTAGAAGCAGCAGAGTAAGGCCCTCCTGTATATCTACATGTAGCTGAAGTTCCAGAAACATAGCATTTGTTTACACTTTTTCCATCAACAAAAATTTCTATATTTTTTAAGTTGTAATCGTCTGTTGCTGTTGCTGTATAAGTTACTTTGTCGCCTTCTCTTACTGTATCTGGTAAATGTGAAATAGTAACTGATGGTGGTTTGTCCCCTCTCTTACAACAACATATTCTTAAAAACCCGCATCCAAGAGAAGATCCTGTGCTCTCGAAGTTGGTTGGACAAAGAAACCAAGAGCAAGAGGCATCAGAAGCTCTATAATATCTTATACAATACTGATCACATGATAAACTACCACTTGAAGTTACAAGTGGCTTTTGGGCTCCTGTTCCAGTTACAGCGAAAACTTTCGGGAACAAAAGAATAGTTAAAGTTGCAAAAAACAAAACAAAAAACAGCTTATTCATAAAAATTATTTGTCAAAATAAGTATTTATTTTTTTAAATCCGAAATCTATTTAAAAGCAAAGGTATAATTAAAATTATCCAATTTCTTGGTGATAACTTGGCAAAATTAGATGAAGAAAAGCCAGAAGTCATGAAGACTGGAACAACTACTGTAGGCTTGATTTGCAAGGATGGTGTAGTGCTAGCTGCAGAGAAGAAGTCAACCATGGGATACCTTGTTGCAAGCAAAGAATCGGAAAAAATTTTGCCCATAGCCGATCACATAGCTATGACTATAGCTGGTGTTAGTGGTGATGCTCAAACTTTGGCAAGATATATGAAGGCTGAGCTTAAGCTATTTGAAATTCAAAACCAGAGAAAAATTTCTGTAAAGGGAGCATGCACATTGCTATCAAACATCTTGCAAGGAAGCAAATTCTTCCCTTATTATGTTCAGCTTATATTGGCCGGTTTTGACGAAACTGGACCAAAAATTTTCAGCTTAGATGCAATTGGTGGCTGGGAAGAAGAAAAGAAATTCTTCTCTACAGGCTCAGGCTCACCTATGGCTCTAGGTGTGCTTGAAGATAGTTACAAAGAAAATCTTTCAGTTGAAGATGGGAAGAAAATTGCTCTGAGGGCAATAAAAGCTGCTGTTGAGCGAGACATAGCATCTGGTGGAAGAGGCGCTGATGTAGCTGTTATAACAAGAGATGGAATTAAAATCACTAGATACGAAAATCTAGAAAATATTTCAAAGTAAGCTGATTGAAATGGAAATTCTAAAAAAAGTAGAGATTAGTTTACCGAAAGAAGTAGTGAGTAGAATAGAGCTCGAAGGATCTGAAATTATAGTTTACACTAAAGATAGGGAATTTTTCAGAACAAGCGAAGAAACTGTGAGACAAATAGTTAGTGAGATAAAGAAGAGGATTGAAGTCAGGCTTGAAAAAGATCTTTGCTTAGAGGAAGAGGTTGTGAAAGAAAAAATTAAAGAAATAGTACCGAGCGAAGCAAATATAAAAGACATATACTTTGAGCCTGAAAGAAGCTTGGTGATAATTGCCGCTGAAAAACCTGGTCTTGTGATTGGCAAAGGTGGAGAGACTTTCAGAAAAATTAAAGCTGAAACTCTTTGGACACCAAGGATAGAAAGAGTTCCACCGATAAAGTCTGATGTGATAAATGGTATAAGAAAAGTTTTACATGCCGAAAGCAAGTTCAGGAAAAAATTCTTGAATGAGATTGGAGAAAAAATTTTTGGTGAAAGAAGTGCAAGCAGAGATTGGATAAGAGTGATAGCTCTTGGTGGTTTTAGAGAAGTTGGAAGAAGCTGTTTGCTTGTGGAAACACCAAAATCAAAAGTTTTGGTTGATTGTGGAATTGCTGTAGGTGCTTCAAATGCAAATCAATATCCAATTCTCAACACAAAAGAATTTGATTACAATGAGCTTGATGCCATAATCATTTCTCACGCTCATTTAGACCATTGCCTACATCCTGAAAGTTACGTTCAACTCCCTAACGGTGAGATATGTAGAATTGAAGATTATTATAATTCTCTTGAGAATGGAATTGTTTCGGTTGATATAGATGAGTCACTAAAAATTGAACCAATTAAATGTGCAGAAAAAGTGAGAATAGAATCTCCTAGGTACTTATACAGAATAGCAACTAAATCTAAAAAGATAAAGGTAACGGGAAATCATCCGTTCTTTTCTTTTGATGGTGAAAAGATAATAGTTAAAAATGCCTCAGAGTTGAAGGTTGGAGATTTCGTAGCAACTGTGAAAAAAATAGATTTTGAAGGAAAGAGTCAAAATCTACCAAAAATTATAAGGACTGTCATTATCACAGAAGAAGGGAGAAAATTACTTAAAAACACGAGAATCAAAAAGGGGCTTAAACAGCGCGAAGTAGCTAAATTTTTGGGTGTTTCACAAGAAACTATTTCTATTCTTGAAAGAGATAAAAATCACTTGTGGGATCTAAACTTCATTCAAAAATTGGCAAGTTTCTATGGAATAAACAATTTCATAGAAAATTTCACAAAAATAAAATTCAATAAATCAACAAAAATAACACTTCCTGATAAAACTTCTGAAGAGTTTTGTCAAATCTTAGGCTATCTCTTGGGTGATGGGGACAGAACTGATATAAGAGTTAATAAGAAAAGATATGTAACAATTAGACTAACAGATAAAGACATAAGAAATCTTAAGATTTATCAATCATTGATAAAAAAAGTTTTTAAACTAAATGGGAAGATAAAAGAAGGTGAAAGGAAAAGATTGTTTTTATATTCTCCACTTCTTCTGGATTTTCTCAATAGCATCAGCAAAGAAATTTTATGTAAAAGCCCGAATAGAAAAATACCGCCATTGCTTCATACTGTATCAAAAAAAGAGCTTGCTAGCTTCTTGAGAGGCTTATTTGATGCTGAAGGTTCGGTTGGACATCATCAAATAAAATTAACCACTACTAGCTATGACATAGCTCAAGTTACGCAAATCTTACTTCTCAGATTTGGCATAATCTCACACATATACGAATCAAAAGAGTCAAGAGGTCAAAGAAACATTTATCAGCTTAGCATTTCTGACCCAACATCCATAATAAAGTTTTACAAATACATCAACTTCGGATCACCTACAAAATCGGATAAATTACGAGAGTTCGTTCTTTTTTCTAATTTTGGTGGTGGTATTGATAGGATGAACTTAATACCCATATCAGGAAAATTGATCATTAAAATTGCAAAAAAATTAGGAATAAGTAAAGGTGAATTAAAAAAGTTAAAAATAAATTACTTCCATTACCTACAAGGTCATGCACTTTCTATCAAGAAAGCTAAGGAGATGATAAAATTCTTCAAAAATATCTCAAGAAATAAAGGCATGATTGTGAAGGAGCTAAATCAATTGGAAAAACTAATTAATTCTGACGTGTTGTGGGAGCAGGTGGAAAAAATAGAAATCATACCCAGCGATACAAAGTATGTTTACGATTTAAAAATTCCTGGCCATCATAATTATGTTGCTAATGGTATTATAGTCCATAATTGTGGTTTTGTCCCTGCCCTTGTTGAACGAGGATATGATGGGCCAATTTACATGACCACACCAACAGTAGATCTTGCAACTTTGCTTTGGCTTGATTACATAGACGTTATGCAAAAAAGCATGAGCACACCTTTCTTTACTGCAAAAGGTGTGAAAGAAGCTGTGAAACATACAATACCGCTTGAATTTGGTGAAGTTTCTGATGTTGCTCCTGATATAAGGCTAACTTTTCAAAATGCTGGACACATTCTTGGCTCAGCTTTAGTTCACCTTCACATTGGAGAAGGTTTGCACAACATAGTTTACGCTTTAGACCAAAAATTTGGAAGAACTACTTTACTTGAACCTGCTTTTACAAACTTCCAAAGAGTTGAAACTTTAATAATTGAATCTACGTATGGTGGTGAAAAAGATATCATGCCTTCTAGACAAGAAACAGAAAAGCAACTTTTATCCGTTATAAATTCTACTATGGAGAAAAGAGGGATTTGCCTCATTCCGTCTTTTTCTGTTGAAAGGGCTCAAGAAGTTATGGCAATCTTGGTTGAAAACAATTTTCAATATCCTGTTTTCCTTGATGGTATGATTTGGGATGCTAATGGTATTTTCACTGCCTACCCAGAATATCTTTCTAGGAGCATGCAGAAAAAAATTTTCTCTGGTGAAGATCCTTTCTTAAACCCAATTTTCAAGAGAATTGCTTCACCTAGTGAAAGAGAAAAGGCATGGGAAGAAAAACCTTGTGTTATCATATCCACAAGTGGGATGCTAATAGGTGGGCCTGTCATGGAACATTTAAAAGCCTTGGCTGAAAATCCAAATAATACTTTGGTTTTTGTTGGTTATCAGAGCGAAGGTACTTTGGGGAGAAGGATACAGAAAGGTTGGAGAGAAATTCCAATGAAAACCGAAGATGGAAAAAACATTTCTATTGAAATGAAAATGGGGGTTGAAACCATAGAAGGTTTAAGTGGTCATTCTGATAGAAGCCAACTTTTGGCTTTTGTTCATAAACTCGCCTCAAAGCCGGACAGAGTAATTGTTGCTCATGGTGAAAGCCAAAAAGCTCTAGAACTTGCTAGAACTGTTCATAGGACTTTAAGAGTTGAGACAAACGTGCCGAGAAATCTCGAAAGTTTAAGACTTAAGTAATCAATAAGGATAAGATAGACCTAAAGTAAATTTATAGATTTCGAAAATATCTTTATTTTGAACATTTAAATAAGAAGTGGAAAAACCTCTTTGAATTTGTGCTGGTAAAACTAGAGATTTTTTTCTAGAAGCCCAAAGTACAAGAGAAAGTAGCAAATTTTTCTCGTCATCCGAGGGATTATTCCCAAAATCATACATCCAAGCAATTTTTGAAGAGTTCAATATAACTGCTGGGTATTCTCTAGAAGAAGACTGGTTTACTGCTTTAATCAAAATCCTTTTGATATTTCCATCATTTGGCAAAATATTACAGTTCCCAACAGAAAGATAGCTTCCAAACAAATATTCTGGTTTATTGGAAAAAGAAAGAGATATGCTTTTGTTTTCAAAGATGTAACTTAAAGTGAAATTGAATTTTCCTATAGTTACTTTTTCTTGAATCTTGACCAACTTGTCCCACACACCATTTGCATCCACATCAAACCAAACATAAGAATCATTGCAAATCCAAAATTTATAGTTTGTTCTATTTATCACAAAATTTCCTTCGTTTTTACAATTTTCGGGATAATTGCTTGCTAATGAAGAATTAAGTGGTAAAGGAATGTGAAAGAAGTTCTTGTAGGGAAGATAAACCATATCTAAAGCACTTGCTGGTTTTGAGAAATTCATGTAGCCAGATGCTCCTGTGCTTCCGGTACAATTTATACCAAAAATTTGAGTTTGAGTTATGTCAATTTTAGACGAGGAATCAAAATTCATAACCTCTACTATTCCTATACCTTTTAAAATTGATTGAGTTAATATTGGTTTGTAGTTAGTTAGATTTTTGTATCTCATTATGAGTATTACATCGGCTTCTTGTGGGATTTCCTCTAAACTAGATCTTTGGATTAAAATGTAAATTCTTCTATTGTTTATGAGTAATGGATTGAACCAAAAATTCATTTCATTTATTTCTTCTTCTGTGCAGTTGCAAGCAACTACTATTCTGTTAGGAAAAGCATTTTCTACTTCATTCCAATGAATCAAAAATTTTTCTCTAATTGTTTTGTTCAAGAAATCATTCAAAGCCAATTGATCAAAAGAATATTGATAAAGATTTCCTGTTCTATCCATAGTCAAAATCAAATCTCTTGAAAGAAGCATTAAAGTAGCTTCTTTCCAAGTGTTCTTATAAACAAATCTGGGAAATAAAATACCGAAAGATATTAAAAGTGCTATCAAAACAGTTATTAATTCAACCAAAATTATTTGAGCTTTCATATTACCATACCTGTACCATTAATTCTCCGTATCTTATTTCATTGCCCTCAACATAAGCTACCACTCTAACAATTGTTATGTTAATTGCTCTTTGAGCTTGAGTCTGTGAGATACAGTTACCAGTTATGCTTCCTGTTATGTTTTTAAAGGAAATTAAAAAATTGTAGTCCACATCAAGCTTTTCTCTTACCCTCGAACAATTCGAAAAAAAGGATGACAATTTTATTCCAGAAATTAAATTGGTCTTATTTTTTGTCTCATCAGAAAGACCTATTTTTTTAACATTATCAAAGCTTCCTTTATACCAATCTATTGGATATCCTGGATCATTAATAAGAAGTTCTGAAATTTGAAATGCTTCGGATCTCAGCCTTTGAGATCTAACTTCATTAATATAATTTGGCATAAAAGACGAAACTTGAAAGGATATGTAAGTTGCGGCTCCTATGAAGATTGTCATAGCTGTTATAAATTCGACAAAACTTATTTGAGCTTTCATTCAAACACCCAAAAAATTTAAAACCTTAAGCAAAAGCAATAAACCCCAAACAGCTATTGTTAATATCAAAGCATGTTTAATACCAGAAAAAATTGATCTCTCCCTTATTTCCCCAACAATTATTCCACATGTCAAAGCTATTATTGTACTCATGTAAAAGAATACTGAAATATAATAGCCTCCTAAACTCCTTGGATTCTCTAGCCCAAAAATTGTTGCTGCTGGAATTGAAAAAATCTCACAAACAAAACTCGGATTATCGGCACAAGGACTTAAAAATCCTGTGATCCCCCCTTCCTGCATTTCAGAAGTGTGGAAAATTGGTATCATCAATCTATTTATTGCGACCAATATTGCAACAAAGATGAAAACTATAGCGTAAATTAAAACCACGTACTGATTCAAAATACTTACTCTTTCCTTTTCAATTTCATTCAATTGAGTTAAACTATCTGCAACAGAATTTAATGTAGAAATTACATCTCCACCAGTAAAATAAGATTCCCTCAAAATTTTTAGTGACATGTAGAGCTTCTTGCTGGATTTGACTCTTTCTATAAATTGGTCTAAAACTTTGTTGACTGGCATACCCCAAGAAATTTGATTCGCCATCTTCTTGATTTCTTTTGAAAGTTCACCATAATCTACCTTACTACTTGCTATTATGGCTTGGTGAAAAGGAATTCCAGCATTTAAAGATTCTACTAAATCTCTTAAGAAAATCGGCATCTTTTCCTCCATTTCTCTTATTGCCTTTTCTCTTTGATATCTCAAAATTATAAGTGGTAAAAGAAGCATGAAAGCAAATAATATAAGCGCGTTAGAAATAACACCTATCTTTGTTTTTTCATCTTGGCTCAATAGACCAACGATTATCAGAAAAGTTGTTATTGAAATTGATATGATAATTATTCTTTGTTCAATTGTTAACTTCTTTTTCAATTAATCTCCCCCCGGTGTGGCCATTTTTATAATGTAAATGAAAATAACGGAAAGCATTGGCAAAAAGATGAAAATTAAGAAGAACTGGAGAAAAATTATTTGTTGGCCTGCACCAGTTATTCCGGCAACTATTGATGTTAAAATTAAGAAGAAGACCGCCCCCAATATGACAGCAGTTATGTAAATTTCTAGATAAATTCCGAGTTGATGAGAAAATTCACGAAGCCTTGTCCTATATTCTGCCATAAAATTCTTTGCCTTTTCTCTCAAGTAAATTTCTACGTCTCCTCCACTTATGTTTGTGGAAAGAATTCCCCACAAAAGCTCTTTCAAATTTTTAGAAGGTGCTCTTTCGACTGCTCTCTCTAAAGCAGAATTCACATCTAAACCAAAAACCTTTATATCGTTTTCAATTTTTGAAATTTCATTATTTATTTCACCATAACCGCCAAACTTAGAGAAAATTTCAAAAATTCTATTCAAAGGGATTTTAGCACTTGCTAGTGTTGCAAGGTAAGTTGCCGTGAAAGAAATTTGCTCATCTATCCTCTTTGACTTTTGACCTATTATAATTTTTGGATAATTTATATAAATTATAAAAAAAATTGAAAGTATAAAAAAACAAATTGTTATAGCTGTTAGAAATCCAAACAAAAAATTTTGAAGAAAAAATGCAAATATGACCGAAAGT
>JAVZHJ010000003.1:0-23441 GCA_038998365.1 Candidatus Aenigmatarchaeota archaeon | reverse complement strand
TAGAATTCTCAATAACCTTTTCTTCAAAATCTTCATCATTAGCTTCAACTTCCATTTTAATCGCCAATCAAGTGTAGTTATTTAGTTTTTTAATATATAATCTTTAATTATCGAAAATAAATTATGGGTGTGAGGGGATTTATTAGAGATATCGTTGGAATTTATCTTGGGTTTGAAATAATTAAGGGAGCAATAACAAAACATTTTGAAATCACTATTCCTATAATTGCTTGCGGGCTAATCCTTTTGGGCTTTGGCATATGGTTCATTCTGGAAAGAGTGGGAATAATTCCAAAATTATAAACTAAAAAAACAAAAATTCTTTCATGGAAGTCGTGAAAAGCATTTGTATTTATTGCGGTTGTGCTTGTAGGCTAAGTTTTTTGGTCGAGGGCAAAAAAATAAAAAAAGTTTTGCCAGATGAAGAAGATTCAGTGAGTAGAGGGAAGCCTTGTATTAAAGGTTTAACAATTCATGAAGTTGTCGATAAAGGAAGAATCCTTTATCCCATGATAAGATATGGGAAAAAGTTAAAGAAAGTGAGCTGGAAAAGGGCTTACGAATACATCAAAAAGAATTTGAAAAATCTTTCGCCAGATGAAATCTTTTTTGTACCTTCGGGGAAAACCACGAATGAAGATAACTATGTCATGCAAAAATTTGCTAGATTGCTAGGAAGCAATAATGTTGATGCTTGTTGTACAAGAGTTTGCCATAGAGCTACAGTTCAAGCTTTAAATAATGTATTTGGAATAACAGCAAATCCTTGGGGAATGGATGACATTCTTGACAGAGACCGTATCTTAATAATTGGTTCAAACCCAGCATCAAATTATCCCGTCCTTTTCCACAGAATCTTGGAAGCAAAAAATAAAGGTGCAAAAATACTTTGTGTCCTGCCTATTAAAAATCAAACTTCAGAGTATGCTGATGAATTGCTTTTAATTGAGCCTGGCTCAGAAATAGCTTTGCTTAACGGCATAATGAACTTTTTGATTGAAAACAAAAGTTATGATAAAAGTGCTGAAAGGTTAGATGGATTCAAAGAGCTTGCTCAACTAGTTCAAGATTACACTATAGAAAAGGTGTGTAGTATTTGTAAGATTTCTGAAGAGGAATTTGAAAATTTTGCAAAAATTATAGCCGAATCGAAAAACTTTGGAGCAATCCATGGTATGGGAATAACTCAGCATATCAATGCAATAGAAAATGTTCATTCTTTGCTCAATTTAATCTTGCTTAAAAATGGCAAGCTTTTATCTTTTCGTGGAGAAGTCAACGTGCAAGGAGCCGGAGACATGGCAGGCTCTCCTGATGAGTTACCTATTGGGCGAATGGTGAATTTTGAAAGACTTGAGAAGCTTTGGGGCAAGAAGATAGAAATCAAGAAAGGTAAGAATATAGTGGAAGCTTTTCTAGTTTCACCGGTAAAAGCTTGTTTTATTTCAGGCTTCAATCCTGCTCAGTCTATGCCAAATTTGAATCAAGTCCACAAGAATTTAAGAAAAATGTTTTTAGTTCAGCTTGATAGCTATTTTAACTTAACTTCAAAATTTGCGAAAGTGATTTTACCTGTTCCTTTACTAATTGAAAAAATTGGAACAATAACAAATGGGGAGAGAAGGATAAGACTTGTGAAAAAAGTGAGAGAGGCCCCTGGAGAAGCAAAGCCAGAATGGTTGATTTTTAAAGAATTGAGCAGATATTTTAACCTTGAGAAATTCTTTAGGTATAAGGAAGAAAAAGAGATATTCAAAGAGATAGTAGAAGTGATTCCGGCTTATTCTAATATTGATCCTGATTTTTTATACATGGGAAATGATGCTTGGGCAGATAAAGAAATTAAATTCAGAAAATTTATGCCGGAAAATTTTGAGGGAATGGAAGATGTGAGAAGTGAAAGATTTCCCTTTATCTTAACAACTTTTCGCTCACCCTATCGCTTTTTAACCGATGAGGCTACTTCTAAATCCAAAACTCTCAAAAAATTTGATGTAGATTTTTGCTATATGAATGAAAAAGATGCAAAAAAACTTAAGATTAAAGATAACGATTGGGTAGAAGTTTTCAATTCAAATGGTAGAGTTAAAGTTAAGGCAAAAATAGATGAATTTGTGCCCGAGGGTATGCTTGCGATGCACTTTCATTCAGAAAAAATTTTAGTGAACAAGCTTTTCCCAACACAATTTGATGAAGAAAGTTTTCAACCAAACTTTAAAGCAGTTGCAGTACAGATAAAAAAAGTAAGACGATAGCAAAGAATTATCTTTTCATATATTTTTTCAGTGCTTCATATACATCTTCAGGTAGTTTTTTCTTCGGTTCGTCATTTAATATTCTTACAAGTGGTTCTAGATTTTCTGGTAAAAAATAAACATATTTCATACCAGATAAAGTTTTACTTCTTTTCAATTTTCCTTCCTCTACTAGCTTTTTTAAACGATAGTTAATGTATCTTGAACTTAAATTTGTTTCCGCATCTAGATCTTTTCTAAAGCAATATCCCATCTTCTTAACACTCTCTAGAATAATTTCTTCAACTAAAGATCCGCTTGGACTTGAGTTTAAACCCAATAAATATTCTTTCACTTTACTGTAAACATCCTTCGGTAAGTTAGCTTCTGCTAATTGAAAAGCTAGTGCACGTTTAAAGCCAACTTCACCATAATTTTTCCATCCTTTCTCGATGCCGGTAATTAAAATAGAGCTCAATTTCTCTCTATGTGTCTGACTTTCTGGAATATAGAAAATGGGTCTATTTTTCAAATATCCCCCAAAAAGCATCGATATCCCATATTTTCCACGGGTTGTGCTAAATTCAACTCTTTTTACTTTACCACAATCTTCTAATTTCTTTAAATGAATCAAAATAGTTCTTGAGGTATAGCCCATCTCTCTTGCCAATTCCATAGCTGTGCAAGGTCCTATATCGGCTAATTTTTTAAGATACAAATCTTCAATCCAATGTTTTTTTGGTCTTGCCTGGACTAGGTCTTTGGGCTTACGTACCCTCGGTTTTTTGCCCTCGCCTATACTTATCAATCCCGACCTGTATATTTTTATTGTATTTTCTGTTAAACCAGTTTTTCTTGCCATATCTTTTATGCTAAGATCTGGATCAGTGAGTATAGGATAATATTTTGGCTTCAAAGCATAGTAGGCAAAGTTTGCAAGTTCTTCAATACGCTCTTCTTTAAGTAAAGGATTTATTTCTCTTATTTTAGCTTTCAATTCCTCTAACTTCTTCTTCTTGGAATTCAAAACACCAACATTTCTTAAACACATCCTATATTGTGCGATTGTGCCATATCTCAAACCAGTAATCTTTTCCATTTCCCCTATAGACAAATTTGGTTTAGTAATGATATCAAGAATTTGTGGAGAATTCAAAACATTTAGGGCACGAGCTGCATAGCTATGTATCATTTTATCTTTAAGAGGAGGCAGACCATACTCTTCTCTATATTTTTTTATTTTAGCTATCAATTCTTCTATATTTTTCTTCCTTAACTCTTCTTTTTCGAGAATTTCCACCTTCTCAGCCTGTATAAAAGATAGAGTAAAGTTATTTAAAATTTTTCTATTTTCATCTTCTTTAGATTATATTAAAATTTTTGGTTTTATTGTTCTTGGTATTTCCTCTATCAAATCGCTCGCAATCATACTTTCGCCAAATTTCTTTGCTGCAAGCTCTCCAGCCTTACCATTAACAAAAGCTGCCGCACAAGCTGAAGTGAAAGGATCTAAACCTCTAGCCAGGTAAGCCCCACAAATTCCAGCCAGAGTATCGCCTAGCCCACCTTTTGTCATGTAAGGTGAACCAGTTTTGTTTATTGCAGTTTTAAAACCATCCGAAATCACATCCATGTGGCCTTTCAATAAGATTGTTGCTTGTAGCTCACTTGCAACTTTAGTTACAATTTCGCTCCTTTCAATCACATCATAACCAACACTTTCCCCAGACAAGACAAAGAATTCATAGGCATGTGGTGTGATTATGGCTTTTTTCCCTTTTATCACTTCCTTGTTTTTAGCTAAAGCGTGAATGGCATCAGCATCTATCACAACGGGCAACTCAACTGCTTTCAAAAATTCAAGGATAAAATTTAAAACTTCCTCTCTTCTCGACATTCCGCCTCCAATCACCACAGCAGTTTTATTTTTTGTTAATTCTAAAACTTCTTTCAAATTTTTCTTGGTGAAAAAATCCCCTTTGATTGGAAAAGCTATCAAGTCTGGCTTAAAGCTTCTTATTGTGTAAGCAGTTTTTTCAGGAGCAACTATAGTTACCAAATCAACTCCTGCTCTTAGTGCAGCCAAAGCATTGAAAGCTGGTGAGCCCGAGTAAAGTTTGCTTCCACCGATCACAAGCAAATGACCAAAATCGTACTTTTTTGACCACAAGCTTCTTTTCTTGTAGACTTGCTTTAATATGCTCTTATCAACAACTTGCATAATATTTATTTTTAAGCTTAAATAGAAAAGTTTAAATTCTTCAATAAATTTTACTTCATTATGACAAAGAGCTTACATTCGTGGGAAAAGGGCTACATAGAATTTTTCTTAAATAGCATATATTTTATTTCTGATTCTCGCCCACTTTTTGGTAAAGCAAAGCGCTTTCAATTAAAGAATCTTTCTTCAGATGGAAGAAAACTTTTTTACAAAGATAACGAAAAAAAGTATGAAATCAATTATTCTCGACTCTGTCTTTGTTTTGGGGATGAAATTATTGATAAATATAAATCAAAAGATGTAGCTAGGGGAATAGAAGAATTTAAAGAAGGGGTGGCAAATATGGCAAGAGTAAAAAGCAATCTTCCTGTTGGAACAATAGTCATAGAAAATACCAAGAGAATATCCGCAAAAGACGAAATAAAGAGATTAGCAGACAAGCTCTTCCTAAGATCTAAGTAAAGCTTAAAAATTTAACCCCGAGCATAAAATTATGAAGAATTATATCCAGACATTAAGAAACACGAAATACATTCTTTTAGAAAATTGGGATGCTTTTGCAACTTTTCTTTCAACCTACTATTTAGCTTCTGATAAGAATGGTCTTCCCATTCTGGGATTTATGTCAGCTCTTTTCTTCAGCTTACTGGGCGAATACTCTTCAAATAAATTGAGAGGATATGAAGCTAAAAATGAGCAGACCGCCCTTAGAATACTTAAAAATGTTTTTTCAGCTTATTCTGCTAGCAATTTGACCAATCAACCAGAATTATCTTATTCTCTTGCCATGAGCGCTACAATCATGGAGATAACAAACAAAATATTCGAAAGTTTCCAAGAAAAAATTAAAAAATTGTATTAACCTTTGCTCTTCCTTAAAGCTTCAAGCAAGAGCTTCCTTTCAATCTTAACAACTTGCATTCTCACTCTATCAATAGCGTCAATATTAACAGAAATGCTGTCTATTCCAGCCTTGACCAAGAATTCAACAAATTCCGGCAAATTGCTTGGAGCTTCCCCACAAATTGAAGTCTCAACATTGTAGCTCTTGCAAACCTTTATCACATATTTAACCAGCTTTTTCACTCCAGAGTGAGTTTCCGTGAAGAGCTTAGCAAGCTTCTCATTATTTCTGTCTATTCCCAACACAAGCTGGCTTAAGTCGTTAGTACCAAAACTGATGAAATCTATTCCTTCCTTACAAAAATCTTCTATAGTTAAAGCTGCCGCTGGTGTTTCCACCATTATACCAATTTTACAATTTGCGGGCAAACCAACTTCTTTTGCTATTTCTCTTGATTTCCTCAACTCCTCAACAGAAATCACAAAAGGAAGCATGACATGCACATTGTTCAAACCCTCTTCATATAATCTCTTGATGGCTTCAAACTCAGCTTTCAAAAGCTCTGGCTCGTCCAAGCTTCTCCTTATTCCGTGCCATCCAAGCATTGGATTGTCTTCTCTTGGCTCATCTGCCCCGCCTTCCAAATTTCTGAATTCATCGCTTCTTGCATCCAGCGTGCGAACCCAAACTGGCTTAGGATGAAAAGCTTTTGCTATTGGCCTTATTCCATCCAGCAAAATTTTTATATATTCTTCCTTTCTCCCTTCTCTCACAAGCTTTGAAGGATGTATTCCAGCCCTTGTTATCATGTGCTCTATTCTAAGCAAACCAACGCCATCAACTTTGCTTGCTATCTGCTCAACATTTTCAGGAAAAGCTAGGTTAACTTTTATTTGTGTAACTGTGAGCTTTTCTAAAGCAGGAAGCTCTTCTTCAGCTTCAACTTTAACTTCTGGCTTTTTAATCTCAATTTTTCCAGCATAAACTATGCCTTGATAAGCATCAACGGTAACTTCTTGTCCATCTTTCAAAATCTTTGTTGCTGTTTGTGTGCCAACTATGCAAGGAATTCCCATTTCTCTGCTAACTATTGCTGCGTGACAATTTGAAATTAGCAAAGGAGTGTATCTTTTAGTGAACACAACATAATTTTTGTTAATTTCTTCATCAGCTTCAACTTCAAAGTTAAATACTTCGGTCTCGAATGTTTCACCAGTTTCCTTAACTCTCAACATGGTTAAGTTTGAGTTCAATATACTTTTGAGTTCTTCTTTTTCTGTTTCTCCCAGCATAGGCAAGACTCTTTTTTCAACTTTATTTTTATCGATTAGAAGGTTCTTCCTTATGTAAGGCTTTATTCTCCCCTTCCAGTTTGCTACCTCTTCTAATCCTTCAAGAATTTGTTTAGCCGCAAAGAATTTGGTTCCAGTTTTCCTTTCTTTCAACTCTGTTTTAACTCTTTTACATCTTTGTAAAATTTCGTTTGTCCTTTCTACAATCTGAACATTCCAAATATCTCTATTTTTAGTTATTTGTGGGAGAATTCCCAGATTTAAACAAGTTATTACTATTCCTCTTAATATGTTTTCATCTGAAACGTATATTTGAATTCTATTACCAGAGGCTGTCCCATCTCCGTCGACAAGTCCTGCAAGAAAAGCTAGTGAAGTGCTCTCATTGAGGAATAAACACCAAGAACTTAAGTGTTGATAGATTTTTTCTAACATCAAGGCGGGATAGAGTCTAGTTGATATGTAATCGCATGCCATCCCAATAACTTTTCTTCCCCTTATTTCTGTTCTTACTACTTTTTCTTTAGGTCCGCTAAACTCATAACCAAAAATTTCTTTAAAATAGTTTATAACAGTGTTGATGTAATCAACTTTTGATTCTTCTTCTTTTTGAGTAAATATGACACAACCTCTTCTTAAATTTCCAGTTTTTCCTTTAAAAATTTTCCAATAGCCATCGGAAAGGATACTGCCAACTAAATATCCAATTTTCTCGTTACAAATTTTACATTCAAACGGTAGAGTAAAAGGTGCACAAACAGCTAAATTCTTGTTTAAAATTTCTTGAACCTCTTTTTTAACTAATTTTCTCTTTTCATAAGTGAAAATTTTATGATCAGGTGTTATTCTTATGGAGTTATCTTTGATCCTTCCAGTTTGTGAAACAGAAATTTCTATAGTTTTAGCAACTCTTCTAAAAGTTCTTTTAATTTTCTTCCAAACAGGTTTATTTTCAAAACAATCAAAAGATAGGATATAAACTTTCTCTTTATTCATAACTTTTTCGTAAAGTTCTTTTGCGGTAACAAAACCTTTTGGTGTTAAAAGAAAAGTATCGCCAGATATACATGTTTGCCCTCCAGAATCTGTTATTATAGCAGAACATTTGCTCATTGTTGGCACAAGGTCTGGAGTTGTCATCTCTGTAACAAGTATGTCGCCCTTTTCAACTTTTGTTATGTCTTGTAGACCATGAACTATTTTAACTTTGCCAGAAGCAACTCCTGGGGAAACTGCCAAGCCTTTTACCAAAACTTCACCTTCAATTTTAACTTCTTCTTTCTTACCAACAGCCGTAACAGCTCTCGCTTGAACGATGAAAATTCTTCCCCTTTCGATTGCAAACTCTATGTCTTGGGCTTTACCATAATGCTTCTCTATAGCTTTTCCATATTCAGCTAATTGTAAAATTTGCTCGTCGCTCAAAACTTGAGCGTTAACTTTCTTTTCAGCAACAGGTAAAACTACAGTTCTGTCTGTAGCTAAGTCCCTCACCCTCATCTTTTCTTTCTTCCCAATTTTCTTCTCAAGGATTCTACCATCTTTTGAGACTCTATAGAAATCTGGCTCGACTTCACCAGCAACTAAAGTTTCGCCTAGGCCCCATGTAGCTTCTATTACAATTTCATCTTCGCCCGTTGTTGGGTTAACAGTAAACATAACACCACTAGAATCAGAGCTTACCATGCGTTGAACAACAACTGCAATGCTTGCATGCTTTATGTTGTTTTTAGCACGATAGAAAATTGCTCTTGGCTCGTACAAGCTTGCCCAGCACTTTTTCACAGATTCAAGATAATCTTTTATTCCTTTTACATTCAAGAAAGTTGCTTGTTGCCCAGCAAATGAAGCCGTTGGGAGATCTTCAGCTGTAGCAGAGCTTCTCACAGCAACCAAAGCATAATCTCTACCAGCAGCTATTAGCTCCAAAGCCTTTGGTGTGATTATTTCTTCAGCAAAAGATAGCTCGCGATAAGCATCAATTAGCTCAGTTCTCATTCCAACTGGAAAATCTTGAGAAAGGATTAACCCTTTGATTTTTTTTGAAGTTTCTAGAAGTTGCTCAGTGTTGTCAACATCACAGGCTTCAATCAATTCTTGAATTTGGTTTTTTATGGCATTAAGCTCTATAAACTTGTCAAAAGCTTTTGTTGTTATGACAAAGCCAGGAGGCACAGGCATTTTTATTTTTGTTAACTCGCCTAAGTTTGCTCCTTTACCGCCAGCTAAACCCAAAGAATTTTTATCGAGCTGTTCAAACCAAGCTATGAATTCCATAGTATTATTTTATTTTTTACTTCAAATAAATTTCAATCTATATTTTTCCTATTTCTCTAAAAAATTAAAAGATTTCAGCGGCTTTTCTGCTACTTGGTATAAGGGTGATGAAGCTTCCTCAATAACTTGAATTTTGAAATTCAATAATTAATGAGTTCGTTATATTTTTTTACTAAATCTTTAATTTCTTCATATTTCTCTTTTATATGTTTTTCTTGTTCTTCAACTGAAGGTAAATAGGTTATATTGGCAAACTCTCTTGTAAATGTAAGAAAATGAGAAAGCATTATTTCAGGTATATTAAATTCGTTTAAGTACTTCTTGGGATCAAAAGTAAAATCTTCTCTTATTCTTTTTCTTGCATTGGCAGTATATGGTTGTAACTCATCAGTTTCTTCCACTAATTTTTTAATTTTTTGTTTGATTTCTTCTGGTGTTTTTTGATGAGTTAAGAGAGCACATATACTTGCAAATCTAAATGTATAGTCTGACAAAATTCTCCATGTATTTTGTAAACAAAAATGTGGACATTTTTTATATATTTCTCTAAAGATGTTTAATAATTCTTCGTTAGACTGTTTTTTAGTAAGGGTTAGAGAAAACGAAATAGAAATTTCATGTTCTTTAAATAATTCTTCAATAAAGCCTGCATCTACTGCATTTTTTGTTGCCCAATATTCTTCAGGCATTCGCAAGCAATCATAAACTACTAAATAAAGGTTCTTACCGGAAAAATATGGTTTAAAAGAACTTGTGTAAAAGTCGATGAGTGTTTGTGAATGAAAGGTTTTATATCCATCGTCTACTCCTTTCCTTACATGGCCCAATTCATGTGCAATCAAGCCTATCAATGCTTTTTCATCATGTCCTTTCAAGTTCTTTTCAATTAAGTAAATATGTCCTACATATCCCCATTCAAGATCACTCTTTAAAGAAGCTAAACCCCATTCTCCTATTTTTGTTTCAAAATCTGATAGGGGTATGCCAGCAAATAATTTACGCTTGGCATCTTCCCAATCTTTATAAAAACTTATGTAGAATACAGGCAAATCTTCGTCTAACTTCATTTTTCTTGCTACATTTTCAATAATTTTTGTCGTTTTTCTTACAAATGATTCATCAACTTCATCTCGATCTCTCAAAACATATTGCATATTTCATAATACAATCAAAACTTTTAAAAATTAATATTCAATTTATTCTTCCACTTCAATTTTCACAGAAGTAGGAAGCTTAAGACCAGCCTTCTTCAAAGCTTTCTTCCCAATTTCCAAATTCTCTTTCTTTATTTTCAGCATGAAAAGTCTTTGCCCCTTTTTTGTTTGAACTGCTCTATTTGCTGGCCTTCCAAAAGCAAGTCTCATACCTTGTGAATATCTATCAGCTCCTGCACCTTGAGCTATTGGTTTTTCCCTTATAACATGATGGGGGAAAACTAAAATCTTCAAGAAGTAATTAGCTGCACCAAGCTTTGATTCTAAGAACTTGTGAGCAACTACTCGAGCAGCTTCCAAGGCATTATCTCTTATTTGAACTGCTTTTTCTGCGATTAAGTAGAGAGTTAAATCAAATTCTCCAGCTTTATTGCCCATCTCAAACTGATGAGTCTTTGGGAAAGGTGCTCCTGCCACATAACTCTTCCTTGGAACTTTCATCGATACCCGAGTGTAAGGTCTTTCTATTCTTCTTGTCGTCCTTCCTGGTCTCAAAGGCATAAAACCACCAATAGATTATACACAATTTATTAAATAAAAACATAAATAAACCTTTCTACCAAAAAATTTTTTATGATTATTGGAAGGGACATAATAGAAGAAATGGTCAAGAAGTTTAAAATAATTCATCCTTTCAATCCTTCTTTGTTAGATGGCGACAGTTATATCCTTACTATCAACGAAGATGTTGAATTGAAATATCTTGAGCACCAAAATGTTATAGCTCATGAAATAGTTTTTGTCCCACCAGATTTTGTTTGTCATATGACAGCAAAAAGCAAGTTTGGAAGGATGGGGTTATCTTTTTTAAATGCTGCTAAAGCCCACAGTGGCTGGGTTGGTAGAATTGTTCTTGAAATAGTTAATTTGAATAATGATAGGAGGCCTGTAATTATAAGAAAAGGGGAGCCTTTCATGCACATAGAATTCATAAGACGTGAAGGTAAGCCTTCTCCTTACAAGGGCGAGTACCAATTTCAACACATGACTGAAGAAGAAATTGATATGTATATGAAAATAATGCTTGAAAATTGGCCAGAAGCTTTTGATGAAGATTACCTTAAAAAAGCGAAAGAAAGGGCATTGGGCAAAACTTAATTTTTTATCAATATTTTGACAAATAGAAATTTTTAAATTAAGCCAAGTTTTTACTGATAATATGTTAAATTGGCCATTTCTTGATAAAGATAAGCTCATATTGGGAAACGATAAATCGCCCTTAGCAATATGCACACTCTGGTCGAAAAAAGAAAATTTTCTTGTTCTACCAAAAGAAAAATTTTCCGTGATAGGTAATCTTTACACAACTTATGGAATAAATCATTTGATAAAAAACCTCTTGGCAAATCCTAGGATAAAGTATCTTGTGGTCTGTGGTGAAGATTTAAGTAAAGCCGGAGAAGCTTTAATAAACTTGTTCAAAAATGGTTTGGACGAAAATCACAGAATAATTGGAAGCAAAGTTTATATAGATAAATCTATCCCAAAAGATAAAATCGAAATCTTGAGAAAGAATATCGAAGTATTTGACTTAAGAAATGAAGAAAATGTTTCAGAAAGAATAGTAGAAATTGCAGAAAAAGTTCCAACTGAGATACAACCTTTTATTGACCCAGTTTTAATAAAAGAAGAGGAAAGCGAAGAAGAGAGATTAATTAGCGATGAAGTCGGTTTTAAAGTTGAGGGCAAAACGATAGCAGACACATGGCTTAAAATTTTGGACTTAGTGATGAAATTTGGTGAAATAAAGGAAAGTGAATACAAGATAAAACAGAAAGAAATTTTGGATGTTGTTGCTATTGTTAAGGGAGATGGAAAAATTCCAGATTGGTTTCCAGTCTCACAAGAAATTCTCGAAGAATATTCAAAACAATTTTTCACAAAAGATAAGCCAAAAGGTGTTGACTACAGTTATGGGGAAAGGCTCTTTGGTCTTGAACTCAGCTTGCCTTCAAAAGTCAAAGAATACATTCAACCACAAATTTTGAAGGAAGCGAATATAATTTTAAACCAAATTAATTTGATTATAAAGAAACTTAAATCGAAAAAATTCACAAGGAGGGCCATAGCAGTTACATGGCGACATGAAATTGATAGTGTTTCTGAAAATCCTCCATGCTTGATAGAAATTGTTTGGAATATAAAGGATGAAAAACTTCATCAAACATGCACTTTTAGGAGTCATGATATTTGGGGAGCTTGGCTATTCAACGCTTTTGCTTTGAGAAATTTGCAAAAAGAAGTTTCAAGAAAAGTTGGAATAGAAGCCGGGAATCTAATAATTTTTTCTGTTTCTGCTCACATCTATGAGAACAACTGGAAAAGTTCAACAGAACTATTGGAAAAATACTACAATAAAAAAGAAGTAGAATTTGAAGATGATCCAAGAGGATTTTTCATAATAAAATTAGAAAATGGGGAAATAGTTGTAGAGCACAGGTTAAAAGATGGGAGAAAAAGCAAGTACGAATTTAAAGGAAAAAATGCTGAGGAACTTTACAAGAAGATATTGAATGAAAATCTTGTATCAAGGCTAGATCATGCAGCTTACTTAGGGAAAGAACTTGCAAGGGCTCAAAAAGCTCTGGAAGAGGGTAAAGAATACAAACAAGAATGAAATTTAAATACTACTGAAACTCAATTCTTATTAGATTTGGAGGTGAATGAATGGCTTTAGTTGTTAAGTCTGCTGTTAGAGGTTTGCTAAAAGGAATGAGAGCTAGTGAAGATTTCTGGAAAGCAATAGACGCTACCGTTACTGCTGACGTCAAAAAAGCTATGGAGAGAGCAAAAGCAAATGGCAGGAAGACAGTAAGAGGTTGCGATCTTTGAATGACTTCCCTTCTTTTTAAAAAGAAGGGAGCCTTTTTCTTTTATTTTTAAAAAAGTTTATAAGTATAGTACTTATCTTTCACAGAAATGTTTATTAGTATTTACAACCAATTTCTTTAAATGATAAAGTTTGTTATCGGAATAACAGGAACAATAGGCTCAGGTAAAGAAGTCGTGAAAGAAGCTTTGGCCCGAAATTTTAATTGTTATTCTGTCTCTCTTTCTTCAGTTATTCAAGCTCAAATGAAGAATAAAGCTGACAGAAAGACATTGCAAGATATGGGCAATGAGCTTAGAAAAAAATACGGAAACTTCATTTTGGCAAAACTTGCTACGGACTATTTGCAAAGAGATAAAGAGATGATAATTGTTGATGGTATAAGAAATCCTGGTGAAGTTGATTACTTGAGAAAAACATTTGGAAATAAGTTTTTCTTGATCGGGGTAGATGCTTCAAGAGAGTTAAGATGGGAAAGAATTAAAGCAAGGGGAAGAGAAGGTGATCCAAAAACATGGGAAGAGTTTTTAGCCGCTGATGAAAGAGATCAAGGTAAAGGTGAGCCTTTATATGGCCAAAGAGTTAGAGAATGTTTACAAATGGCAGATTTTTTAATTGTCAATGACGGAACTCAAGAAGAAGTTAATGAAAAAATTAACTTATTTTTAGAACAATTGAAAGCAAGAAGATAGATTGTGGAAAAATAGTTTTTAAATCCAATCCCAAAATCCTTTCTTTTCTGCTTCTTCTCTTCTCTTTAACATCTTCAAAATTTTTCTAGCTTGAATTTCTGCTTGTTCAGCTGATTTAGCATTGTTACCAACTCCACAAGTATTTCCAACACCGACCACAAGTATTCTACCTTTAGATTTTTCTATGTTTTTTTCCACTGTTTCTACAGTCGGTGAAACAGCTTTAAGAACTTCTTCCGGAATTGGTTGAATTGCCTCTTCTTGTGACATTTTTATCACTATCGAATCTAAAGGAATTTTTTTCTTGGTGGCAAGCTCTTCTATGTAAGCTCTGTCGACGCCTATGCCACCTATTGCTACGCCCACACCTTCAGCAATTTTTCCCGTCTTTTCACCTTCAAGCTTTGCAGCTGCATCAATTGTTATTATCTTAGAAATTTTTTTCTTCTTCACAAGCTTTTCTACAGCTCTCCCAAGCTTTCCAAGCCTACCACCTGGGCCCTTTGCTTTCATGATTATCACTTGCCTACCTTTAATCTTTTTCTCAGCAACAACAACATCTTCTTCCATTTCTTTAACCTTGTTATTGCCTATAAGCCTAGCTGCAACAATTGGTCCGACAGAATCCCCTATAGGCCAGCCATTTGTTAAAGCTTCCGTTCCTTTAAGAAGAGATTTCGATATTCTTTCTATCAAAGGCAATTGCATCTCTAGCACCATACCAAGCTGTAAATTTTTGGTTTTTCTAACCATCTCCACATAATGTCTAACGAGCTTTGAAAGTTGGTTAAGCGTTATTGCACCACTTAATCCCATGACAAGATTTGCTTGCTCTTCTTTATCAAGCTTTGAAGCTATATCCTTCACAAAAACCTTGAATTTTTCTTCAGAAAGGTTGGAAACATGCTCAAGCTTCTTTATTATGCCATATGGATCTAAACTCACAGGCTCTATCATGAAGAACTCTAAAAAATTATTAACTTTTTCTTTCAAACTTTTTTCAGGTTTTTTTGATATTTTTTTAATCACTATGTTCTTTGCTTGATTTGTTAAATTTTCAAGCATTAAAGCAGACCTTTCAAGTTTCCACAAAAGCTGGGAAACCATTAACCTCGGGTAAAAATTGAAAAAAATGAGTAGAATTATGAGCCAAATTATGTTTGACCATATATCGCCACCAAACTGAAATAGAACAGCCATAAAACCACTATAAGAAATTGGTACCAAGAGTATTTATTTTTGTTTTCATAAATTAATTTTTAGTGGAAAGATGAAGTGGAAACTTTTGGGTATAGTTGCCGTCATTTTGACTTTGTTAGGAGTTTTACTTTTCACCGAACAAGGCAGGAAGTATGCAATTGTGTTAGGGAGCATGACAAGAAGCTTTACAAACTTGCTGGGAAACTTTTTAGGCTCTATTGTTAGAACTTCGTCAACACAAGAATTTGAATTTGAAATGAGTACTAACAAAGAAGCTGTTTACGGTCAAAGCTTTTCTTTCACTGGCACAAGGTTTAAGGCCTTAGGACCGATTTTAACTCTTAGTATAGATGGTAAAAATTGGGAAATTGGTGAAAAAAGTGAAGTAGAGCTTATTGGAAATGGTGAGGTTTTAATCGGAAGTGATGGCAAATTAAGTCTTAAGGCTGATGCTAGTTTATTCAAGCTAGGGTCTTTAAAAACAAATGAAGTGAAAATTGAGATTGAGATGATTCCTGAAAACTTTTCTCTCACCAACGCTAAAGTAAGCTTGATAAATATGACTTCAGCTTCAGGCTATGTTAAAAAGAAAATGGAAAACATAGAGTTAAAAGCCGATTTTAATAAAGCAAGCTTAAAAATAGAAAATTTCTTTGGGGCTATAGAGTTTAAAGAAGAAGCGTGGCTTTCTGGAATTGCCACCAATATAGAAGTTAATGGAAAGAAAATTTAAAGTGGTCGAATGAAGATGAAAGAACAAAGAAGGGGAGAAAGGCCTGTTGTGGCTTTGTTTGTTGACGGGCCAAACATGCTTAGGAAAGAGTTCATGGTTGATTTGAGGGAGCTTAGAAAAAGGGCTGAAAAATATGGAAGGGTTGCGATAGCAAAAGTCTTCTTGAACCAGTTTGCTCCAGAAAAGCTGATAGAAGCCATAATAAATGAAGGTTTTGAGTCGGTCATGGTCTTAGCAGAAAAGGAAGAAGGAGCTAGCGATGTTGATGTTGCTTTGGCAGTATCAGCAATAGAGACTTTATTAACAAAAAATGTTGATGTGATAGCTATAGCAACTCGCGACGCAGATTTTCTGCCAGTTGTTCTGAAAGCAAAAGAATATGGGAAGAAAGTGGTTGTACTTGGGGTTGAGCCCGGCTTTTCAATAAGCATAAGGAATGCTGCTGACTTTGTTGAAAACTTGTGATTGCTAATCTAGTTTAGAAAGATTAAAGTAAAATATAAACTAATTCAAATTATTTTATAGGTGGGTTTATTGCCCGAAGATATCCTTGAAAAGATATTCCCAAAAGACAAAGCTCTACACAATATTAAAGAAAAAAAAGTACCTGAAATCGAAGAGATAATTCCACCTGAAAAACCTTTGGCCATACCTGAAAAAATATTGCCAGATCAAAAGATATTTGAAGAAAAATTAAATAAAATGGAAGTAATTTTGGAGGAATTCGATGAAAAAATAAAAATGCTTCAAGAAAAGATAAGAAATCTTGAAGAGAGCGCTTCTGCAGTTGAAAGTTCAAAAGAGATAAAAGGCTTTGACAAGTTCACGCAAGAATTTTACGATAAATTGAGCGAAATAGAGGAAGCTAGGGCCCAAATATTCATACAAGGCTCAAAAATACAGTCAAAGTATCTTGAGATTGTGAAAAGACTTGATGATGTTGAATATTTCTTGGAAAAAATGAAGAGTTTTGAAAAATTTTTAATGCAATTACAGAATTTGGAAAGATTCGAAACTGACATAAGAATTCTTAGAGAATCGCTTTATAACTTGAAATTGGCTTTTCTCGAGCAGAAGTTCTATTCTCTTGTGGCAATCATACCAACTGTGAAGAAGAAGGAAGTTTTGATAAATCTTTTGGACGAATTTGACAGAACAATAGAAGAATTGAAGAGGAATGATATGTATAGATATGATAAAATGACTCTTTCTTCTGAAGTTTTAGAAAGCCCGAACGTAAAAGAGTTGAACCTAACTTAAATCAAAAATATCTGATTGATTAAAAACTTGGTTAGAATGAAAATGGCCAAACCTACTATGAAAAACAAAGGTGTATATCTCAAACCACGCCTCATCCTACCACTTGTCATTATTCCATAAATAAAGCTAGCAAAAATTGTGATTATGGTTATTAGAGAAATGTAGAAGAAGAATATTTCTGGCTCAGTAACGCTTATCATACCACTTCTTATACCCAAATATATCGGTGCCCCAGCAACAGATTCGGAAATAATTGGCCTCTGTATTTTCACGCTAATTTCTACAAACTTTGAAGAAATACCATAAATTAAAGGTGCTGCAATGCAAGCTGCAAAGAATATGAAAATTGTGTACATTGTTAAATTGGCTTTAACTTCTTCTTTCAACATATCCATAGCTCGAATGTCGTTGGCAATTTCACTCAAAAGGCTCTCAAGCTCACCACCAGACTTTATTCCTTCGATTATGAGTTTTATTGTTTGGGTTATTATCTCTGACCTTATTCTTTTGGCCATCTTCAACAAAGCTTCAGTTATCGGAACTCCGCCAACTACATCCTTTCCAACATCATTGAGCTCTTCTTCCAAAGGTCCGAATTCTGGTCTGGCAGCAGACCATATTGCTTTTTCTACAGTCATTCCAGCCCTTAAATTGGCTGAGATGAGAGATAAAACATCCGGAAAGTTTGCTTCCAACTCCCTTGCCCTATCGTCAGCTATCAAAATTAAGAAGAATAATGGGAGAATGTGAACCAAGAAGAAGGAGACCAAAAAACCTAAAAGGATGTAAAAAATTGAAAGATTGAAGATAAACAATAATGTTGAGACGATGAAAGCTATTAAAAGGCTGTAGACCAAAACTTTCCCCACATACTCTTCTGGAGTAGACTTGGCTCTAATGTACTCTAAATATTTTCCAGAAAATTTGATGTAAGAAGAAGGCATCTTAGCCCCAATTCTCTTGAATATCTCAGCCATTAAAATACCACCATCGAAGGTTTCCTGCTATTTATCAAGACGAGGAAGAATATCTGTAAGCCGAGAAAGCTAACAGCTATGAAGAAGAGGGTATAAACATCTATCAAAAAACCAACAAATGAAGCCAACATGACAAAAAAAGATATACCCATAGCAGGGAATATTATCGATATTATCAAGTAAAAGATTGACCAGAAATTTAGCTCTCTTCCATATTTTTTTGCACTTATGATTATGGATTCAGAGAGTGAGTTTATTATTGAAGATAAGGTGCTGTTTATGTCTGCACCAGTTTTTATTGAAGTACTTATTTGGATTAGTGCTCTGCGGAAATATGTTGAAGGGTTTTTTGCTGCTGTTTCTTCCAAGGCAGTTTCTAAAGGTATTCCAGCATTGACCTTTTCTACAAGAATTCTAATTTCTTTTGAAAGTTCACCATAGCCTTCAGTTAAGCTTGCAAAAGCCTGGAAAAGTGAAACTCCAGACCTAACTTTTATCAAAATATGTCGGAGGCCTGTAAGCAAATAGCTTTCCAAGCCCCTTACCCTTTGTATGGCAATAAACCTTGGATAATAAATAGAGTAAAAAAATACAAAAAGGAAAATTGAGAAACAAATCATCATGAAAGGTGGTATCAAAATCAAATTATTAGTTAAAGAGAGAAATAGCAGGGAAAAAACTAGCGATAAAAGAAAGATGAAGAGTGAAGCAAAAAGGCTCATGTTTATGTATATCTCTGGCGATAAGTCAATCTCAGCTTGAAGTAAATCTGTTTTAAGCCTTAGAACAAGAAATTTGAAAATCCTTGCAAAGTTTAAATATTTAAATGAAGACTCGGAAAGAAGTGTAGAAGGTACAAGTCTGAACGTTATTGGCGCTCTTATCATTCTATCTTTCGTTTAATCACCTTAGCTATTTTACCAAAGACCCCAATATATCTTCTGGTTTTGCTCCACTATTAATCTTTTGTAGAACCGCTTCGCTATCCTTATAATATTCAGCAATAACCTTACCCACACTATTTACTGTGTTAATATCATTAGCCACTATCCAATCAATTACCTTCTTTTTATTGTAAAGATCATTCTTTAGTTCAGCGTAAGACATGCCCGAGATTTCTTGAAGGTTTTCTATAATTCTTTTGCTTGGGTTTGACTTTATTATCTCACCAGTTTTAATATGGAATTTGAACATTGGATTTATGGTGACATGATATCTGCCATCTTTATCAACAAAAGGCACGATTTCAGTAAATTCTGTTAGTTTTCTTATGCCTTCACGTCTTAGCCTTCCCAAAACCAACAGCAAATCTAAAGCAGCTATCATACTTTCATGAACATTTATTGGCGGGTTCGTCAGCCTTATCAAAGCTTCTTCACTGTCAAAAGCATGTAGAGTTGCCATAACACTATGACCTGTGTGCATAGCTTCAAATAAAACTTCAGCTTCTTCATGCCTCCTTATTTCACCCACTATTATTCTATCAGGCCTCATCCTAAGGCTGTTAACAAGCAAGTCAAGCATAGAGACTGCGCCCTTGCCTTCTGGGTTCGGCTCTTTTACAACCATTGGTATCCAATGTAAAAATTGTGGCAAGCTCAACTCTTTTGTGTCTTCAATGCTTATAACTCTTTGGTTTGGAGGGATGAAAGCTGAAATTGCGTTCAGAAAGCTAGTTTTACCTGTTGCTGTACCGCCGACTATTATCAAACTCATCTCATGCTCTATGGCTTGCCAAATCAAGCTAAGAATAGAGCTATCAACTGTTTTGTTTTTTATGAAATCCGTGATTGTGAAAGATTTTCTCGGGAATTTTCTGATTGTTATAGTGTTTCCTTTTATGGAGATTGAAGAAAGTGTAGCATTGACTCTATCGCCAGTTGTAAGGAAAGTGTCCATGAGTGGTTTAAGCTCGGTTATTTCCCTACCAGACCTTCTTCCAATTGCTGCGGCGTAATTGTAGATCTCCTCTTCACTCCCAACTGTTATGTTCGTCTTGAGCCAACCATATTTCTTGTGATAAACCCAAACTGGCTCAGAAGAATTGTTTATCACTATTTCTTCAACTTTATCATCACTAAGCATAACCTCTAGATTGCCTAAGCCGAGCATTTCATGAATAATGCGATAGGCATAAATCTTTTTCCAATTCTCTTCCATGGTCGGGAATTTGGTTGAAAGCAATTCAAGAATTTTGTTCAAGAATTTTTGCTTCACGACCAAAATCTTTTTCATATCTATGATTTCATCCATGCTTATTTTGACCTCAGAAATTATCTGTTTTTTGATGTTCTCTATTTCAGCCAAAATTTTTGGGTCAAATTTTGGAAAAATTACATTGTAGACTGGAACAAAATCTTCTTGGGTGGTGCAAATAAGGATTTGTACCGGAATTTCGTCGGCTTTGACGGTATAGCTTTCAACTTCTTTGCCATTTTTTATCGCGATTTTTTGCTTGATGGATAAGCTCTGGCTTAATAAATCATCGGTTTCTTTTTGGCTTACAGGACTTTTACTCACAATTATATTTTAACTTTTTTTCTAATAAAATGCTTTATCTAGTATAACAAAGGCCATCTGCTTTTCCATTGAAATACAAGTAGTCCACACAGCTTAAGCCCCAATCGACTTTAATACCCTTTTCTTCAAGTTGGTAAAAGTCCACAAAAGACATAAGGCCTGTAGGTCTGGGTGGGGATTTATACTTATCAGAAATTGAGAATCTTCCTTCTAGCCTATCCAAATAGCTTGGTCCAAAATAGCTTTCGTGATAAGTAGAGCTATCAATTTCATCTTGTAGCTTCCAAACAGAATTTGTTATATTCTCAAAGAAAACCCTCATTCCTAACTCTAAAGCATCTGCATCTTCAATTTTGTTTAAATAGGGGATTGGAATGTTGTTGCTCACGCTTTTTTTGAATAAAACACCGCCAAATTTCTCTAGCTGTTGTGGGGTTACACTGCTTAAGTCATCAACCAACAAGATTTTGTTGTGGTCACCAGAATTTGGGTCATCTGTTAAAATGCCAAGAGCCCATCCATATCCACTCTCAGCTCTTGTCAAAGGTGTTTTGGGCTTCTTTACAAGGTTTATTACTTTACCGTAAGTGTTTAAAACGTATAGTGGGTCTTCAAATCCTGTGATTGGGACTATAGAACTTTCAGTTACATTTCTCTTGATTCTCATCTTCATGTTTTCATCTTTAAGTTCAATTTCCATCGTTATGGAAGAGTTGATGTTCCAAGAATCGTAGGGCTTTATTGAAATCGACAAAATTTTTATGTTAAGATTATATCCTAAACTGTTTGCAAGAGCTGTGTAATTTTCTTTCCAACAATTGACGGTGTTACAAGGCTCGGAAGTTAGAGAAGGTACATCTATCCCATCCAAAGTCCCTTTATGTATCATTTCTGCTATTTTTTCATCTACATTAGTTAAAGGCTTTCCACTCTCAGTTATATTTTGTGTTGCATACAAGATAGCTCGAAAAGTGCTTATTTTTAAAGACCTTTTCACATCAGCGATCAGACTACTGTAAAAATTTTTCATATTTTCTGCCCTAACTTTGCTCACGTAGTTTTCTCCTTCTACTCTGAAAGTGTTAAAGTAAGCAATTATGAGAAGGATTGATGGCAATACCAGTAGCAGTGCAATGAAAGAGTAGACAAGCCCTTTGTTTCTTTTCATGTTCTCACCTATGTCCATACCATTAAAGTGAAATCCATAGGTCCCCACAAACTTGGGACATTGCTGATTTCTGTAGATTCTACTCTAAACTCGGGTGTTATTTCCAAGTCAATCGGATCATTAGCGCTGCCAGCATTACCAGCACAATCTACAAAATTCAATAAGTCTAAAAGACTTTTCAACGCATAATGGAAAGCGTTTTTACTTGCATCTAATTCATCCACAGAAATCTCGGGAGCTCCCGAATTTCCTATTTCCACAAAGCCATCCGGTATGCAATTGTAGTCCCCTTTGTTGTAATAAACCTTGACCTTATTTTCATAGCTTTGGGGTAAAACTGGTGAATATCCTGTCATAGCTCTTAAGGTTACGGTGTAAATTGCTTTGTTTTCTTTTGAACAGCTTGGGTTTGGTTTAGTTGGAGATTCACCTGTTCGAATGCAGATTTTATTGTTTCCTTTGGAAACAAACTCTGTTGGAATTTCTATTGTAAATGGATCGCCAAGAGTTGTGTATGAGCTCCCAAAATCGGAAAGTTTGAAAACTTGTTTATTGTTTATTGTCACGTTATCGGTCCAGTAATCGCCTGAATAGGAAGTTATACGAAATCTTTCGACTGTATATTTGTCTGGTATGTATACATTGCCACAACAATCAGTAATTTTAGTTTCAAGATTTATTGTAATTCCTCCGTAAATCGGAATTTTTGGAGAAGGCTCAAAAGTAAACTCTATGTAAGATTCTGGATAAAGTGTCATGTTTCTCACGTCTTTTGTTAAAATTACTCTCTGCCTTTCGTAATTCTTCTCAAGAATTTCTTTTGCTATAGTGGCATAAATTCTTGCCAATTCTTCCGGCTTATCGCTTACTGCAAAAATTCCGTTTCCACAATCTGAAACATTTTTCAGTGTTTGATTAGAGAAATCACACGTGACTATTGGGCCAAAGCCAACAGAATGAATGATTGCACCTAAGTCTCTATTAGCTCTGCAAGCAGCTTTTATTGTGTCGTTTGCAGACTTATTACCAACCTGCTCATAACACCCACTTGGGGAATATAATCCTGACTCTAACATGCATGGTTTTGAAGTATTTTCATTAACTGGATATGTGTTAGCTAAACCATCTGTCATCAACACTATGAACTTTTGTCTAGAATTATCACTTGATTGATTAAGTATTTTGTAAGCTTCGTTTATAGCACATGCTATACATGTGCCTCCTAATGGCTTGTAGTTATTTATTATGTTACTCAAAAAAATAAAATCATTAGTTAATGGTGTGCTGTTAATACAGTTATTTGTTCCATCAAAAGCTACCAAAGCAATCCTATTACCAGGCACACTCAATATCTCTTTTGTGAAGTTTATATCCAAACATCTTGCTAAACTGATTCTTTTTGTACTAACACTATATAATTCATCTTCATAACATTTTCTATCTATACCGGGCTTGTCAGATTCAAATGTCCAGTTCATACTTCCAGAGACGTCTGTTATGAGCACAACATCAGCCGTTCCTTCAACTTTTGGTACATCAAAAACCAATCTTAATGGTATCGTCTTATTGCTAATTTCATCGTAATCTAGCAAAGAGGAAAGGTAAGAATTATCCAAATCTATAACTTGAATTCCCTCTTTACCTTCAGCTTCCATTGCAACCTTATTACCAATCTTAAGGGAAGTGTTGAAGTCATTTCTGAAAACCAAGTGTATTTTCATACTCTTTAACTTACCCGGAACATAAAAAGAATCGTAAAGGTTGATTTGGCCATCTATTCCTGGGAAATAATATCGAATTGTGTTTTCTGTTGGCAGTGTTACAGAGCTTATCTGATAATCCACTCTAACAAACCCACCGCTCACATAACTTTTAGAAATTTCCGTTCCAGTAATGTTGAATTGAAAAAGATTATCTTTTCCTGAGTTAATTGAATTTATACAATTTTCATCAGTTATTTCAACCTTTTCTGGCTTAAT
>JAVZHJ010000002.1:0-25407 GCA_038998365.1 Candidatus Aenigmatarchaeota archaeon | reverse complement strand
TTCAAAGAGAGTTGTTTTTGTTCCTTGGGGGTCTAAATCTATTTAGCTTATTGGCTTTGAGTGTTGCCAGACCAATTTAAAGAGTGGTGAAAGGATGTTGCCCGCTGCATGTTCACTTTTGCTCCAAAGGGCTAAGTCTTGAGTTGAATGGACTTTAGTGTCTGTCAAAGACAAAACAAATTGTTTATCATCAACTACACAAAATCTTCCCGCCAAGTCGACATCTTTTTCATCCAAAGTTCTGATTTCTGCTATGCCACTCAAGAGCTTAATCGCATCACCTGCTTTTTCTTTGCCGCTCGTGGCTATCTTTATGTTTACCCCCCTTTCCTTTGCTTTTCTTAGAGTTTCAAGGTGATTTGTTGTCAGCTCTATTAAACCTTCTGGTGTTGTGACTATTGCTATTTGCTTGTTTGCATCTTTAAACATGGAAGCAAGTTGCTGTTGTAAGGTGTATTTTCCTTTTAGTGCGCCTGTCATCTCTTCTGGAGAAACAACTTTTAAGCCATGAGAAAATATTTCATTCAACTCTTTGAGAATTGGGCTTGACTTAAGCTCTTCTATCCTCTCAATTCTCTCCTTCAATTCTTCTTCTATTTTTGCTTTAGCTTTTTCCAAAGCTTCTGCTGGAGGAATTGCAACGTATTTCAAAGGCTTTCCAGCTTGAACAACTACAAAACCTTTTTCTGCCAAACTTTGCAAGACATCGTAAGTTCTTGATCTTGGCACGCTTGCTATGGCCGAAAGCTCGCCCGCAGTGCTGGTTCCTCTAGCTAAAAGGGCTACCCAGAGTTTTCTTTCATACAAATTCAGTCCTATACCACGTAAGGCTTCCATAGTTTTAGCAGATGCTAGCATCTCATTACCTCTGTTTTAACTATTTAATGATTTAGTATTTAAGGTTTTATATATTACTGTAAAGTAAAAAAGAATTTAAAGTTTCAAACATCTAATAGCAAAAATACAATTTTTTACATCTTTATAGAAATTCAACCAACTTTCCCTTGACTTTCAAAAAGAGCTTTGACTCTATCTAGCGTATCTGCTTCTTCTGGCGACTTATCCACGCTTCTATCTCTTATGAACCTTGGAAATCTTAAAGCAAATCCTGATTCATAATTTGGTGATTTTTGAATTTCTTGATATCCAACTTCAATTACAATTTTTGGTCTAACTTTAACATTTTTTCCTTTTTCTTCTATTATAAGAGGTTTGAGCATTTCTGTCATTCTCTCGTATTCTTCTTCTGTTAGACCTGTAGACATCATGCCACATCTCAAAAACTTACCACTATCTGGGTCTCTGCAAGCAAGTTCAAAGCTTGTTAACCACTTTGCCCTTGCTCCCTCTCCCCATGTAGCACCAACTATAACCAAATCTAAAGTTTCCATTATAGGTTTTATTTTGTACATTGTACCAACATGTCTCCCAAAAACATAGGGAGAATTCAAAACTTTTAACATTAAACCTTCTTGTTTTGCTTCTAGTGCCTCTTTGTAAAATTTTTCTGCTTCTTTCACATTGTCTGTTATCAGCTGCTTAGCAAGTTGAAGTTTTCCTGGTATTGGTTTTACAATTTTTTCTAAGATTTTTCTCCTGTTTATGAAAGGTTCTTTGAATAAAATTTTTCCTTCAAGATAAACTATATCGAAAAGATTTAATTGAACCGGAATTTCTTTAACCATTTTTTCTATATCATACTTCCTTTGAATTCTTTGAGATAAAACTTGAAATGGCAATGGTAAGCCTGTTTTTGGATTTATAGCTAAAGCTTCACCCTCAACAATGCATTCTTTTGCCTTAAGTCCTTTTTTACAAAGCTCGACCAAATCTGGAAATTGTTTTGTAACATCTTCTAATCTTCTTGTGAAAATCCAAATTTCTTCTCCTTTCTTCTGAATTTCTGCATGCATTCCATCATATTTGTATTCAGCGGCAATTTTTCCGAATTCTTTTATCACTTCTTCTATACTTTCAGCTTTTTCACCCAACATGACTTGAATTGGCTTGCCCAATTGTATTTTAGCTTTTTTCAAACCTTCGATCCCACTTTCTTTTGCAATTTTTGCAACTTCTGAAAAATCTGAGAGTATGTTCCATGCATAATCAACTGCTTGAGTCGCTTCTTCTTTGTCTTCTTCGGCAAGAAAAGCTCGGACTATTGCATCTCTTATCAAACCTTCTGCCACCCCGACCCTCAGTTCACCTAAAATTGTTCTCACTATGTAACGGGCTTCTTTCGGTTTTGCCGAGGCCAAAAGCTCAACTATTAAACTTAATTTTCTTTCTTGAGAGCCTTCTCCTGTAATTGTAGCTAACTTGCGCAAATTTTCAAAAACAGAACTTATTGTTAATTTTTTCTTTAAAAGAGTTGCTTGCTTCCTAGATTTTATGTATTCTTCTGCGACTAGCCCCAAATCACCAAGCTTTGCAAATTTGTTTTCAATTTCTTCCGGCTTATAGCCTGTGGCTTTTGAAATAGCTCGGATCATCATTTGTGTAGCTATTCCAAGTTCTAACTGAGTGTATTTTGGATAAACTATGCTTTGAACGAGCAAGACCACTTTCGGCAATTCTTCTGAATCAACTTTCTTAAAAAGCTCTGCCAATATTTCAGTTTTTTTCAATTTTGCTGAAACGTTTTCAAGTCTTTCATAATAATCTGTTAAGATTGAATAATCCATAACATCACATTTAATAAGTTATTCTCACTATAATTATCTTTTATGGTTAGGAGAAGCTGGACTTTTGGTTTTTGTGAAAGCTGTTTGAAAAATTCACATGAAATGGTTGAAATGGTAAAAATAGTTCTAACCTCCGAATATGGAAAGGAAGAAGAAATGTGGTGTTGTCCAGTTTGTGGAGCAACCAAAAGACTTTAATTGTTAAAATTGAAACTTCTATTAGAGAGAATGAATATTTTTGACGCAATAGTCAATAGGAAAAATGTTATTAAATTCAAGAAAGAAAGTGTAAATGATAAGCTTATTGGTGTTATGCTTTACATGGCAACTCATGCTCATTCTGCCGGTGATTTGCAAGAATGGAATTTCATTGTTGTAAGAGATGAGGAAAGAAAGAATAAGCTATATAAAGCTGCTTTGGAACATCCTTTGATTAAAGAAGCTCCTGTCGTGATAGTAGTTTGTGCGGATTTAGAAAAAGTTAGCTTAAGGTATCAAAAAAGGGGGGAAGTTTTTTATTCTGTTCAAGATACTGCAGCTGCTACTATGCTTATGTTAGTGACCGCAAATGCCTTAGGTCTAGGGGCAGTTTGGATAAGTTCTTTTGATGAAGAAAGGGTCAAAGATATATTGTATTTACCTGACAAGCTAAGACCTGTTGCCATAGTCGCAGTTGGTTTTGTTGAAGAAGAAGTAGAAAGGAAAGAAAGGATTTCATTCGATAATTTGACTTGGAATGAAGTTTATGGAAAAAAATATGATATTTCTTACCTTTTTCAACCAGGAGCTAGAAAAAAGGTTGAAGTAAAACCAATAGGCAATGTTTTGGAAGATTGGATTAAAAAATTGAAAAAGAAGTGAAGTTTAATTAATTTAAACTTCAATATAATTATAGGGTTGGGATGGAATTCAAAATACTTTTGGTTTCTGCCATAGTCTTCTTATTTTTAGTTTTAGAAGGTTCTTTAGCAGAGGGGGGTGTAAGCCTTACCATAAATCCCAAAACACTAACAGTTTACACAACGGAAATTGGAGTTGCAGAACTAACTATTAAAAATAACCAGGCTGTAAAGGATAGTTTTGTCCTATCCGTCTTTCCTCCCTATCATTTTGGTATAATACCTTCTCTCGAAAAATATAGCGTGACGCTAAATCCTGGTGAAAGCACAAAAATCAAAGTTTCTCTTGAAATACCTGAATGTGCTGAAGAAAAACCAGCTTCTTTTTCAATAACCGCAAGATCTTTGAGTAATGATGAAGTAATTGATTCAGAAAGTTTGATACTTGAGATTGTAAGAAAATATGGTGTTTGTATTTATGATTTCAAATTGAGTGATGTTAGGATAAAACCTGGTAAAAGTTTGGGGATAGATGTAGTTTTGATGAATCCTTCCGAAAGTATTTCTCAGCCTGTGAGTTTGCAGACAAATATTTACTTTAAAAATGAAATTGTAAAGAGATTTGACAAATACATAGAAGCTGTTGAAGGTAAGAAAACTGAAATTATCACAAGCGTTTTTGAAACAAGCAAGTATCAAACCCCGGGAAGATATTTGGTTGAAGTTTTGCTTAAAGACAGGTTTGGCACAACCTTAACTAGAAAAACATCAGAATTTATAGTAGAAACTGTGAATGCAAGCGAAAGCTTGGAATATTTGCCAATAACAAAAACTACTAGATATGGCATTTTGACACAAACCGTAGAAATTACTATAAAAAATGAAGGTAATGTTCCTGTTGAAAATTTTTACTTATCAGAACAAATCCCAATTTTCATGAAAGTTTTCTTCTTCCCAAGAAAAGAGCCGGAATTTGAAGAAATTAAAGATAATAGAATTGTTTATAGTTGGCTTGTACCCTTGCTTGTTCCTGGATCTTCTTACACTATAACTTATGAAATAAGCACTTGGAATGCTGTTTTAATAGCTGTTGTTTTGATAATAATCATAGTTTATTCTTTTGCTAATATATTTAACATAAGCTTAGAGAAAAAGCACAAGTTTGTCGGACCAATAACAAAAGATAAAGAAATTACGATAATGCTTGAAGTTAAGAATAGAACGAGAAATGAAATTAGAGATGTTGTGGTTAGAGATTTTGTTCCAGGAATAGCAACTGTTGTTGAAAAATTTGACACTTTAAGACCAACTTTGAGAAAAATTGCAAATGGCACTGAAATTGTTTGGAAAATTCCTTCTCTTGCTCCAGGTGATGAAAGAGTTTTAACTTACAGGATAAAGCCGATTGTTGATGTCATTGGCACACTTAAACTTCCAAAAGCCTATTTGAAATTCATGGACAAGAAAAAAGAAGTTAAAAAAATACTTTCAAAAACTGCTTATATTAAAGCTGGATAAATTTTTTATATCTTCAAAAAAATTCTTTAATTAAGATCCCCGGATAGCTCAACGGTAGAGCAACCGGCTGTAGCTGAGTGCTAAGGCACTTGGTGCCAGCAGTTGCTCACTAGAAACCGGTGGGTTGCTGGTTCAAATCCGGCTCCGGGGACTTTACACAAAAATTTATTAATTAGAAAGATGCATTTTTAAGTAGGGTGAAAAACTTGGCAAAGAAAAAGCCAAAAGAGCCCAAGAAACCGTGTTGAATTCTGGATGAATTTTATTTTTTATTTTTTTCTAAAAATTTGCATAAAAGAAAAAAATTATTTTAAATTAAGAGAGAAATAAATTTTAACTAAAAATAATTGATTATCAGAAGCCTCGGTCGTCTAGTGGTTTAGGATGCAAGCCTGTCACGCTTGAGACCAATTTGTTGGCAAGAAACACGGGTTCGAATCCCGTCCGAGGCGCTTTAATTTCTAAATTTAAAATATAATTATGAAATTGGTCAGTGCTTGTTTTCTTGGAATAAAGTGTAAGTGGAATGGAAAAAGTAAACCTAATAGAAAAGTTATTGCTCTTTCCAAAAAAGAAGTTTTGATACCGGTTTGTCCTGAGCAGCTTGGTGGTTTGCCAACACCAAGAAAACCTTCTGGGATTTTTGGCGGTACTGGTGAAGATGTTTTAGATGGAAAAGCTAGAGTGAAAACAAAAGATGGAGATGATGTCACAAAATTTTTCATCAAAGGTGCTGAAGAAACTCTCAAAATAGCAAAATTTTTTGGAATAAAAGAAGCTGTACTGAAGCAGGGGAGCCCTTCTTGTGGCTGTGGAAAAACATATAGACTTGATGAAAAATTAAGAAACAAAAAAGTTAGTGGGAACGGTGTAACTGCTGCCTTGCTTAAAAGGTATGGTATAAGGGTTAAATCCCAAGAAGAGCTTTAAAGTGTTACTACCGTTAGATTTAAAAAGTTAAATATAGTAAATTATAAAAATATATTTGTTGGCGACCAAAGCGGGAGGGAAACATCCGTTCCCATCCGAACACGGTAATTAAGCCTCCCAGCGATCTGGGATGTACTCTGCGAGAGCAGGGGAATTCCAGGACGTTGCCAACACTTAAAAAATACCGGTGTCGATCTGGAGAGAAAGATTTATATAAACCAATATTCCTTATATTGGCTATTGTCACAAGGGTGAGGAATTGAAAAAAATTAATGTTGAAGACCACAAGCTTGTGCCCAAACACATAATATTGAGTGAAGAAGAAAAAATGGAAGTTTTGAAAAAGTACAAAGTCAGTTTAAAACAACTACCAAGAATATTGATAACAGATCCTGCAATAATCGATAAAAATCCAAAGGTTGGAGATATAGTAAAAATAATAAGAAAAAGTCCAACAGCAGGAGAAACTGTATATTATAGGGTTGTGGTTAAAGGTTGATAAAATGAACACTAAATTTTTAACACTTCTTGACGCTTTTGTAAGAGAAAGGGGGTTTGTTAGATTCCAAATAGACTCTTATAACGACTTTATAACAAGAAGGATACCAAAGGTGTTAAAAGAAATAGGTGTTATAAAGCCTGAAGTTCCTGAACTTGGTGAGTTCAAAATCAAACTTGGAAACTTCAAAATTGGTGATCCTTGTGTGAAAGAAGCCGATGGTTCTGTTAGACCTATAACACCTCAAGAAGCAAGGATAAGAAATTTGACTTACGCTGCTCCCATGTATGTGGAAATGACTCCTGTGCTTAACAACATAGAAAGCAATAGCGTGGTTGTAAATTTTGGTGATATGCCTGTGATGGTCAAATCAAAAATATGTCCTTTAGCTACTATGAGCAGGGAAGAATTGATAAATATAGGTGAAGATCCTGATGATCCTGGAGGATATTTCATCATAAACGGCACTGAAAGGATTCTTGTGTTAGTTGAAGAAATAGCTCAAAATAGGATAATTGTTGAAAAAGTTAATTCTGGAGGTATAACAGAAGTTGCGAGAATTCATTCTGAAAAAGATGGCTACATTCAAAGACATTTGTTAGAAAGAAAGGCAAATGGAATAATAACTATAAGCTTTGCAAATATAGAAAAATTGCCTGTTGCTATAATCATTAAGGCTTTGGGTCTAGAATCAGATAAAGATATAGTCACTGTAATTTCTGATGATGAAGACGTGCAACAAGAATTTTATGCAAATCTTTATGAAATTGAAATAACTTCAAAGCAAGAAGCTTTAGATGAAATTGGTAAACACATAAAAATAGCACAGAAAGAGAGTAGAACTGAAAGGGCAACAAAACTCATAGACAAGTATCTTCTACCACACTTAGGACAAACTCCCGAATCAAGAATTCACAAAGCATATTTCTTATGTAAAGCAGTTGGTAAATTGATAAAATTGCATTTGGGAAAAATAGAGGAAGACGACCTTGACCATTATTCTAACAAGAGGATAAGGCTTGCTGGAGATCTCTTGGAGATTTTGTTAAGATCTATACTTCTTGGGAAGTGGGGACTAATCACAAGGATAACTTACAATTATCAAAAACTGGCAAAGAGGGGTAGAATACCTCCCTTGCAAGCCATAGTAGAATCTAATGTTTTGACTAATCAGCTTGTTTCTGCTCTTGCAATTGGAACTTGGGTCGGCGGAAGAACTGGTGTTAGCCAAAGGCTAGAAAGGGGAAGCTTCATTAAAACTGTTTCTCACATGAGAAATGTACTTTCTCCATTAACATCAACACAAGAACATTTTGGTGCAAGAGAACTTCATCCAACACATTTTGGAAAACTTTGCACAAGTGAAACTCCTGAAGGAGCAACAATAGGATTAAGAAAATATCTTGCCATAATGGCTGAAATCACAAAAGGTTTGGATGAAAAGGATAAAAAGAATTTCCATTCTCTAATAGAGAAGAAGGTGAGCTGATGGCTGATGTTTTCTTAGATGGAATGTTCGTGGGGAAGACAAAAAATCCTGAAGAATTTGTAAAAGAAATTAGAGAGATGAGAAGGAAGGGATTAATTTCCCCACAAATAAATGTGGCTTATCATAAACATTTGGATGAAGTTAAAATTTTGACTGATAGTGGAAGAATAAGAAGACCTTTGATAATAGTGGAGAATGGCAAACCAAAACTCACAGAAGAACATATACAAAAAATAAAAGTTGGGGCAATGAAATGGGAAGATTTAATAAACAATGGAATAATAGAATATTTAGATGCAGAAGAAGAAGAAAATTGTTTCATCGCCTTGAAAGAAAGTGAACTAACTGTAGAACACACTCATCTTGAGATCGATCCTGCTACAATTCTCGGATTTTCGGCATCTTTCATTCCTTATGCAGAATTTAACCGTGGGGATAGAGTCAACTATGGGGCAAAAATGGTTGGTCAATCAATAGGTCTTTTTGCCACAAACTATTTGAACAGGGTAGATACAAAATCTAATGTTTTGATTTATCCACAAGTTCCACTTGTTCAAACACATGCTCACAAAATCGCTGGCTATGAGAAACATCCAAACGGTTGTAATGTTATAGTTGCTGTAGCTTGTTATCAAGGCTACAACATAGAAGATGCAATAGTCATCAATCAAGGATCAATTCAAAGAGGTCTTTTTTGGTCTTACATGTTCAGGACTTACGAAGCTGAGCAGAAGAGATATATGGGTGGACAAGAAGATGTTATAGGAATACCTGAAGCCGGTGTAAGGGGTTATGCTGGGGAAGATGCATATAAACACCTACCAGAAGATGGAATAATCAACCCTGAAACAGAAATAAATTCAGATGAAGTTCTTGTAGGAAGGATTTCTCCTCTAAGGTTCTTAGGAACCATGGATCAATTCATCACAGGAATAGAGAATATAAGAGAGACTTCTGTTAGATTGAGGCATGGTGATCATGGAATTGTAGATAAAGTCTTCATCACAGAGACTGTAGACGGAACAAAGCTTGTTAAAGTAAGAGTTAGAAGTTTGAAAATACCTGAAATAGGTGATAAGTTTGCAAGTAGACACGGACAAAAAGGTGTTATAGGTCTTATTGTTCCAGAAGAAGATATGCCTTTCACAGAAAGTGGAATAGTTCCTGATTTAATTTTTGATCCACACGGAATTCCATCTAGAATGACAGTAGGCCAACTTCTTGAACCTCTTGCAGCAAAAGCTGCGGCTCTATCTGGAAACATAATTTACTCTTCTGCTTTTAATCCGACTTCAGAAAAAGACATAAGAGAAATATTAAAAGCTTGTGGATTTAGGGATGATGGAAAAGAAGTTATGATTGATGGGAGAACGGGCAAAAAATTTGAAGCTGAAATTTTCATTGGGCCTTGCTTTTATCAAAAGCTAGACCATCTTGTCTCAAACAAGATACATGCAAGGTCGAGAGGGCCTGTGACTCTTTTGACTAGACAACCCACAGAAGGTAGAAGTAAGGAAGGTGGTTTAAGGCTTGGTGAAATGGAAAAAGATGTTTTGATAGCACATGGTGCAGCTCTTGTTTTGAAAGAAAGGTTTGACTCAGATAAAACAATTATACCTATTTGCTCTGAATGTGGTATGGTTGCTATTTTCGATAGATCAAAAAACAGAAAATATTGCCCTGTGTGTGGAGAAAGTAAAATAATTGATGTTGAAATGAGTTATGCTTTCAAACTTATGTTGGATGAGCTGAAGAGCATGATGATTTATCCAAAAATTATCTTAAAAGAGGAATGAATATGCTAGTAAGTAAAATAGAATTTGGTTTGTTGAATCCTGAATTGATAAAGAAGATGGCAGTAGCCAAGATTACAAAAACTGAGCTTTACGATCAAGAAGGTTACCCAATTGAAGGTGGATTGATGGATCCAAGACTTGGTGTAGTTGATCCTGGTATGAGATGTAGGACTTGTGGTGGGACTGTTGGTGAATGTCAAGGTCATTTTGGATTGCTTGAATTAACAAGACCAATAGTTCATGTACACTATGCAAAATTCATTTTCACACTTTTGAAGATGTTTTGCAAGAAGTGCAGTAGAATTCTGATTGATGAAAAAGACATGGAAAAAATAAAAAGTGAGAAATTGCCTTTCAAAGAACTTATTAAACTGATAAAGAAAAAATGTCCTTACTGTGGGGCAACACAAGGCAAGTTAAAATTCATTAAACCTTACACTTTTGTTGAAGACAATGAAATGTTAAATCCAATCAAAATTAGAGAAAGATTGGAAAAGATAATTTCTGAAGACCTTAACCTGATAGGATTTAAAAACATAAGGCCTGAATGGCTTATACTAACAGTTTTGCCTATTCCACCAGTAACAGTAAGGCCATCAATAACTTTGGAAACTGGTGAAAGATCTGAAGATGATTTGACTCATAAACTTGTTGATATAGTTAGGATAAATGAAAGGCTCAAAGAAAATATAGACTTGGGGGCTCCAGATTTCATCATAGAAGATCTTTGGGAGCTTCTCCAATATCACATAAGCACTTATTTTGATAATGAACTTTCAGGAATACCTCCAGCTAGACACAGATCAGGAAGAGTATTAAAGACCTTGTCTCAAAGACTAAAAACAAAAGAAGGTAGATTTAGAGGAAATTTAGCTGGTAAGAGAGTTAATTTTTCTGCAAGAACTGTGATAAGTCCTGACCCTCTAATAAATCTGGATGAAGTTGGTGTACCTGAAGTGATCGCAAAAGAGCTAACAATCCCTGTAAGGGTGAATGAAAAAAATTTGGAAGAGATGAGAAAGCTTGTGATGAACGGGAGTGAGGTTTGGCCTGGAGCAAATTATGTTATAAGACCGGATGGTAGAAGAAAGAAGATAACCGAAACTAATAAAGAAGAGATTGCAAAAGAGTTAGCTCCTGGTTACATAGTTGAAAGACATATTAAAGACGGTGATATCTCTCTTTTCAACAGACAACCAAGCTTGCATAGGATGAGTATGATGGCTCATAAAGTTAGGGTGATGCCTTTCAAGACTTTTAGGCTAAACACATCTGTTTGTCCTCCTTACAATGCTGATTTTGATGGCGATGAAATGAACCTTCACATACCACAGACAGAAGAAGCTCAAGCAGAAGCTTTAAGTTTGATGGATGTTCATAAACACATAAGAAGTCCGAGATTTTCTGGGCCAATAATAGGAATTACCAGAGATTGTCTTTCTGGTCTTTACTTGCTCACAAAAGGTGAGAAGAAATTTGAAAGAGAAGAGTTTGTTGATTTAATAAGAAAAGTAGATCCTGACATAGAAATACCAGACAAACAGACAATGAGTGGAAAGGAAATTTTCAGTTTATTCTTACCAAAAGACTTTTCAATCCAACACAAATCAAAGAGTGGAGAAATGGTTGTGATTGAGAATGGAAAGCTAATTTCAGGTACTATTGACAAAGCTGCATTGGGCGAGGAAGATGGTAAAATAATAGATAAGATGGAAAAAGAATATGGAAGTGAGTTTGTTAGCAACTTTTTATTCAAGATGATAAAACTTTCTTTGGAAGTTATAACAAGGTATGGATTCTCTGTCAGTATTTCAGAGCTAGACATTCCGGAAGAAGCACAAAAAGAAATAACAGTTGCTCTTGAAAATGTCAAAAAAGATGTGGCAAAAATGGTTGAGGAATTTGAAAAGGGTGAATTAAAAGTTTTGATAGGAAGAACTCCAAAAGAAAGTCTTGAAACATTGATAAAAAGAAGGTTGAATAAAGCTTTAAATGAAGTTGAAGAGATTTTGGTAAAACATGTCAAAGAAACTTCTATACTAGTTATGGCTAAAAGTGGTGCAAGGGGGAGTGTTGTTAATTTTGTTCAAACAACTGCTCTAATAGGTCAAGAAACAATAATGGGAGAAAGAATGGAAAGAGGATATTATGAAAGGGTATTTCCACATTTCAAGAGAGGTGACATAAGCTTACAAGCTAAGGGCTTTGTAGATAGAGGATTCAAAAGTGGTCTTACACCATTTCAATTTTTCTTTGATGCGATGAATAGTAGAGAATCTCTGATGGACAAATCTTTAAAGACAAGACACTCTGGCTACATGGAAAGAAGACTTGTTGGGGCACTTCAAGACCTTAAAGTAGAATATGATGGCACTGTTAGAGACAGTGCTAATAGAATAATACAATTTGTTCCGGGTGAAGATGGGTTAGACCCGTCTAAAGTTGAGAAGGGTGGTATAAATGTCAGAAAGATTGCAGAACAATTTGTATGAAGTTGAATTACCAAAAATTTTGATGGAAGAATTTGAAAAGGTAGCAAAAGAGATGAAATTGAGTGAAGAAAAAAAGAAAAAATTATTGGAAAATTTGAAAAAGATTTACATTCAACGTATGTTTGAGCCTGGAGAAGCTGTCGGAATAATTGCTGCTCAAAGTATTTCTGAACCTGCAACTCAAATGACTATGCGTACTTATCATTTTGCTGGTTCTGCTGGAATAAAAGTTACTTATGGTCTTCCTCGTCTTGTCGAAATTTTTGACGCAAAAAAAGAGCTTGAAACACCAACGATGGAAATATTTCTCAAAAAAGAATTCAATAACAAAGAAAAAGCAAAAGAAATGGCTGAAAGTTTAATTGAAAAGAGAGTTTTCCATTTAGCGAAGGAAATCTCAATAGATTTGAGTGAAGAGAATGTTAAAATAGAGCCTGAAGATTTGAGGAAGATTGGAAAAATTGCCAAAATTATAAAGAACAGCATACCGGATGTTAAAGTGAAAGAAGGGACAAAAACAATTACCGTGTCACCAAAAGAAGAAACCGATATAAAAACATTACAAACTTTGAGAGAAAAAATAATGAACCTGCATGTGGAAGGAATTAAAGGAATAAAGAATGCAATAGTTGTAAGGGAGGGGGAAGATTGGATAATAAATACCCTGGGCTCAAACTTGGAAGAAGTCTTAAAATTAGATGAAGTTGATGAAACAAGAACAACTACGAATGATATTCATGAAACATTCAGAGTTTTGGGAATAGAAGCAGCTAGAAATGTGATAATCAAAGAGGCTATTAAAACTCTGAATGAACAAGGCCTAAACATTGACATTAGACATATACTTCTTGTTGGAGATATCATGACTTCAACTGGTAGGATTCAATCTATAGGAAGATATGGTGTTGCTGGTTCCCAAACTTCTATACTTGCGAGAGCCGCTTTTGAAGAAACAGTCAAACATTTGGTTAGAGCTTCTATAAGAAACGAAGTTGACGAATTCAAGGGGATTTTTGAGAATGTTATGATTGGTCAAGTAATTCCGGCTGGAACAGGAATGCTCGAACTACTAGCTGTTTTTGAAAAGGAGGGAGAAGATTGAATCTAGAAGAAGAAATATTGAATGCGAACAAAACAGGAAACATAATTTTGGGTTATAGAGAATCTCAAAAATTCATAAAAACAAATAAAGCTAAACTTGTTGTTTTGGCCGATAACATACCTGAGAAAATTAAAAAAGAAATAGAACACAATGCAAAAATTGCTGGTATAAAAGTTGAAGTTTTCAAGAAAGGAAGCAAAGAGTTAGGGATATTGTGCGGTAAGCCTTATCCAGTAAGCGTCTTAGTGATAAAGTGATTCAATGTCAATAAAATTTGACACAGAAACTATAAGACTAATGACATTGTTTGAAACTTTGACGGGAGTTCCTGTCAGAGATTGTTTAATAGAAGGAGATACTGCTTATTTTGTAGTAGATGAAGAAAAAGTTGGAATGGCAATTGGCAAAAACGGTGCTACTGTAAAAAATGTGGAAGATGCTATAAACAAGAGCGTAAAACTTTTTGGGTTTTCAAATGACCTTGAAAAATTTGTTAAAAATTTGATACCAAAGGCTACTAACATAAAGATAAATAAAAATGATAAGATTGTTGTTGAAGTTTCTGTAGAAAAGAGTGAAAGGGCTTTTGTAATAGGGAGGGATGGGAAAAATTTAAAAATATTCAAAGAATTACTTAAAAGAAGCCATAATGTGGAGGATTTGATAGTAAGGTGAAAAAAATGCCGGGAGAATTTTCAGCCAGAAGATTGAAAAGGGTTAGGAAAAAGTTTAGATGGAAGGATATCCATTACAAAAGAAGGGTTTTACAATTATGGAAGAAGGATCCTTTAGAGGGTGCGCCACAAGCTAGAGGGATTGTTGTTGAAAAGCGTGGTGTTGAGCAAAGAAAACCTGCTTCTGGTCTAATAAAGGCTGTAAGAGTCCAGCTTATAAAAAACAATGTTCAAGTTACCGCTCATGTTCCTGGGGAAGGAGCAATAGACATAATAAATGAGCATGATGAAGTTTTGATAGAAAGCATTGGCGGGGCACAAGGTGGACCAAAAGGAACCATGTGGGGAATAAAGTATAAAGTTGTTGCTGTTAATGGTGTGGCTCTGAGTGAAATTTTGTCTGGAAAGAAACAGAAACCAGCGAGGTAATCAAATGGAAACAAAATTATTTGGTAAATGGTCTTTTGATGGAATAGAAGTGAAAGACTTGGGTCTTAAGAAGTATATAAATTTGCAGCCAGTTTTTGTGCCAAGAAGTGATGGAAGATATACACAACAACAATTTCACAAAAGCAAGATGAACATAGTTGAGAGATTGATGAATAAATTGAGGGTTCCGGGGCACAGGGGAAAAAAACATGTTTTAAGTTCTAGCAGAGCTGTTGATAAAACTTTAACTCATTATAAGATAATTAAAGAGGCTTTTGAAAGAATAGAAAAACAAACTGGGAAAAATCCTATAGCTGTTTTAGTGGGAGCAATAGAAAATGCTGCTTGGAGAGAAGAGATAACTGCTTACCAGCTTGGTGGTATAATTGTTAGGAGAGCTGTGGTTACAAGCCCGCAAAGAAGAGTTGATATTGCCTTAAGAAATATAGTTCAAGCTGCTTATCGAAAATCTTTTGGCAAAAAAGTTTCGATGGCCGAGGCTTTAGCAGACGAGATCGTCGGGGCTTATAACAATGATCCAAACAAATCAGAAGCTGTAAGGGAAAGGGAAAGGGTGGAAAGAGAAGCGGAGGGTGCAAGATAGTTGTTCAAATTTATTAAAATAAATGTTTTAGATTCAAAATTTATAGAAATGTGAAATGGGTGATGGTAATTGACTAAGAAAGACATGATAGAAAGAATTAAAGAAACGATGAAAGATCCTGTTAGAATTAGAAATGTCGCTACAAGTAGCCATGTACATCATGGAAAAACCACCCTAACAGACAATTTAATGGCTGGAGCAGGAATGCTGGCAGAAGAGATGGCTGGAAAGGTCATGTACACTTGGTTTGATGAACAAGAAAGAAGAAGACAACTAACAATTTATGGAGCTAACGTTAGCATGGTTCATGAATATGATGGTAAAGACTATCTTATCAATCTAGTTGATACTCCTGGGCACGTTGATTTTGGTGGTGATGTCACAAGGGCTATGCGTGCTGTAGATGGCACAATAGTTTTGGTTGATGCTGTTGAAAGCATAATGCCACAAACAGAGACAGTTTTTAGACAAGCTTTGAGAGAATATGTTAAGCCTGTGTTGTTTATAAACAAGACAGATCGTTTAATAAAAGAATTAAAACTGCCGCCAGAAGAAATGCAAAAAAAATTCGAAGAAATAATTCGTGATGTCAATATTTTAATTCAAAAATATGCTCCACCTGAATTCAAAGAAAAATGGCTTGTGAATGTTGCTGATGGGAGTGTGGCTTTTGGTTCTGCTTACAAAAGATGGGCAATTTCGATTCCTTACATGCAAAAAACTGGCATAACTTTCAAGGAAATAATTGATTTAACACTCGCTGGAAAAGAAGATGAATTGGCAAAAAAAGCTCCTTTACATCAAGTTGTTCTTGACATGATAATCAAACATTTACCAAATCCCCTTGAAGCACAAAAGTACAGACTTGCAAAAATTTGGAAAGGTGACCTGAATTCTGAAATTGGAAAACAAATGTTGGCTTGTGATGCAAATGGTAAACTTGCAGCAATAGTGACAAAAGTTGTTCCCGATCCACATGTTGGTTTTGTTGCAACGGCTAGAATTTTCTCTGGAAAAGTTTTTAAGGGAAAGGATGTTTATTTGATTGGTCAACATAAACAAGAAAAAATACAACAAGTTGCTGTTTATAAGGGTATTTTGAGAATTCCTGTTGAAGAAGTTACTGCGGGGAACATTGCAGCAATAGTTGGGATTCCTGATGCTTTCACAGGGGAAACTGTTTGTGAACCAGATGCAATAATAGAGCCGTTTGAAGAAATAAGGCATTTGTTTGAGCCAGTTGTTACAAAGGCCATAGAACCAAAAAATGCCATGGATTTGCCAAAGCTTGTTGAAGCTTTGAAAAGAATAGGCAGGGAAGACGCTGTTCTGCAAGTCAAGATAAATCAAGAAACAGGCGAATATCTTGTTTCTGGTTTGGGAGAACTCCATCTTGAAGCAAAAGTTGAAAACAAACTAAAAGAAATTGGAATAGATGTGGAGATGAGTAAACCTATTGTTGTTTACAGAGAAACAATATTTGGTAAATCTCCGACAATAGAAGGAAAATCTCCGAACAAACACAACAGGTTTTACATAGTTGTTGAACCTTTGGAAGATGGTGTTTATAAAGCTATGCTCGAAGGAGAGATTCCAAGTGAAGAAGAATTTAGAGGTAAGCACACTGAAATGTTTAAGAAAATTTCCAATTTTGGAATGGATTATGATGAAGCTAAAAACATAATCGTCATTCACAACAAAAATGTTCTCTTGGACATGACAAAAGGGATTCAATTCATGAACGAAGTCATAGAAATGGTTAAAGAAGCTTTCAGAAATGTAATGGATGAAGGTCCTTTAGCAAGAGAACCTTGCACTAAAATTAAGGTAAAGCTTGTAGATGCTGAATTGCATGAAGATCCTGTGCATCGTGGTCCTGGACAGATTATTCCTGCTGTTAGATATGCAATAAGAGAAGGTATGCTTAAAGCCGAGCCTACTTTACTTGAGCCTAAACAAATCATAAGAATAGATGTTCCCTCTGAATTGCTTGGCGAAGTTATAAGAGAAGTTGAAAACAGGAGGGGACAAATACTTGATATGAAAGAGGAGAGGGGAGCAAGCATTGTAATAGCAAAGATGCCAGTAAGTGATATGTTTGGTTTTGATGCAAGCTTGAAGTCTGCAACAAGCGGTAGAGGCTTTTATAGTTTGGTTGAAACTGTGTTTGAAAAGCTTCCTTCAGACTTGAGAGAAAGTGTGATTATTGGGATAAGGAAGAGGAAAGGCCTCCCTGAACAAGTGCCGAAACCAGAAACGTAAATATATTTAAATATTGATGCTAAATAAGATTAGAAGGGAGATAAAAAATGCCTGCAAAACCGAATATCAACTTGATGACTGCTGGTCACGTAGATGCAGGAAAATCTACTTTGATAGGTAGACTGCTTTATGATAGTGGGGCAATAAGAGAAGAGGAAATGAGGAAGTTGAAAGAATTGGCAAGTGAGCTGAAGAGAGAGACGTTTGAGTTTGCTTTTGTCATGGATACTGTGAAAGAAGAGAGGGAAAGAGGTCTCACGATTGACATAATGCACAGGCCTTTTGAAACACAAAAGTGGTTCTTCACCATTATAGATTGTCCTGGACACAGAGATTTTGTTAAAAACATGATAACTGGAGCAAGCCAAGCAGATGCTGCCATATTTGTTATTTCTGCTAAAACTGGAGAAGGTGTACAAGAGCAAACAAAAGAGCATGCATGGCTCTTGAGAGTTCTTGGAGTCAATCAAATAATTGTGGCTATAAACAAGATGGATACTGTAAACTATGATGAAAAGAGGTTTAATGAGGTTAAAGAGGAAGCTACAAAGCTGTTCAAGATGATTGGCTACAAGGTTGAAGAAATTCCATTTGTTCCAGTTTCAGCTTACATGGGAGACAATGTTGTCAAGAAGTCTGACAAGATGCCATGGTACAAAGGTGGTACGCTTGTTGAAACTTTAGATGCCGTGATAAAAGAACCGGAAAAGCCGATAAACAAGCCTTTGAGGTTGCCTATTCAAGATGTTTATTCGATAACAGGAGTCGGCACTGTTCCTGTTGGAAGAGTTGAGACAGGGGTGCTTAGAGTTAATGATACCTTAGTTTTTGAACCTGCTGGAGTGAAAGGAGAAGTAAAATCAATAGAAATTTTCCACAAACAAATTCCAGAAGCTAAGCCTGGTGATAATGTTGGCTTTAACGTGCGTGGAGTTTCAAAAGAACAACTGAAAAGAGGAGATGTGGCAGGACATCCGGACAATCCACCAACTGTTGCCAAAGAATTCATAGCACAAATAATTGTTTTGCAGCACCCAAGTGTCATCACAGCAGGTTATACACCAGTTTTCCACTGTCACACTGCAAGCGTTGCTTGTAGGATAGAAGAGATAATCGCAAAGATTGATCCAAGGACAGGTGCTGTGATTCAAGAACATCCTGATTTCATCAAGACTGGAGATGCGGCAAAGATTAGAGTTGTACCTACTAAGCCGATGGTGATAGAAAAGCAGTCTGATTTCCCAGAGCTTGCAAGGTTTGCTATAAGAGATATGGGAATGACTGTGGCTGCAGGAATTTGCTTGGATGTAGTTAAAGCGAAATAAAAACTTTGTTTTCTTTTTCTTATTAAATTCTCTAAATCTTTCTAGATTCTCATAAATTAAAAAATTAAATACTTGTGCGTGACTTTAATTTTAAATAAAACAAAAAGAATTTAAACTAAGCAGATTAAAGAAGATAAAGTGATATCATGCAAACAGCAAGGATAAAGCTCTCTGGCAAAGATCCAAAAGAATTGGATAGTATTTGCTCTGAAATAAAAGAGATAGCAAAAAAGTTTGGAGTTGTGGCTAAAGGTCCGATTCCACTTCCAACAAAAGTTATGAGAGTTGTTACTCTTAAAACTCCTTGTGGTGATGGTTGTGGCCATGGCAATGCTACTTATGATAAATGGGAACTTAGAATTCATAAGCGTGTTGTGGATGTCCAAGCTGATGAAAGAGCTTTAAGGCAGATCATGAGGATAAATGTGCCTCAAGGCGTTCACATAGAAATAAAGTTGCAAGACTAAATTTTAAATTTTAAAAACAACACAATAATTTATGCAGACTCATTATATTTTTATAACTGGTGGGGTACTTTCTGGTCTTGGTAAAGGAATAACTACAGCTTCTATAGGAAAGCTTTTACAGTTTCGTGGCTTTAAAGTCACGGCAATAAAAATAGATGGTTACTTGAATTATGATGCTGGAACTTTAAGACCAACTGAACATGGTGAAGTTTGGGTTACGGAAGATGGTGGTGAAATTGATCAAGATTTGGGCCATTATGAAAGATTTTTAGACATTGATATCCCAAAAGAAAACAACATAACTTCTGGGCAGATTTTTTGGAATGTTATAACAAAGGAGAGGGAAGGAAAATATTTGGGCAAAACCGTACAAATGATTCCACATGTGACAGATGAAATAAAAACAAGGATAAGGAAAATTGCTGAAAAATCTTGTGTAGATTTTGTTTTAGTAGAAATTGGGGGAACAGTTGGGGATTATGAAAATCAAATCTTCATAGAAGCTGCTAGACAAATGAAAATGGAGAACGAAAAGTGTATATATATTCATGTAAGCTACGTGCCGGTACCAAAATATTTAGGTGAACAAAAAACTAAACCAACTCAACATTCAGTTCAAAAATTACGTGAACTTGGAATTATACCAGATTTTATAATTTGCAGGTCAGAAGCTCCAATAGATGATGTGAGAAAAGAAAAAATTGCTTTATTTTGTAATGTTAAAAAAGAAGATGTAATTTCTGATCCAGACATAGATAATGTTTATGAGCTCCCATTGGTTTTTGAAAAACAAAATCTTGGAAAAAGAATACTGGAAAAATTGGGAATTCAAGAAAGATGTGCAAATCTTAATGAATGGGAAATGTTTATTGACAAAATAAAAAGTCTTGAAAAAAATGTGAAGATTGGAATAGTTGGAAAATATTTTGATATTGGAGATTTCACACTTAAAGATTCTTACATTTCTGTAATAGAAGCAGCAAAACATGCTGCTTGGCAAAACAATGTAAAGGTAGAAATTGTTTGGTTAGATTCAAAATCTTTTGAAAAGAATGAAAAAAATCTTGAAATCCTTAATTCTTTAGATGGCATAATTGTTCCTGGTGGTTTTGGATCAAGTGGAATAGAAGGCAAAATAGCTACAATAAAATATGCGAGGGAAAATAATATTCCTTTTTTGGGTTTATGTTTAGGTTTACAGCTAGCTGTCGTTGAATTTGCTAGAAATGTTTGTGGTCTAAGTGGAGCAAATTCAACGGAATTTGATCCAAATACACCTTATCCTGTTATAGATATTTTGCCTGAACAGAAAAAGTTAATGGAAGAATCAAAATATGGCGCAACTATGAGACTTGGATCTTGGCCAACAATTCTCAAAGAAGGTACAACTGTTTGGAAGCTGTACAATAAACAAAAAGAAATAAGAGAAAGACATAGACATAGGTATGAAGTTAACCCAGAATTTCATGAAATTCTACAAAAAAATGGTCTTATTTTTTCTGGAATTTCTCCTGATGGGAGGCTTGTAGAATTTATAGAGCTTGATAATCATCCATTTTTCGTTGCTACTCAAGCGCATCCGGAATTCAAATCAAGACCTCTTAAACCTGCTCCTTTGTTTGATGGTTTAATCAAAGCTTGTTTAAGTGAATAAGATGGAAATCTTGCCGATAGCTTTTGATAGTCTTGGTACAAGGTCTATGGCTTGTTTAGTTACGACTAAAGACCAAAAAATTTTAATTGATCCTGGTGTTTCTTTAGCTCCAATTAGATATGGTCTTCAACCACATTCAATAGAGTTGAAAAGATTGGAAGAACATTGGAAAAAAATAGTTGATTTTGCAAAAAAGTCTGATATTTTAATAATTACACATTATCACTACGATCATCACAATCCATGGGAAAACTTGGAAATTTATGAGAAAAAAATTGTTTTAGTTAAACATCCTACAGAAAAAATAAATTTCAGTCAAAAACAAAGAGCCTCTTTCTTTTTTGAAAAAATTAAGGATCTTCCTGAAAATTTGGAATATGCTGATGGAAAGGAATTTAAATTCGGTAAAACTGAAGTTGTTTTTTCTAAACCAGTTTTTCACGGCACAAACCCAAAATTGGGTTGGGTAATTGAAGTTTTGATAAAAGAAGGGAAGGAAAGGTTCGTCTTCACAAGCGATGTTGAAGGGCCAGCGATTGAAGATCAAATTGATTTCGTCCTAGATAACGAACCAGATTTCCTAATTGTTGATGGTCCTATGACTTACATGCTTGGTTATAGGTATAGCTATGAAAACTTTCAAGCCTCTATACAAAATTTAATTAAAATTTTGGAAGAAATTTCACCCAAAACTTTAATTTTAGACCATCATTTGCTTAGAGATTTAAAATATAAAGAAAAAATAATGCCTGTATTAAGAGTTGGTGAAAAAATGAAGACAAGTGTTTTAACCGCTGCAGAATTTTTAGGTAATTCTGTAGAAATTTTGGAAGCAAGAAGAAAAGAATTATACCAAAAATATCCTGAATCTGGTATTAAAGAAATGAAAGGAATTTTCGAGGAATGAAAAATGAATAAAATTGATGAATTGAAAAAGTTATACGAAGAAAAAAATTATGAAATTAAACAAAGGCTTCTTGAATTCAAAAGAATGATGAATGAAACTAATGAAAGAATTTTTGCTGAACTTGCTTTTTGTATTTGTACACCACAATCAAAAGCTTTGGATGCTTGGGAGTCTATAAACAAACTAGTAAAGAATGGTTTATTATATAGAGGTAGCGCTGAACAAATTTTACCATTCCTAAAAGTAAGATTTAGTAAAAATAAAGCAAATTACATAGTTGAAGCAAGAAAAAAATTTACAGTAGATGGGAAAATTCAGATTAAAGAATTTCTCCAATCTTTCATAGACCCTTTAGAATTAAGAGAATGGTTGATTAACAACCTGAAGGGTATTGGGATGAAGGAAGCCTCTCATTTCTTAAGGAATGTTGGCTTAAGTGATAATCAGCTGGCAATTTTAGATATTCATATCTTAAAGAACTTGAAAGAGTTTGGTGTAATCGAAAAAATTCCAAAAAATTTGACAAAGAAAGAATATATTAAGATTGAGGATAAGATGAGGGAATTCTCAAAGCAAATTAACATTCCTCTTGATGAATTAGATTTAATTTTTTGGTCTAAAGAAACTGGTTTTATTTTCAAATGATTACAGTTTCATTTTTTCATATTTAATTTTTAATTCATTACCTCTCCATTCAAAAACTGGGACTTCTCTCCTCAACTTCTTGAACTTTTCACTTAAAGCATGAACAACAATTGGTAAAGCTATGGTTGCATCAGTATAACATTGGACCATTTTTGCAGACGCACCAATTTTACCCCAGCTTTTGCCTTCTTCAAAAGTACATCCAGATAGACCTCCCCACTGTGGTAAGTCTGTAGAAATTTGTATTGCAAAGCTGTGGCTTTTTTCGTGTCTGGTATGATAACTTGCAATAACTGCTGTTTGTTGAATGAAGTTTTTCGGCACACCACCGCCAATGTATATTACACCAGTTGTTTTAGACTTTTCTGTTATTTTTGAACTTTCGTCAACATCTTTTAAACCATCCCAAACAATTCTCTTCTTTCTAAAAACAACTTTTTTATCACCAACCATTTTCGTGAATTTTCTTCTGTTGGCAAACATGATAGAAAATCCAATAGAACTATCCCCAAAAGCCGGACAAAAAATTGGAACTTTTTGTTTGAAAGCGTTTATTAAAATTGAGTTTTTGTCCTTTGCAACTTGATTTAACCTCTTCCCCAAAAGATAAAGAATTTCACGAGAAGAATAAAGATAATAATCTCTTAATGTTCTTGAAAAATCTCTTTCAATCCAACTATCAACCCAGTAGAATTTTTTCTCATTTGCAAAAACATCATAAATTCTATCTATTTTCATTTTTCTCAACTTCGTATCATCTACTGAATGAGTTCCTACATAATGTTTAACCCCTAAAGCTTCGACACAATCGTGATATAAGTTTGCACCAGTAGAAACTATGACATCTATCATTCTTCTTCGAATAAGATAAGAAATTATTTTTCTCATTCCAGCTGGAACCATTGCGCCAGCAAGACCAAACCAAATCACTATGTTTTTCTTTTTGAGCATTTTTGTCCAAACTTGTATTACTTCGGCTAACTTTCTTCCTTGATAACCAGTATAAAGCATTTCTTCTGTTAACTCACTGATTTTTTTATCTGGCCATACATCAATTGGTTGTGTAGGTATTTTTAAAATTTTATTCACATTAATTATTTGTAATCATTTACACAAATAATTTTGCTTTTCACAAAAAAACTAAATCATTTTAAATAAAAATAATTATTAGTGGTGATTTGAAGGAAAATTTGCTCCTTTTGGATGCAGATTATGTTATAACAGATGAAAAACCAACTGTTAGACTTTACTGTAAAAACTATGCTGGAAAAAATTTTTTGGTTCTTGATCAAAATTTCTTACCATACTTTTACGTCATGCCTCAAAAAAATAAAATATATGAGTTGAAAAAGAAAATTGAAGAATTGAGCCTAGATGAATTAGAAATAAAATATTTAGATGTAGAAATTGTGGAAAAAAAATGGCAAAATGAAAAAACAAAGCTTCTTAAAATTACAATAGATAATCCAAGGAGAATTTCTGAAGTAAGAAATGCTATAAAAGACTGGGATGAGGTTGAAGAAACTTACGAATATGACATTGTGTTTTACAAGCGCTATTTGATTGATAAACAAATTGAACCAATGAACTGGATTGAAGTTGAAGGGGAAAAAATCGAAAACAAAGAAAAATATTTAGTAGATGAGATAATAAAAGCCAAGTCTGTAAAACCAATTAAAAAAGATGTTGAAATAAATTTTAAAGTTCTGGCCTTTGACACAGAGTTCATTGAAGAAAATGGAAAATCTAAAATCATTATGCTAAGCCTTGTTTCTAGTAGCGGGAAGAAAAGGGTTTTAACTTCCAAATCTTGGGAAAATCAACCAAAATATGTAGAATCTTTTGAAGATGAAAAAGAAATAATAGAAAGGTTCTTGGAAATTGTTAAAGAAGAGGATCCTGACTTCATATGTACTTATAATGGTGACAATTTTGATTTTCCAAAACTTAAAGAAAGGTCTGAAGAATTAAAAATTCCTCTAAAATTTGGGAGGGACAATTCGCTGATTCATTTAGTTAGGAGGGGAAGAATTAGCTCAACAAAAATAAGAGGTAGGGTCCACATAGATATTTTTAATTTTATCGATCACATTCTTTCAGCAAGTTTGAAAAGTGAAGTGTTAACCTTGAATGAAGTAGCTCAAGAATTGTTGGGAGTTGGTAAAAAAGAAATGGAGTATGAAGAAATGGTTGAAATTTGGAGTAAGAAAGTGGGAATGGAAAAACTAGCAGAATATAGCCTTCATGATTCCATACTAACTTTTAAACTCTCTGAACTGATATTACCTCAAATTTTTGCTTTAAGCAGATTGACCGGCCTTTTACCTTTTGATGTTTGTAGAAATACATATTCTCAGCTTGTCGAAGCTTTCTACATGAGAAAAGCTTTTGTTGATAATTTGATAATACCGAATAGACCAAAAACTGAAGAAATTGAAAAAAGAAAAATGGAGCCTGCTTATAAAGGAGCAATTGTTATTGAACCTAAAAAAGGAATTCATTCAGACATTTTAGCCTTTGATTTTAGAAGTCTTTATCCTACCATAATAGTTTCCCATAATATTAGTCCAGAAACTTTAAATTGTGATCATGTTGAATGTAAAGAAAAAAATAAGGTTCCTGAAACTAGTTGGCACTTTTGTCTAAAGAATAAAGGCTTCATACCGAAACACTTAGAAGAATTGATAATAAAGAGACAAGAGATTAAAAAAATTATGAAAAAAATTAAAAAGGATAGTGAAGAATGGAAAAGGCTAGATAATTTGCAATATGCTTTAAAAATCATCGCAAATGCTTCTTATGGATATTTTGGTTTTATAGGTGCAAAATGGTACAAGAGGGAGTGTGGTGCTTCTACAGCTGCGTTTGGAAGATACTATATAACCACAGTGGTTAAGGAGGCCAAAAATTTTGGTTTCGAAATCATCTATGGTGACACAGACTCTTTAATGGTGAAATATCCAAATGAAACTTCAAGAGAAAAACTTATTGAAATTGGTGAAAAATTTGCAGAAAAAGTTAATAGCAAACTTCCGGGAATAATAGAGTTAGAATTTAGAGATTTGTATGAAGGTGGTATTTTTGTGGCAAG
>JAVZHJ010000001.1:0-27667 GCA_038998365.1 Candidatus Aenigmatarchaeota archaeon | reverse complement strand
TTTGAGAAAAAAATATGGAAAATATACGGAAGACATAGAACACTTCATTTTTTCAACAAGTAGAATTTATAAAGAATTTTCTATGGAAGGCGCGATCATAGACATTTTGAAGAGAGGGGAGGCATGAAAGATAGAAAAATTGCTGAAGAAAGCAAAGTCATGGAAGCGGTAAGAGAAATACTAAAGAGAAGGCTTAAAGTTGAGTCACAAGAAGAGCTTGCAGAGCTTGTTTTGAAAAAACTGAGGAAAGAAGATAAAAGCTACAGCTTATCGCCAATAAGGGTTAAAAGAATTGCTCTAAAAATTCCTGAGATTGAAGTAAAAGCTAAGACAAAAAAGACTTTGAAATTGCCTAAAATAGACAAATGTCCGATTTGTGAGAGCAGCATAGAGCCAGTTAAAATAAAAAATCTTTTGAATAGAGATATTATAATTGGTTATAAATGTAGCAGTTGTGGATATCAAAGCGACTTAGAGGCTTTCATGCCAATGAAGTATATTTTCATTTTAAAGAAAAGAAACTCTTGAACAAGTTTTTGGCAGTGTTCCTTTAACTCCGAGTGCAATGACGAAGAAGTTGTGGGCTTTCGTGAAAGCCAAAAAACTTGCCAAGAAAGGGTAAAAGCTTAAAGCTGAGATAAAAAGATTGAATTTAGATTTAATTACAGGGAATTTTTAAAAATTGAATTTTTATAAATTAAATTATGCCTCTACTCATCACACCAAGTCTTAACCCAAAAGACAAAGAAGTCATCGTTAATTTTTTCAGAGCAAAGCCTTTGGTGGGAGTTAAGTTTTGGCCTTCAAATTTTAAGAGCTACGATGATGTACCGCCTTTGGCCAACAATTCTTTTGTAGCTAAAGTTGGTAAGCATAAATTGTTCATCTTGTGTGTTGGTTATGGTGAGCAAGGAATAGAATATGGAATTGATGAGTATGAAAGGGTTTTGAGGGAAAATGACACTCTTCAAGAAATTTATTTCATAGGCTCTTGCTATGCAACTAAGCAATCAAACTTGAAAGTTGGTGACATAGTTCTTCCTTTCAAATCAGAAGTTGGTGGGGAACACACAAAATTCTACATTCAAAAGCTTCTTGAAAGAGGAGTTAAAGATCCAACAAACTTTGACGAAAAGCTTGTGAAGAAAGTGAGAAAAATTGCGAAAAGAGAGAAAATAAAAATCCATTCCGGAAAGATCTTTTCTGCTCCTATAGACAAGGGCTACCCTTGGGACGAATTCTATGAAAAGGGATATGAAAAAGGCTACATCGCGGCTGAGCTTGAATCTGCGGCAGTTGCGACTTTAGCAAAATATTTCAACATCCCAGCAGTTGCGATAATTCGTGTCAAGGATACAGGAAAGCCTGATAAAAGCTGGTCGAAAGATAAAAGATATGAGAATTCTACTGAATATAGAGTCCTTCCAGAAGAAGAGAAGAAGAAAGTCATAGAAATACAATTGAAGCTCGTTGAACTTTCAATAAAAGAAATTTAAACAACTTTCCTCATCTTCAGTTTTCTTGAAATCTCAATTTTCTCCTCTTTCTTCTTTTTCAAGCTTTTCCCAATTTTTTTGCCTAGCCTTTCAAACAAAAGCTTTAAAGCAGAAGGTACATCCCAGCCACTTGCTTGAGCAACAAAAATTTCATCAGAAGCTTTAACTTGAGCATGAAGAGAATACTTCTTCCTTCCTTCAGGACTATGAACATCAACATCAAGCTTAAAGCTTGTAATGTTCCAAATCTTCTCATTTTTCTCCAAAAATTTACCAACCTCTTCTTCTATTTCAAATTTTTCCGGAATTGGTGCATGAGAAATTTCTACTTGAGCCATAAAATATTATTCTCCTTTTCTTTAAAATAATTTAAGCCAAAAACTGCTTCTCATATTCCTTCAAATATTCAACACTTCTCTTCACATCAGCAAAAAGTTTTTCAACATAAACAACATGCTCTTTCTTTATTTCTTCTTCTTTCTTCTCTTTTGCAACTTCAAAAGCAGGGGCGACAAGCTGAATAGCATATCTCAAGCTGCTTTTTGCTCCAATTTCAGTCAAATAATCCAAAGCTTCTTCTGAAATTTTTATTTTTTCAGATTTTGCCCTTATCTCCAAAATTTTTCTTATTTCATCTTTTCCATAAGGCTTCGTATTTATTATTAAAAGCCTATCAACCAAATCCAAAGGCATTCCATGCGGAGCTTTAATTTCAGTCCCCCTAATTGTTGAAAAGCCTCTGTTAGTTGCGAAAATTATTATCGGTGAAAGCTCTTGCTCTAAAGCTTTGTTCAGGAAAGCAAAGGTTTCTATGTCTAGCATACTGCATTCATCAATAAAAACCACGCCCGGCAACAATTCACATCTCCCTTCTTGAACCAAAGCCTTTATGTATTCATCCACTTCTTTCCTCACCTCTGGCTCAATTTCTTTCGATTCCCTTCCACCAAAGAAGAAGCTGAAGATATCTGTTCCAGATCTTGCGCTTGCTACATCCAAAGCATGCAGTGTTACAGGATAAACAAATTCTTTCTCTTTCAAAACTTTTCCTTTTGGAACTGGTACAGGTTTTGTAGAAGTCAAATCAACTTTTTTCTCTTTCGCTGCCTCTTCACTCATACCAAGCTTAACAAGTCTTCCTCCCTCGACATCAATTTGAATCACATCTCCTGTTTCAACACCTTGTTGAATCAGCTGCATTGCAAAGCTTTGGTCCATAGTAAGCTTTTTGCTCTCATCTTTTGTTGCAATTTTTATTGTAGCTCCAACTGGAATTTGTTGGTAAGGATTGTAAGGATGCTGAGCTTTTTCTATTGAAATTTCTTTGACCTCGCCTTCATAAATTTTTCTCATCTCATGAATTCTTGCTCCTATTGCTTTTCTTAAAGTTTGAGTTAAAAATTCTGTTTTTCTCATTTCAGTTGAAAAAATTTCACTTGCAGCCAAAGGAACAAAAGGAACATCCCAACCGAGCTCTTTTGCTATCGCGTTAGCTATGGCAGTTTTTCCAGTGCCTGGAGGCCCTGCCAAGAGAATAGCTCTTCCCGCGAACTTACCTTCTTTTATTAATCTTACAACCAAACCAGCAGCTTCTCTTGCTTCTATTTGCCCTACCATTCCTTGAGCTACAGGCTTTGCTTTTAAGCCATCTAAACCTAAGCCTTGAATGTGAGAATGTGCTGCTACCCTTTCCCATTCTCGCAGAGACTCAGGAACTTCCCGAACCTCTGCCATCATCTCACCTTTTAATTTCTATATTTAACACACCATCTTTAAATTTTTTTTCTAAAATAGAAGATCCTTTTGGGATTGGTAGAAGCGTGAAGTAAGCTTTTTCACCAGCAAAAGCTTTGACTTCCAAGCTTTGTTCAAGCTTTTTTATTTCTATATCTTCTTCACTTTCCACTCCAGGCAACTTTATTGAAATTATTTGTCTGTCTCCCAAATTCTTCACTTGAGTTTCAGGCTCTTCAGTTACTTTTGGAATTTTTCTTGGCTCAACTTTTTCTTCTTCAGCTTCTTCTTCAACCTCCTCGACAGGAGATTTCAATCCAAGCTTTCTTTTTAACTCCGGCTCAATTTTTTTAAATTCTCCGGAAGTCTTCACATCTATTTTTGGCTCCATGCCAGTACCACTTCTTATGGTTATGCTTATGCCCCCGCCTCTGGCAAAAGGTTTTGACTTAAAGCTGGAAAATTTGAAAGAAGGTAAGCCAAACATCTTATCCATTCTTTCAAACTCTTTTTCTATTTCTTCAAAAATATCTTCACCAAAAGGTATCAAAGAGCTTTCTCTCGTCCTAGCCCTTTTCACAAATTCTTCACCACAATAAGGGCAAAAATTCCACTCGTCTTTTATTTTTTCTCCACAGTTTGGACATTTCTTTTTTTCAAACATTTTTTCACCAATTATTTTAAAACTAGCTCACTCTTCTTCGACTCTCGGAGCTAGCACAAAATCCAAGTTGAGCTTATCCTCAACTCTAAAGCTTAGCTTTAATGGATAATCTTGTGCCCATTCTATTCTAGCAACATTCGTAAGCTTAGCAGCTTTAATCATCTTTTTAAGATAATCTAGTGGATACCTTGCTTTTACTGTTCCACTAGCTTTTAATTCTTTTAAAGATTCATTCCCTTTTTCTAACTCAAGTTGCGTTGAACTTATGTCACCTTCTGCTCTCATCACAAACTTAGAAGGAGAAGCTTCAAAAACAACAGCATCTGCAACGACTTCTGCATCTTCTATTCCGGATTCAAGAATTTCTGAATCCATTTCAGCTTTTGTTGTGAATTCTAGTTGGTCAATTCTTGGAACTTCTTCTTGACTTATTTCAAGCAAAGGTAAAACGAACCTTCTTTTGCTAGAATTCTCGAGAACAATTTCAAGTTTTGAATCTTGTAAACTGAAAGTTGCTTTATCTCTGGCACTTGCCCTTTTCAAAATAGAAAGAAAATTGGGAATGTCCAAACCTATGGACTGCTCTTCATCAATTTCATATTTTTCAAAAGCCGAAGATGAAATCTTGAAATCAACTGCTGCAACCATGGCTCTGTCTGAAGCAAGTAAGCTTATGCCATCTTTTTCTAGTTTAAAAACCCCTTCGTCTATAAGTTCTGCTATGGTAGAAATAGAATTCACAAGCAAGCCCACATCTTTGAGAGTTGCCTTAAACATGTCATCCTTCCCTCTTATATAATTCTTCTACCCTCTTAAATAAATTTAAATCAAATCCTTTTAAGCTTTGTACTATCTCTGCTTTAAGCTTACCATCTAAAAGTGAGCAAAAGACTCTTACGATTTCGCCTTCTTTAACTTCTTGCTCAGAAAAAATTTCTACTTTTCCTGTCTCATCTTCAAGAATAAAAGAATTTTCTAAAGCTTCCGAAACCTTGCCAATTAAAGCTACTCTTGAGTCAGTTTTTGAAATTGAGGAAATTTTTCTAAGCGAATAATGGTCTGCCACGAGTTTAATTTAAGAATGGGAAGATAAAAGCTTTTTCTTTAACCGTAAGAACGCCAGCTAAAGCCGCACTTCTTGCACTTGTAGAACATGGTTGGCGGCTCATCCGCTGACCTAGTTTGTTGCATCCACCAGTAAGCTTCCATATTTTCACACTTAGGACACATTATTGTTGTTGTTGGAAGCTCAGCCATAGTTTCTTCTTTCCCCATAACAATGACTTCTTTTTTCTTTTCATGTAATTTTTCCACAATTTCCACTTTACCCTTAGATTTAACTTTGTAGCTACACTTCCTGCAAACTAAATAACCTTTCTTCTTCTTGTCAACAATCATCAAATTTCCACACTTTGGGCAAAACATTCAAATTCCTCCAAATATCCAGTGAAAGATAACTTTAAAATATCCTAATTTTGGAATAATAAAGATTACTCTTCCTTTTATTTGCTCTTTTTTGACCGAATATTCAAAAGGAAGCAAGCCAGAATTGTGGTCGCCTTTTGTCATGTAAGTGCCATCGGGATTTATTTTTATTATCCTATGGATTATAGGAATGCTTTGACCTGGGACTTCATAAACTATAACATCCCCAACTTTGTAATCATCGCTTCCTTGAACTATTGGTAAATCACCTATCTCAAAACCATTTTTTATTGGCCAAGAATTTACATAGCTTCTGTTGTAGCCCAAATTTTCTTCTAACCATTTGTAATGAGTTATTTCTACGCTTTCATCGTGAAGCATGGAAGATGTCAAAACAGAAACTGCTGGATAATCTGTGGCAAGTATCAAACCAAGAACAGTTTTCAAAGCCAAAGCTGCAATGGCACCACCTAAAATATAAGGTAAGTAAGATTCTTGCTTGAAGTAATAAAGAAGAAGAATTCCTAAAATCACAAGCAAGTAAGTTGTTATGTTCGTTATTGAAAAAAGGTAAAGCAAAATTAATGATAGAGCAGTATAAATGAAAATCCCATATTTCTTTTCAATTTTTTTCCATTTTCTCTTAAGCTCTTCCATAGCTTTCTCCTCTTACAATTCCTGTAGCGATTATATGAGCTATCCTCAATGGCTCTGGAATGTAGCTTCTTGTGCAGCTCAGCTTTATCACCTCCCTAGCCGTAGCATCGTCGATTCCTATATTTTGGTAATAAACCTTTTTAAAGTCTTTGATGTAGCACTCTTTTATTTTGCCTGCATTTTCCACAGCCTTCCACCTTTCTTCAAAATCTTCAAATTTTTTCAAAGCTTTCTTAACTTTAGCCAAATCAGGCATCTTTCTGTTTATCACTATGACAGGAAGCTTAGTTTCTTCAAAAATTCTTTTGACATCAATCATGTTGAATCCAGCTAGAGTGATTCCATCGAACATCATGACTTTAAGCTGCTGTTTGTGGCGGGTAGAGTTGACAAGCTTGATTATCTTTTCCGTAGCATCATTTCCATCAACCAAAACTTCAGTTTTGAGCAAGCCGTCTAAAAACTTGCCACCACGAAAAATTACGCCTATAACAGGAACAAGCTCTTTGCTTTTTGGTGTGAAAGCACTATCGTCAAAACCAAGAATTCTTATCTCAGGCTTGAGCATAGTTTTCTAAGTAAGAGAATAGGTTTTTGTAATTATTAAAGCTTTAAAAAAAGGAAAGAAAGAAATTATTTTACAAGCTTGTTTAGTTCACTTTGTACTATAGCTGGCATGGCTATTCCTATGAAGAAGAATAGCAAGAACCATAGAATTGTGCTTTCTTTCTTCGTAACTTTTGCAAAACCTTCTGCATACTTGTAAAGCCAGTAAATGTTGGCTATTGGGATTATCATAAGCCAGCAAGTTGTTATTTGTGCTCCAAGCTCATTCAGTTCATTCTTTGTTTTAACTGCCCAATAGACAAAGTAGATACCCAAGGTTATAAACCCAAGCACATAGATTTTCAGAAACTTCTTTTTTCTGGCATAATTTTTGATTATTTTTTGAATATAAAAAGGCTTTAAATAGCTCTAAATTTATAAGATAGAAAAAAGAAAAAAGATTAATGAAGTGATTTTATGGCAAAGAAAGTTTTTTCAGAAGCTGTTGCAAGACTTTACTCCAGAGTTTTTGTTTGTAGAGTTTGCAAGAGCAAAATTAGAGCAGATCCTGCTAAGGTTAAAGCTGGAAAAGTGAAATGCAGGAAATGTGGCTCTAAAGCTTTGAGACCGAAGAAAAGACCTATGTGATGGCATGGAGATAAAATACATAACAACTCGAGACTTACAAAATTCTTCCGGCCAAACAAAAGGAAAGGTAAGGGTGATTGTTTTGAAAGGAGAAAATATTGCAAACATTGACTTAACTTGTCCAGAATGTGGTCAAGCACAAAAGAAAAAACAAGAGTTCAAGCTTCCTTTGGAATTGCAATGCGAGAAATGCGGCTTCAAGATAAAACTCCAAAGCTTGAGGAAAGAGATCAAGAAGAAATAAAAACTTATTTTTATATTCAGAATTATCTATTGAAGAGCTTAGCTCTTCATGATTGCCATGATAGAATTTCAGAGAATTTGGAATTGGTATTCTCGTGAATCAGTTCTTAAAGCTATAGTGGAAGCTGCAAAGAATAGGGAAGTAGTTGCTGTTTACCGTGATGGGATTTTTGGAAAAAGGCCTGATATGCTACAGTACATTCAAGATGTTCTTCAGTCTGTAGCAAAAGGTGCAATCTCTTTTCATGGCTCGCTTGAAAGATGGCAACAACCAATGAAGCTTGATGTTGGCTTGAGCAAAGCCCAGCTTGATGCCATGAGGATTGGATGGGATGTTTTGTTTGATGTTGACGTTGATGATTTCGAAATTGCTAAGCTAACAGTCAAGCAACTTATAGAAGCTTTCAAGGATCATGGTGTTTCCAGTTATAGCGTTAAATTTACTGGCGGCTCTTCTTTTCATGTTGGCATACCTTTTGAAGCTTTGCCAGAAAAAATCAATGCTCAGCCTACGGCTGCTCAATATCCGGAAATCTTACAGAAAATAATAGAATATGTTAAATGGTACATAAAAGACCAGCTAAAAGAAGAAATTTCAGCTTTATTTAGACCTGAAGAAATTGCCAGTAAGATAGGTAAGCCTTTGAAAGAAATCATGGAAAATGGAGAAATCGCTCCTTTCAAAATAATTTCCATGGACATCTTTGGCTTAAGACATTTGTTCAGGCTTCCTTACAGTTTGCATGAAAAAACTTTGAATGTTAGCTTGCCGATAAAACCGGAAGATGTCGAAAGGTTTGAAGTTCAACAAGCTTTGCCAGAAAAAGCTAAAGTCGAAGAAAAATTTTTGATTCCAAAATCAAGCTTGCACGATGCTGAAGCATTGGTTATAGAAGCTTTGGACTGGAGCTCTAAACATTTGGTAGAGGCAAAGGAAGAAATACCAAAGATTTTGGTGAAGAAAAGAATAAAAGCAGTACCGGAAGATTATTTCCCCCCATGTGTCAAGAATATTCTCCAAGGCTTGAGTGATGGGAGGAAGAGAAGTCTTTTTGTCCTGACAAATTTTTTAAAGAATATGGGATGGAACTTGGATAAAATAGAAAATAAAATAATGGATTGGAATTCCAAGAATATACCACCCTTAAGAAACAGCTATCTAAGAACTCAGCTCAGGTGGCATTTTAGGCAAGAGAGGAATTTATTGCCACCAAACTGTAACAATGAAAATTTCTATAAGGCCATAGGTATATGCAAACCGGATGAATTCTGTACTAACAACAGTGATAAGATAGTGATTAAAAACCCTGTTAATTATCCTTTCAAAAGGCTTAAGATCAGAAAAGAAAAAAGGAAAAGAACTTAAATATCATTCTTAAGGTTTATATTATGATTTGGGTTGGTAAAACTTGGGAAGAACGTAGGGAATATGCTTTCCATTATTCTCAATGGCTTTTGGAGGGCATTGCTCATCATTGTGGTATTTTTGAAAAAATACCAAAAATTATTGATGCTTCTGGAAAAATTATCAGAGATCCTGAAACTAAACTAATAGAAATGGATGGTTTTGAAGTAGCGATAAAGGGTAATGAAAAATTAGAAGAAATGTATGAGCTTTACAAAAAAGTGGAAGCTTGGTGGGAAGAAACAAGCCATTTTGACAACATAGAAGAAGGGGAAAAGAGCTTAGAGGAAGTTGAAAAAATTATAGAGGAAATGGAAAAAATTTTCGATAAATTTGTTGATGAATATCAAAAAGGGTTGAAATATGGCCGAAGAAACAATAACCTTTGAATTGATAAGGAAAATTCAGAGGGAAGAAGAGAGATCGCCAAAGCTCTCTAAGCTACCAGAAAATTTTTATCAAAACGTTAAGAATTATTTACAGCAAAAGAGAAGAATTCTGGAAAAAATGGAAGACAGAAAAGCTTCTGTAGAACTGAAGAATATAGAAAGGTTAATTGAAGACATTTTTAACAGGAGGGAGAGAAAAATTGTAACTCAAGCTATAAATTCAGCAAGAGTTGGGCTGAGTGTAGAAAATTTAACTGACGAAGAAAAAGAATTTTTCGAAAAAGTTAAAGAAATTATAAAAAGCAGGAGAGAAAAATTTTTGAAAGAAATGATGGAAAAACTTGAAGAAAAAGAAAGCATAAGCATGGTGGTTTTCAAAGAGGCTGTTCCTGAGTTTGTTGGTGCAGATATGAAAACTTATGGACCTTTTGAAAAAGGCGACATAGCTAAGCTTCCCGAAGAAAATGCTAAGATTTTGATAGAGAAAGGTTTGGCTGAAGAGTTTAAAGTTAGCAAGTAACAATGCTTTTAAATAGTTTTTCTTTTTATCATTAATTATGATTAAAACCTTGTTATTAGCTTTAAAAGAACTGAAAAAATCTTTGAAATATAATTTTTTGGGTGATATTTACCTTTTTTGTGAGAATTGTAGGAAAATAACCATTGTTGATAAGGAAAAAAGGGAAGAATTGGGAATTAAAAGAAGGTTTGACGACTACTTAAAATTTTTAAGATGCGATTGTGGAGCCACTTATGGTAAAAAACTCTACCAAATTGATCCTTTAAAAGAATAGTTAAAAATTTAAATTGATAGAAGGTGTTAAATCTTTTATGAAATTCCCAAAACTAGTCAAGACCTATTGCCCTTACTGTAAGAAGCATACTGAGCATGAAGTTGATAAAAAATTTTAAAAATTAGTTCAGAGTTTATCGGAAATATCGGAAATGCACTTACCAAAAGAGTAAATAAAATATAAGAGAGTTGTTTTTATTAGAATGAAATATGAAAGAGGAGTTAAAATGAATGTGAGAAAAGAATTAAACTTATGGGATTTGACTAATGAGCGAATTTATGTGAAAATAGACCCAGCTGTTATTAGAAGTTTCTTTGATTACAGTGTAAAATTTGTTGGTACTCAGAATAGATTATCAATTATGCTTAAAAGAAAAAGACTTACTCATATTAAAGAATACAAAACTGGTAAATCTTTTGTTCAACTCAAACTTATTAAGGATATCTTGAATTTATTGCCTCACGATATGAGTATAAAATTTAAGAAACTTCTAAACGATAATTTAAAAGAAATAAAATGCAGTGGTAGTCTATCTAAGCCCATAAATAATCCAAAATTTCCCATAACTTTGAATAGCAGTTTGGTAGAATTGTTGGGCCACCTATTGGGAGATGGTTGCATAGAATTTCGATCTAATTGTCCAATAATTTGGTATACGAATAAATCAGAAGAACTTTTAAATAGATTTTCTGAACTTATACAAAATGTTTTCGGAAATGTAAACCTTTATAAAAGAACACAAAGAAATGGGGTTAAAGACATCAGATGTCCTACCATTATAGGTATGTTATTGAATGAGTTTTTGAGCTTTAAAAGCATAAAATCCTTAGATTTTTTAGCAAATTTAGTCGATGGTCAAAAAGAGATTTTTCTACAGGCTTTATTTGATGATGAAGGTTGTGTAACAATACCAAAATATCAAATAATTATTGAAATGACAAATAAAAAGTTAATTCAAATCATCAAAACCATGTTATTAGAATTAGGAATTAATAGTGGTAAAATAAGGGAAGTTAATAGTTATTACAAAAGAAGATATAGATTGTGTATATCTGGAAAGAAAAATTTAGAATTATTTAGGAATAAAATAAATTTCGTCAATTCAGATAAAAAATATAAACTTAATACTTTACTAAGTAGTTATAAATTAAAATAAAAGACATTAAGGTGTATAAGATATGAAATTCCCAAAAGTAATCAGGACTTATTGTCCGTATTGTAAGTCACACCAGCTACATGAAGTTGAAATAGCCAAGAGAAGAGCAAAGGGTAGCATGACTCATGGTCAGAGAATTTTCAAGCGAAAGATGAAGGGTTACGGCTCGTTCCCACGTTCAAACCCAAAAGGAAGGGAAAAACCAACAAAAAAAGTTGATTTGAGGTTCAAGTGTAAAGTTTGTGGGAAAATGCATGTTAAAGGCGAAGGCTGGCGTGCTAAAAAGTTTGAACTGGTGAAGAAATGAAGACTAAAAACTTGGTGACTTTGCCTGAAAGCAAGTTCTTGAGAGTTTTGTGTTTAAAGTGTAAGAATGAGCAAGTGATTTTCAGCAAAGCTACCACACTTGTAAAATGCTTGAAGTGTAATGAAATTTTGGCAGAGCCAACTGGTGGAGAAGCTAGAGTTAAAGGAAAAGTTTTAGAGAGGTTTGGCTAAATGGCTGAAGTTTTAGAGCTAATTGCAAAATATTCTCAAAGCAGAGTTAAAGATTTGTATGGAGAAATAGATGAAATTCAACTGGATGAAATAAGAAATATGCTCAGAAGCTTAAGTAACTCAGAGCTGAAAAAAGTTTTAGGTCAAGTCATTCTTAAAAACATTCCTGAATCAGTAAAAAAAGAAGTGATTTTTGAATATGTGCATCGTGGTGGCAAGCTAGAATCTTCAGCCTAGGAACCATAAGCTTTTTAAATAAGTTTGAAAAATATATATTTTTAGTGTTTAAATAATCTAAATTCGGTGATGATATGTGGGAAGATCCTTGGGATGAATTTGAAAGGATGAGAAGAAGGTTAAACTTTCTCATGAGAAGGATGTGGTTGCCAATAGAAGAAGAACTAGAAGCCTTCAGAAGCTTCCCAGTTGATGTGAGTGAAACAGATGACGAGCTAATAGTCAAGGCAGACTTGCCAGGATTTGAAAAAACAGATGTAACTATAAGAGCAACGGAAAACACTTTGGAAATTTTGGCTCAGCACAAGGAAAAGAAATTGGAAAAGACGGAAAAGGTATTCAGAGCCGAAAGAAGGTTAGGAGAAATGAGAAGATTCTTGACTTTGCCTGTGCCTGTTGATTATGAGAAAGCTAGAGCTGAAATGAAGAATGGTGTTCTAACAATAATTTTGCCAAAGAAGATAAAGAAGAAAGCAGGAAAAGAAATAAAAGTTGAGTAGGATAGCTATGGCAGAGAGCTCAAATGAACTGCCAAAGCCTGAAGGAATTTGTAAGTTTTGCAAAAAACCAGTGTACAAAGATTTAGCGAAACACGAGCTGATTTGCCAGTTTAGATGAGGAAGATGCTTGCCACACTGAAATAAATTGCTAGAGTAGCTATATCACTAAGCAAAGTTGCAAATGGACCAGCAGCAACAGCAGGATCTATGTTCATTTTTTTCAAAACAATTGGCAAGAAAGTGGAAATTGAAGTTCCAGCAATTATGCCTAAGAACATCGAAAAACCAACAACCCAAGCTATGGAAAGATTTCTCTGCCAGCCTATGATTTCAAAAATTGCCAAGAGCAAGCCACAAGCAAATGCAAGGTAAAGTGCCACAAGTAGCTCCCTTTTCACCCAATTCTTTATTGATAATTTTGGATCTAAAGCAAAACCGCGAACTATCAAAGTTTCAGATTGTGTGCCAGCTGCATCGCTCACATAAACTAGAACTGGAATGAAAGCTGCTAAGACCAAATACTTGCTTAGCATGGCTTCAAAAAAGCTGACTATCATGGCAGCTATTGTTCCACCAATAATTCCAACCAAAAGCCAAGGCATTCTTCTCCTCACCATTTTTTGGGTGAATCTTTTATCGTGTTGAATTCTTGACCAACTCTATGAAAAATTCCACCGAAGCTGAAAATATCCTCACGAACTTCTTGATTGAAGATTTGGAGTATTGTATCATAAGGAATCACGCCCAAAAAATGTTTTTCTTTATCAACAACTGGCATCATCTTTATTCCATGTGAAAGAGCCAAATAAACTATTCTTTCTTGATGAGTAAAGGGATGAACGTAAATCACATCTTTCTTCATCACTTCTTCTATTCGCTTGTTCTTTTTGACTTCAAAAAGTTCTTTGATTGAGATCACCCCCTTCAGAACATTTTCTTCATCAACAACATAAATGTAATCAATGGTTACAAATCGCTTTGTCTTTCTAGAGATCAATTTTTTTATCTCGTTGACAGTTTGGCCAACTTTAACTATTGGAACTTCGGTTATCATTTGCCTTCCAGCTGTTCTTGGAGGAAATCTCTGCATAATAAGAAATTGTTTTCTTGATTAAAAATTAAAGTGTGAAGTTTATGCCTTCAACTTCTATTCTTTTGTTTGCCTTGTCAACAGAGAACTTGCAGCCTAAAATTTTTTCGCAAACAGAAATGTTTGAGAGGCAATGCTGAGTTATTTCTTCCACTGTTACAGAAGATTTACCATGAGCTAAAGCTAAGAAAGGAATTATTTGGTCTGACATGAATTTATCCAAAGCTGCTTTTGATTCAATTGATTTTATCAAAGCTTGAGCAGCTTCTCTTCCAATATCTTCAGCTCTAACACCACGCTTGCCCAAATTATCCGAGCCAAGGATTGAATTCTCAGTTTCAGCCCAAAGTGTGATTGATGTGCCTTGGGAATAGGTTGCTGCTGAATAGTGCTGAATTTGAATGTTTTCCGTTATCTTGCTCAAAGCCTGCTTTGCGGCTTCAGCTTGCCTTAAAGCTATTGACTCAGGCAAGCTTCCTGCAACAGAAATCCCTTTTATTGCTAAAACTTTTCCTGGATTTGTTAAGTTTACAGAAGTTAAAAGCTTGGTTGGCCTAAAAGTTATCTTTACCCTGCCTCCTCCTCTTGGGTAAAAACCTTGCTTTAAAACTTCAATTTCAGGCAAAGGAAGGCTAAGCTTACTTAAAATTGGGAAAGTTACATGCTGGAGAAATTCTATTGTTGGTGAGCCTAAGCCTGCTGTACCGCCAATAATTTCAAGGCTTACTTGTTTTTTAGCAAAAGCTAGCATTGGAGTTAAAGTTTGCAATAGCAAAGAAATGCTGCCTGCTGTGCCTATATCTATAGTTTTATCTTTGACATCAAGTTTCCTAGGCTTGAACTCTACTTCCATTGAACCGTATTCCAAGCCAAAAACTTCAGCATCACAAAATTCAGCAGCAACTTTTATTCCCATCAAATGTTGAGGCATCAAGCCAGGCTTTGGTCTTGAAGCTCTTATGTTTATGACTTTTATTGGCTTGAGAGTTAAAGCAGCTAGAGCAATGCTTGTTCTCAAGACTTGGCCCCAACCTTCTGAGCCATCTATTAGAATCATATATTTTTTTTAACTTTCTAAATTTATCTAAAGGCTTCCCACAAAAGCAACTAAAAGTATTCCCATGAAATTCAAGAAGTAAGATAGCACGGCAAACCTTTTTGTTTCATATTTTGCTGCTCCAAGCAAAGCAACTCCAAACTCATCAGGCAAGGGAGAAGCTATTATAAAACCAGCTATGACTGGAATAAGCCATCTAAGCCTGGAATTAACAGCCCTTTGCCACAACCAAAGCCTAAACCTTAAATCTTTTGGCACAAAAGGTTTTGTCACAGGCCTTAAAAATTTCTTCACTTCTTCATGCAAAAGCTTTATTTCATCTACAAGCCTGTGCTTCACAAACCTAAAAATCAAATAATCGCTCATCAAAGAACCGAAAGCTCCTATGAAAGCTAGGACAAGAGGATTAAAAGTTGAGCCTAAAGTGTAAATTAGAGCAGTAGCGGGGGCAACTGTCAGGCTTGAAGTGAATAGCGCACCAGCAATGAAAGCTGAAAGGTAGCCAAGACCATGCAAACTCTTCAGAAAAGTAAGACTTTCCTCGTTTTTTAATATAAAATAAGCTACAACAATGCTCAAACAGAAGAGAAACAAGTTCTTGTACTTCCATTTTTTCAAGCGCTTGATATGATTTGAAATTTGGTTGTTGAGCTTACTTTTAGCGTAAGAATATTTTTTCATTATCCTTATATATCATTTAGAATTTAAAAAAATTTTTCAAAATTCTTCTGAAATTTTTTCTTCTATTCTTATCATTTCATTCAACTTGTTTATCCTTTCGCCAGAGATTCCAAATTTCACATACTCACAGCCCAAGCCAATAGCTAAATGAGCAATCAAATCGTCTTCAGTTTCTCCAGAGCGATGGGACATTACTGTAATAATATTATTCTCTTTTGCAAGCTTCACTACTCTTATTACATCACTTATCGTTCCAGCTTGGCTAGGCTTCACTATCATAGCATTTGCTGCTTTCAATTCTATACCATCTTTCAACCTTTTCAGATTTGTTGCGAACAAATCATCAGCTACTATTAGCTTGTTTGGCAGCATGCTTGTGAGAGAAGCAAAAGAGACGAAATCATCTTCCATGAAAGGATCTTCTATGTAGCTTATTGGATATTCTTTGGCTAAATCTTGAATAAATCTGAGCTGCTCAATTCTGCTTAAGATTTTGTTGGAATAGCGGTAAACATAATACTGATTACCATCCCAGAGCTGGGAAGCTGCTATATCCAAACCAATTCTCAGCAAGTTTTCATTTGCAATTTTCTTCAAAATGTTCAAAAGCTCTATGAAGTTCAAGTTTGTGACCCAGCCTGATTCCCAATTCCTACCATAAGCAAAAGTTGGATCAGCTTGCTTTAAAGTTTTGCTCAAATCAAGGTAAGCTTGAGAGATTTTTGAAATTGAGTCGAAAAAAGAGGATTGATGAACAGGCAAGAGCAAGAATTCTTGGATGTCGCTCCTGCTTTCTTTCCAGCCTCCGGCAACATTGCAAACCGGCTTAGGCATTTTTAGCTCACTTTTAGTTAAAGTTGCCAAATATTCGAAAACTTCTAAACCTTCATTCAAAGCAAAAGCTTTCAAGAAAGCTGAAGAAATTGCTAAAGCCAAATTTCCACCAATCTCTTTGAGCTCTGGTGTCTTATCTATTGTTCTTATAAGCTCGTCAACTTCTTCTTGATCTTTGAATTCTTCATTCGTGAAGCTTCTCCTTATCAAGTTGAACTTGTTTATCGCTTCTTCTGTTGGTAAATAAAAAACTTCATGCTTTCCCCTGCTAGTGCCTATTGGAACAGAAGCTCTAACTTTGCCTTTTGCTGTTTCAATCTCAACTTCAATTGTTTTCTTGGAGTTTGTGGCAAAGATTTGCCTTATTTCAAGCCTTCTTGCTATCATTAATTAGAATTTGTTTTGAGCTATAATTAAGTTATATTTAAAAAGCATTTTTAAATATTATGAAAATTGTCCTCTATATGGCAGCAACACCGAACGGTATGATAGCAAAAGAAAATGATGATACAAGTTGGGTTAGTGAAGTTGAATGGAAAAGCTACAGTAGCATGATCAAAAAAACATGGCAACATGGTTATAGGAAGAAGAACCTATGAAATTATGCTCAAAAATGATGAATTTAATCGCTCTAATCTCAACAAAATTAGGACAATTGTTGTCACAAAAAATCAAATAAAAATTCATGATCCTGAGTTTGTCTCTACAGCAAAATCCCCGAGAGAGGCGATAGAAATTTTAAAGAAAGGAGGATTCAAAACGATAATGGTTTGTGGTGGTGGAAAATTGAATTCGAGTTTTATGGAAGAAAATTTAATTGATGAAATTTACATTGACATCGAGCCGATTGTCTTCGGGAAAGGAATAAGAATTTTTGAAAGTTTGGACTTTGAAGCCAAACTCAAATTGCTTGAAGTAAAGAAAATTTCAAAAAATGAAATCCAACTCCACTATGAAGTTTTTAAAGATTGATTACAACTTTTGAAGTTCCAAATCTATATAAATAATCCCCAATAAACTCTTCTTATGGGCAAATTACTGAAAGAATTGTTTCCTGATATAGGCAGTATTATCCTTTTCATTCTCATGCTAATAGGATATATACTCTTTGCACTTGTAGTAACAGGTGTGATAAAATGAAAGTTGACCCTTCGCTAATTGCACTTTTGTTGGCTAGCATTTTTCTTTTGTGTTTGATTATTTGGCTTATTTTTCATAGTGAGTTTGTAAGTCATGGGGAATTCCCCAGTGCTATAATAGGAATTTTTGGAGCTCTGCTAACAGGATTTTGGAGTTTGTGGAAAAAAGTTTCAGATATTTCTGAAAGCATAGGCTTTCTTAAGTCAGAAATTTTGAATGTGAAGAAAGATGTTGCTTCCCTGAAGAAAGAGATGTCTACAATGAAAGGGGAAATCTCTACGATGAAAAAAGAAATGTCTACAATAAAAATGGAGATCTCTACGATGAAAAGAGACACGTCTCTAATGAAAAAGGAAATTTCTGTTATGAAGAAAGATATAGCTTTCATCAAAAAGAAGATATGATATCTTCTCATCTACCAAATACAATCTTCCAGAGCTTCTTACCATTTATGAGCTTAAGCTTCCCTTTCTTCACAGAAAGCTCATCAAACTTTTGCACTTCATCTCTACCTTTTCCATAAATTAAAATTGGCACTGCTCCAAACTCATGTTTCCTAGTCTTGCAAGAAGTTATGTGGTCAGAAGTTATGATTAAAATTCCATTGAAGTCACGAAGCCTTCCTAAATAATCATCTATTCTTTCAATCACTTTCTGCTTCCTGAAGAAGTCGCCATCATGAGCAGGCTCATCTGGCCCTTTAACATGAGCATAAACAAAATCATATTCAGCCAAAGCATTTTCTATGTTGTCAAAAATGAACCTTAAAGTTTGTTCAAAATTCAGCTCTGGTATTGTTATTGCATCAAAGCCCGCAAGCATGCAGCTCCCTTTCATCACCCCATTTTCAGCAATACAAACAGCTTTTGGAATTTTGTATTTCTTGAGAAAGTTTTTTATTGCTGGGAGCTTATTACCAGCTTCCCTTGTGACTATGTAGTTTGCTGGTGGTAAGCCTTGTTTAATCCTTTGCTCATTAGCTGGATGATATTCAATAACTTGCCTTGCTTTTTCTATGAATTCTTGCACAAGCTGTGCAGACCTTATAGCTTCTGGAGAAAAAGCTTCAATTTTCCTAACTTTCTCCCAATTAAAATAGGGATCACTATCGCTTATCTTATCGCTCAGTTTTTCTTTCAAAATCAAAACTGCTCTATGTCCATAAGTTCTCATGAATATGTGATCAACTTCAAGCTTAACATGCTCATTTATGTATCTTGCGATTTCATCCAAGCCTAAAAAATTTCTTCCCACCCTTCTATCCAAAACTTTAAGCTCATTGTCAACGGTGACAAAATTGCATCTCAAGGCAAGCCAGCCTTGCTGGTAAGGTATGTCTGAGCCTATAGCTTCAATTGGCCCTCTTTTCATTTGCTCAGGCTTTAAATCGTAGCCAAGCAAAGAGAAATTTGCTAAATGGCTTACGCTTGTTCTTGTTGTCTCATTCCAGAACTTCTTCTCTATTGGCAATATTTCTCCACACATACCACTCCTTGCAAAGAAATCAAAATTTGGTTTGTGAGCTGCTGACAAAGGAGTTCTTTGCTCAGCTAAATCTGGCAAGCCGTCTATTAAGAGGAAAATCACTTTTCTTTTCAGCTTGTTAGGCTTTTTTATCTTAGCTTGCCTAGCTTCTTTAATTTTCCCCTTTTTTTGCACTTTCTTTTTTCTTGGCATTAATTAGAATTAGGGATTGAAAGAAAATAAGTTTAATTGGATTCTTAAAGTTGATGTGCGAAATAATTGTGTAACATCCCTTCACTGCCTATTTTATCGGCAATTAAAGTTGATGTATAGTCTTTTCCATATTTTTCGGTAATCTTCCCAAATATTTTTATAAAATCTTCTTCCTCTTTTCTTGGATTGAAATCCATATGATATAAAACCATAACATCAACCCTCCATTTTCCCCTCAATTTCATTCAAAACATTTTCAGCATATTCAGCAAGCTTTTTTGAAAGCTTTGTCTTGGCTAAAAGGAGCTTTCTCTTGAAAGCAGGATCTTTTCCTTTTGCTTGCTCAGCAGCAAAAAGTGTGATGAAAGCTGATTGCAACTCAAGCCAGAAGAAAGCTTTTTCCAAGAATTTCTTGCTCTCTTCTTTGTTTTGAGCAGATAAAGCTAAAGCTTTCCATTTTTCATAATTTTCAGAGCACAATGAAATTTCTTCATTGATATCCATATTCCTCCAACCCCAAATTTTCTATTATTCCCAAAATTCTTTGAGCTCTTTCTATATCTCCCTCGATTCTCTTTTCTTTAATTCCATTTGGATTATGTTTACGAGGACAGTATCTGTTTATGAGTTCCAAAGCTTCTCTACACAACTCTTTATCTGGATATTTTTTTAATACTTCTATGTAATCTGCAATTTTCCCCACAATCTTTCTTATTTCATGAATTTTTCCATCTGCCATTTGATTGTCACCTTATAGTAGTTACTATATCTTTACTAGTATTTAAGCGTTACTATTCTATAGTAGCGAAATCTTTATATATACCTTTGTTTATAAAAAGTTTATGTCAAGAAACACACAGAATAGAAAAACCGAAGAAATAAGAATCATGAGAATTGATTTCACAGAAGAAGACAGAAAGTTAATTGCTCAGAGTATAAATGAAATGAATCGGCGTATAGTTTTGTACTACAAGATGTATGGGGACAGAGGAATAGTAAAAGCAAGTGAGATGAATAATATAGAGGCCAAAAAATTATTTGATCTAGCTTTATCAAGTCTGAGATCACAATTGATGGATGTTATAGTAGGCATAGGAATTCCAAATTCTTATCAAGTAAGATATATACCATATAGCCTTGAAGGCTACATTGAACAAATCGAAATAACAGGAAGATTTAATACATATGATTCTAATGTTTATAGAGGCTCTATTACTTTCATTAGAAATAGAAAATCAAATAAAGAAGAAACATATTTTTTACTTGAGGCTGAAAATTCTATTGTTCGCTAAAGGTGCAACAGCATCAAACCCTTTTTTCCTTAGCTCAGAAGCAAACTCTTCAGTGTGATCACCATGAATACAAAAAACTTTCTCAGGATTAAGCTTCTCTATGAACTCAAACAGCTCGCTCCTTCCAACATGTGCGCTGAAATCTAATCGCTTCACAAACATCTTCACTTCTAAGTCTAAATCTTTTGTTATTAGTCTGCCGGTCTCAAGCAAGATTTTGCCAGGAGTGTCTTCAAGCTGCCATCCGGTTAAGACCAAACTAGACCTTCTGTCAGCATAAAGCTTCTTGATATACCAAATTGCTGGCCCGCCAGTAAGCATGCCGCTTGTTGTCAAGATAACGCTTGGTTTCTTTAAAGCTCTTTTTCTTGATCTCTCTGAGCCCACATACTCCACTCTTTTCAAAGCTTTGTCTAAGCTTTCAGGCTCTTTTAACAAGCTCTTATGCTGGTTTATTATTGTTGTGGCTTTCTTTGCCATTCCATCTAAATAAACAGGATAATCTATTCCATGTTTGTCTAGGATAAGCAAAATTTCTTGAAGCCTACCAACAGCGAAACCAGCTATCAAGCAATGTCCGTTCATAGCCAAAGTTTCATCTATTATTTTCACCAGTTCTTTCTCTTGTGATTTTCTGTCTGCATGCTCTCTATCAGCATAAGTTGATTCTGTTATCAAGTAGTCTATCTTTGGCAAGTTCAAATCAGCTTTTTTGAGAAGCCTTGTGTCTGTTGTTTTCAAATCACCTGTGTAAAGAAGGTTTTTATTTCCAAAGCTTAAAAGAATCATGGCACTGCCTGGGATGTGGCCAGCATCAAAAAATTCAAATTTTGTAGAGCGGAGCTTGAATTGCTTTCTGTAGGGAATCAAGACAAAATTTTTCATAGTTTGTTCAACATCTCTCTTCTTAAAAGGCAAGCTTACGCCTTCTTCATGGCTTATTTTCAAAGAATCTAAAAGCAAAAGTTCTGTTAATGGCTTCGTCACGTTTATTGAATAAATTGGGCAGCCTTGACCATTTGCTGAAAAGATTGCAATTGCGCCTGAATGATCAAGATGCGAGTGAGAAAGCAAAATTGCATCAGGCTTTCCTTGAATCGGGATTGGAAATTGTGGAGGAACTTCTCTAATTTTTGTCCCATAGTCAAGCAGAATTTTTTCTGTGCCAGTATCAACAAGAATTCCAGAAGCTCCTACTGTTTGCATCGCTCCCAAAAAGCTCAATTGAATCATAAAATCTTCTTTATTTTTTGGTTTCCTTCTATTTATCTATTTTTTTAATTTTGACGTCTAACAAAAAATCATCAAGAAGATTTAAAATTACAAATTCTATATTGATTTATGGATTTAGAAGAAAGATTCCAGCTTGTTAAAAGTGTTGGCGAAGAAATAATCACAGAAGATGAGCTCAAGCAATTGCTAGAAACCAAAGAGCACCCTGTAGCTTATGATGGCTTCGAGCCTTCAGGTCTAGCTCACATAGCTTTTGGAATTTTTAGGCCAATGCTTATAGAAGATTTGCTAAAAGCTGGAATTCACTTCAAGCTTTACCTTGCGGACTACTTTGCTTGGATAAACAACAAGCTTGGTGGCGACTTAGAAAAAATAAAGCTTGCTGGCGAATACTTCATAGAAGTCTGGAAAGCTGCAGGTGTAGACACAAAAAAAGTTGAGTTTGTTTGGGCCAGCGATTTGGCGAGCAGAAAAGAATATTGGAAGAAAGTCATCTTGATAGCAAAAAATGTCACAGTTAACAGAGCAAATAGAGCTTTAAGCATAATGGGAAGGAAAGCTGGTGAGCTTAAAGAAGTTGCCCAATATTTTTACCCTGCGATGCAAGTTGCTGATATTTTTGAATTGCAAGTTGACATTTGTCAATTAGGCTTAGACCAAAGAAGAGCAAACATGTTGGCTCGCGAGATTGGGCCAAAGCTTGGTTGGTGGAAGCCTGTAGTGGTAAGCCATCATATGCTCATGGGCTTGGAAGGTGTGAAGCAGCCTGAAGGTTTTGATGAAATTAAAGCAATAGACATAGCAATAAGCTCAAAGATGAGCAAGAGCAAGCCTTCGAGCGCAATCTTCATGCACGATAGCAGAGAGGAAATTTTCAAAAAAATTAAAAATGCTTATTGCCCTGAAAAAGTAGCTGAGAACAATCCAGTTTTGGATTACACAAAGCATTTGATATTCAGAAAGTTCAAGAGCATGAAAGTTGAGAGACCATTAAAATTTGGTGGGGCTATAGAGTTCAAATCTTATGAAGAAGTTGAGAAAGCTTTCAAGCAAGGAGAGCTCCATCCCCTAGATTTGAAGAACGCTGTAGCTGATTATCTAGACCAAATGATAAAGCCTGTTAGGGATCACTTTGAGAAGAATTCAAAGGCCAAAGAGCTTTTAGAGCTGGTTAAAGGATTCAAGATAACAAGGTAGCTTAATGCTTTTTCTTCAATTTTCTGAAAGCAAAAATTGCTGAGCCTGCAATTAAAACTACAAGAGTTAACAAAATTAACTCTATTTCAAAATAACCAAGCAAAGCCATGCAAGATATAGTGCCAAAAAAAGCTGTGAGCGGGAATTTTCCTATGTTTAAAGGAGCCATAAAACTTCTTTTCATTTTAGGCTTCATGAACCTCAAGTGAATCAAAGAAAGGTTTGCTGCTATGAAAGCAAGAAGTGAAGCTAAACTTGTTATCTTCGCAACTTTTTCTATGTCTCTAAGGAAAACAAAGGCTGTGGATAAAATTGCAATTGCAAAAACTGCAAAGTATGGTGTTTTTCTTTTTTCATGAACTTTTGACAAAATTTTTGGGAGGGAATTTTCTTTTGCCATGCCATAAAGCATTCTAGAAGCTGCGAGCATAAGTCCTAAAGAAGTGTCGGCAGTAGTTAAAAGAGCTGAAAGTGAAATTATGACAAAAGCTTTGTCTCCAAAAACTTTAGAAGCAGCTAGAGCCAAAGGAGCTGGTGATTGAGAAAGTTCTTCCCAACTTACAACATTTAAAACAGCCATTGAAACCAGAACATAGATTAAAGTTGTTATCACTACGGAAAGAATTAAAGCTAGGGGAATTATCTTTTTAGGCTTCTTAGTTTCTTCTGCTAAGTTGACTATATCCTCAAAGCCAAGGTAAGCGAAGAAAACCAAAGCTGCTGCTGAGAAAACTCCTGTCAAGCTTGGGGCTTCAAAATATTTTTGAGGATTTAAAGGAGCGCCAAAAAACCCTAGGAAAATTATGGCAATTAAGCTTAGTGTAACTATAAAAGATGTGGTTATGAAAAATCTTGAGCTTTCCTTTATCCCCAAGAAATTCAAGAAAGAAAGAGCAATGATGAGAAGAATTGAAACAATTGTTCTTGCCAAAAATCCTTCAGCCCCAAAAAGTTTTGTGAAATAGCCTGAGAAGCCAAGAGAAACTGCTGCTATTCCGGAAATAAGAGCAAAGATCAAAAGCCAGCCTATCAAGAAAGCCCAAAATTCGCTGCCATAAGCTTTTTTGACATAAACAAAAACAGCTCCTGCTTTTGGATACATGGCAGAAAGCTCAGCATAGGTTAAGCCTGTGAAAATAGCAATAAAAGCACCGATCAAGAAAGAAATCCAAACAGAGTTTCCTGCCAAGCCTGCGGCTTCCCCAATCAAAGCAAAAATTCCAGCTCCAATTATTACTCCAATTCCATAAAAAGTTGTTTCCAGCAAGCCTAACTCTCTTTTCAGCTTCATAAAATATTATTTAAACTTCAAAGATTAAGAAAAATTAGTAGGGAAAACATGCTTGATATCAAGCTTATAAGGGAAAACCCTGAGCTGGTGAGAAAAAATCTCGAAAGAAGGCAAGATCCTGAAAAGCTGAAGCTTTTGGATAAAGTTATTTCTGCCGATAAAGAATGGAGAAAACTACAAACAGAAATCAACAATTTGAGGAAAAGGAGAAATGAATTGAGCAGAGAAATTGCCATCAGGAAGAAAGAGAAGAAAGATGCGGAAAAGCTTTTGAAAGAAGCGGAAAAAATTCCTGAAAAAATAAAAGAGCTTGAAGGAGAAGCTGAAAAACTGCAAGAAGAAATCAGGAAAGGTTTACTAAGCTTACCAAATCTTTTACACGAGAGTGTGCCTTATGGTAAAGATGAAAACGATAACGTTGAAATAAGAAGATGGGGCTCACCACCAAAATTTGATTTCAAACCCAAAGATCATTTGGAGATACTGAAAAACTTGGGCCTAATTGATCAAGAGAGAGCAGCGAGAGCTGCAGGAGCAGGTTTCTTCTACCTTAAAGAAGAGCTTGTTCTGCTTGATCTAGCAATACAAAAATTTGCTATAGATTTTCTTAGGAAGAAAGGTTTTATCTTGGTCGAGCCACCTTACATGATAAACAGGAAAGCTTACGAAGGTATGATAGACCCAAGCGATTTTGAAATGGTGACTTACAAAATTGAAGGAGAGCCTTTGTATCTTATAGCAACTGCTGAACATCCATTGGGAGCAATGTTCATGGGGGAAGTTTTTGATAAAAAAGATTTGCCCTTAAGGCTTTGCGGCATTTCACCTTGCTTCAGGAAAGAAATTGGCACGCATGGAAAATTCACCAAAGGCTTGTTCAGAATGCATCAGTTCAACAAAATAGAGCAATTTGTTTTTTGCTTGCCAGAGCAAAGCTGGGAAATCCATGAAGAATTGCAAAGGAATTCAGAAGAGCTTTACCAGCAGCTTGGCTTACATTATCGTGTTGTCAACATTTGCACTGGCGACATAGGAACTATAGCTGCTAAAAAGTATGATATTGAATGCTGGATGGCTGACGGCAAGTTTAGGGAAACCGGTTCAAATTCTAATTGCACAGATTATCAAGCCCGCAGGCTTAACATTCGATATAGAGAAGGTCCTGGAAAGCCGCCAGCCGGCTTTGTACACACTTTGAACAACACAGCCTTAGCAACAAGCAGGACAATGATAGCTATAATTGAGCAATTCCAGCAAAAAGATGGAAGTGTGGTAATTCCAAAAGTCTTAAGGCCATACATGAATGGGATTGAAAGATTGGAGAAAAAGAAATGAATGAAGAATTGATTGAGTTTTTCAAAACAATTGGAAAATTGAAAAAGATAGAAAGAACAGGCTGGGTAACTAATGTCGGCATAGAAAACCCAGAATCTGTGGCTGAACATAGTTTTAGGAGTGCGGTTCTTTGCATGATTTTTTCTGACATTAAAAAACTTGACACGGAAAAAATGGTTAGGATGGCATTAATTCATGATTTAGCAGAAGCTTTAATTGGTGATTGGGACAATTTTGCAAAGAAAAAATTAGGTTTGGAAAAAATTGAAACAAAAAGAAAATGAAGCCATGGAAAAAATTCTTTCGCTTCTTCCAAATGACTTAAAAGAAAAATATTTTTCTATTTGGAAAGAATTCATAGAACAGAAAAGTGAAGAGGCAAAGCTTGTTAAGCAGCTGGAAAAACTAGAAATGGGAATTCAGGCCTTGGAATACAAAGAAGAAGGTTATGAAAAGGAAAAATTTTCAATTTTTCTAAATGATGTAAGATCAATTCTAAAAGATGAAGAATTGAAGAGTTTGTTTTCAATCATAGAGAGAAAATTTGAGAAAAAAATAAAATACTAGGTTCTTTTAAATAATTTATGGAAAATGAACTTTTTGAAGAAACTTTGAGAAGGCTTAGATATTCATTCATAGATTACAATTTGAGAAGATTTGAAGATAATAGGGCAATATTCGCCATAGACACTAACATAATTCTTGATGTTTTGAAAAATAGAAATGATGGCGAGAGAAAATATAAAAAAATTTTTAGTAATAGGTTGATAACAATTTATAGAATAGTCTTAGAAGAAACTTTATCTACAGTAAAAGATATCTACGGCTATATAGTTCAAGAGAAATATGAAAAAGTTATAAAACTTTTGAACAGAGAAAATGTAAGAATTTTGGGAAGACCTTGTAAAAATTGGAAAGAAGTTATCGAAAAATCTAATTTTTATGGTGATAAAGAACTTTTGATAGATTCTATCGAAAAGAATTTAGACCCAAACGATGCTCAAATCATCTCACAAGTTATTTTTGAAAATTCTGGACTAATAACAAGAGATAAGGAAATGAGACTAACAGCAAGAATGTATGACATTCCACTCACGCCTAATAAAAAACCAATTTATACCAATAACTGGGGAGATTTTTTAGCCAATCAAAGAAAACAAAAATAAAATTAAGTCTCCAAATAACAAAGTGAAAATTAGAGCCAAAGGAAAAGTAGGTGCAAATCTCACGCCTTCCTTAATCCAAACTGATTTTTTCCCCGATTTTTTAATTTTCTTGATCTCTTTTTCAGTTATACCTTCCCAAAGCTTGCTTTCTAGCAGAACATCTCCAACTTTAAGCTTAGAAATAGGAATTCTTCTCTTGAAAGCTTTGTCTTCAACCGTCTTAACGAAAATCCAGATCAAGAACAAGCTCAAAGTCAAGATCAAGAGCAAGAGGGAATTTGAGAATATGGAATAAAAATCTGCTGACAAACCAAAAAAGTTGAAGAGCAGAATGTTTGTTGAGCAGAACAGAAGAAGCAAAGCTACCATTGAAATTGCTATGATCTTACAGCTAGACTTAACGCTTTTCAAGAATTCTGTGATAATTTTTTTGTTTAGAGCTGCGAGAACAAAAGCGTAAAAAAGCATGTAAGCTGCTCCTACAATAAAAACATTCACAAGATAGCTGAAAGCAAAAGGCAATAAAAGGTTTTTGGTTAAAGGTGAAATGAAAGGAGTGAAAAAGCCAATAGCTGCCAAGACTTTAGCATCACCTCCTCCCCATTGGCCTAAGCGATACATCAAAAAGCCAAAAGCAAGAAGGGAAAAGCCGTACAACAAACTTTCAATTAAAGGAGAAAAGCTGAATTCGAGTAAGCTTTGAAAGCAAGATAAAATTAGAGCTAAGGCTATCATGGTATGTGGTATTTCGTCAGGAATTTCTGTTGGTGTTATCTTAAGGTCAAAAGCTGCGGCTAAAGAAGAACCCAAAAAAGCGATTAAAAAGCCTACAACTTCAAACATATAAATCTATTTGTGTTGCAGAGTAAAGAATTTAACCTTTCGTTCTTTTCCAATAATTAGTGGAGAAATGGTTAGAGATAGTTTAAATGAATATTTGCTATATATTCTGCCAAGCATTGGTACAGAAAAATGTGCAGAAGATTTGGGGAGAATAGTAAGTTTGGGGGAAAAAATAAATTTTCTTGGAGATACTAAGCTACACATTCTCCTCCCAGATATTAAAGATAAATTGGAATATATCTTGATAGAGAACTATCATCAAATGAAAAAATTAGCCTGTATTTTAATTACAAAATTATCTTTACTTCTTGTTCTTTATCCAGTTTTTCCTTCAGTTCTTCTATTTTATGCTGCATCAGAATATTTGGCAACATATGTCGGGCTATATCTTGGGATAGCACATAAATCACCAGAAGAGGAAGAAAAACTTGAACTGCTT